>CAWEHT010000136.1:0-40594 GCA_963808455.1 uncultured Chloroflexia bacterium | reverse complement strand
CCCGGCCGGAACTTCTCCGTAGCTCAGCACCGCCACTTGCGGCAACGTGCGGTGCACAAAACGACGCAGGGCCAGTCGCACACGGCTGCTACACAACAAAGTACCTTGGTGGCCGGCCTGGGCCATCTTCTCGACCTCGTCACCGATGCGCTGAAGCAGCTGCCCGGCCAGCTCGGGGCTCAACTGCGCCATCAAGCCTTGATCCGTCGGCTGGATGCTCTCGGCCAGATTCTGCTCGGCGATCGGGCCGATGGTGACCACATAGAGCGTGCCATTCCCCTCACGGTACTGGTTGCAGATTGCGCGGCCCAGAGTCTGGCGCACGTGCTCGCTCAGGAAATCCGGGTCGCGCGTCTCCTTGCCCTTGGAGGAGACGAGCTCCAGGATCAGGTCGAGGTCTCGAATCGATACCCGTTCGCGCAGAAGATTCTGCAATACCCTCTGCACCAATGGAATTCCCAAGCTGTCCTGGCCCACTTCCTGCACGATGGCTGGCGATTCTTTGGCCAGATGATCCAGTAGCTTTTGCAACTCCGGACGAGTCAAGAGCTCTGCGGCGTGCGCGCGGATCGTCTCCGACAGGTGCGTGGTCAGGACCGAAGAGGGGTCCACCGTAGTGTACCCGGCAAGCTCGGCCAGCTCTTTCTCACGCTTGTCGATCCAGAGCGCCGGCAACCCATAGACAGGCTCGTGGGTGTCCACCCCATGCAGGCTGGCCGGAATCGGGGCGGGGCCGCCGCTTGGCATGGCCAGGAGGCGATTGACCAGCAGCTCGCCCTCGGCGATCGCCTCGCCACGCAGCTTAATGGCATAGCTATTGGGAGCCAGGCGGAGGTTATCGCGAATGCGGATTCTGGGCACCACAAAACCCAGATCGAGGGCAATCTGCCGCCGGACCGCCGAGACGCTATCCAGTAGATTGCCGCCCGCGGCCTGATCTACCAGCGGCACCAGGGCATAACCGAGCTCGACGGCCAGGGGATCCACTTTCATCAGGTTGAAGACATCTTCGGCCTGTTGTTCGGCGGTTGGCGCTGCCGGCGCCGCTGCCGGGGCCGGCGCTGCCTTCCTTCGATTCCGCAACATGGCGAAGCCGCCCAAGAGCAACGCCGCCAGCGCAAAGAACGGTAGCTTGGGCAAGCCGGGTACCAGGCCAAAGGTGGCCAGGATGCCACCCACAATGCCGAGCACATTGGCGTTGGCGAACAGTTGCTTGAGGACATCGTTGCCCATGCCCTCTTCGGAGGCGGCCCGGGTCACGATGATGCCTGTAGCCGTTGACACCAACAGGGCCGGGATCTGCGCCACCAGGCCGTCACCCACCGTCAGCAAAGTGTAGTTCTGGAGGGCGTCAGGTAGCGACATGCCTTTCTGGAGCACGCCGATCGCAAAGCCGCCGAGGATGTTGACGATGATGATGGCGACGCCCGCAATCGCATCACCTTTGACGAACTTGCTGGCGCCGTCCATGGCGCCATAGAAATCGGCCTCGGTCTCGATCATCCGGCGGCGGCGCCGCGCATCAGCCTCGGTGATCAGGCCCGCGTTCAGGTCGGCGTCGATGCTCATCTGCTTGCCGGGCATCGCGTCGAGCGTGAAGCGTGCTGCCACTTCAGCTACACGACCGGCACCGTTCGTGATGACGGCAAACTGAATGATCATCAGCAGCAAGAAGACCACAATGCCAACCACGTAATTGCCACCGATGACGAAGTTGCCAAAGGCCTGGATCACCTGGCCGGCGTAGCCGTTCAACAAGATCAGGCGTGCGGATGAGATGTTGAGTGCCAGACGGAACAGCGTGACGAGCAGCAGCAGGGACGGAAAAACGGAGAACTGGAGCGGCTCCTGCACCGACAACGCGATCAACAGCACGGTGATGGAGATGCTCAGGCTGCAGGTGATCAGCAAATCAAGCACCCACGAAGGCAGTGGGACGACCATCATGCCGATGATGACCACCGTCGCCAGCGCGAGCGCCACCTCGCCGTGCTGCAGCGCCATCAGCAGGCCCTTAGGCAAGGAACCCGAGCGGGCAGTAGCGGCTGTCATCGCGTGGCTCCCTGGCCGGCGTACCCTGGCCCGTGCCGCCGCACGCGATACAGACAAAGGCCAACACCTCTGCCACGGCCTGGTAGAGGGCGGTCGGTATGGCTGCCCCCAGCTCGATCTTGATCAGCGCATGAGCCAGGGGAATGTTCTGGACGAGGGGAATGCCTAACTCACGGGCCTTGCGCATGATCTGCTCGGCGATCAGGCCCTGGCCCTTGGCCACCACGACCGGGGCGGCCATTTTCTTGGCGTCGTAGCGAAGCGCGATGGCCAGGTGGGTCGGGTTGGTCACGATCACGTCGGCGCGTGCAGCTGCTGCATCATGCGCCGGCGGCCCATGCGCCGCTGCAACTCGCGGATCTTGGCCCGGATCATGGGCTGGCCCTCGGCGTTCTTCATGTCCTCGGTGACCTCTTGACGGGTCATCTTGGAGCGCTGCTGATACTGGCGCCGGCGGAATATGACGTCCAGCCCCGCAGCCAGCAGCAGGAAGATGGCGGCCTGGTGCGCCATCTGATCGAGACTGCCGCTGAGCGAGACGATGCCGGGCACGAGCCCGGCCTGGCTGGCCACGGCAAGCTGCATGATGGCAACCCGCGCGCCCCCGTAAAGCACGACTGCCAGGATGGTCATCTTGGCCAGGCCCTTGCCCGTTTCGAAAAGCCCTTGTTTCGAAAAGATGCGACCCAGGCCGCTCACGGGGTTGATCCGCTTGAAATCGGGCGCTATGCGGCTCATGGCGATCAGCCCACGGGTCTGGACCAGCGACACGATGATGCCGATGACCATGATGGTCAACATGAAGGGTAACCACACACCCGCCAGGGCCCGCGCCAGGACCAGCGCACCGGAGTCCAGGCCGTTGGTGCTCAGGTCCGGGTTACTGAGGCTCTTGAAGCTTGTGCGCATCAATTCTTCCAGCATGCTGGACAGCGAAGCGAGGCGAGCGCCCAGCAGGTAGACCGCCGCCAGGAGGGTCAGCCCGTTCGTGACCTCGGCGCTCAAGGGCACGTCGCCACGCCGTCGCAACTCTGCCAGGCGGCGCGGGGTGGGGTCGAAGGTGCGCTCGTTCATCTGAGCACCTGCGCGATCCGCAGGGCGTCCGGCACCTGCTGGAGCCAACGATCGATCATCATCATGAGCACCGGCAGCGTCAGCCAAATCGCCAGTAGCCCAACGCCCACCTTCAAAGGCATCCCAAAGACCCATGCGTTGAACTGTGGCAGTACCCGGGTCATGAAGGCAAGCACGGTCTCGACCAGCAATAGCGTCCCCATCACGGGCAGCGCCAGTTGGACCGCGCCGGCGAACAAGGCGCTGATCAGAGAGATAGCCTGATCGACGGCGTGGCCATTCATGACGAACCCGAAAGGCGGAACGGCAACAAACGTGCCGGCCAACGCCTTGAGCCACAGTTGGTAGCAACCCGTCACCAAGAAGATCAGGGTGCCCAGCACTGTATACAGCTGGCCCGTCGGTGCGGGCGAGTTATCAAAGCTGGCGTGCATCGTCGCGGGAAAATTCCAGCCGATCTGGAGTCCAACCAGCTCGCCGGCCATGTTCAGGCCCCAGAATGCCAGGCTGCTGAGGGCGCCCAACAGCAGGCCGATCAGCGCCTCACCGGCAATGCCAGCAACCCATTGGTCTGCCGTCGTCGGCAGGGTAACTGACATGCCGCCGGGCGCGACCAGGAGCCAGGCCAGCATCCCTGCCAGCGCAATCTTGACCATGGCTGGCACACTTTGGTGGCTGAAGACTGGCGCTACCATGAGTGCCGACAGGATGCGCACCATGACAGGGACCAGCAACTGGACATCCTTGATGGGTAGGGTCATCGATTCAGGCTCAACCGCATAGTCCCCACAGGGGAATGGATGAATTCTTCTCAGCGCGCCAGATCAGGCAACCGCGGAAAGAGATCAGCAGTGAACTTCACAGCGTTCTGCAGCATCCACGGTCCCAAGACCGCGAGCACAGCGAAGATCGCCAACAGCTTGGGCACAAAATTGACGGTCGCTTCGTGGATCTGTGTGGCAGACTGGATGATGCCGATTACCAGCCCGACAATCAGGCTCACGCCCAACAAGGGTAGTATGAGCAGCAAGGTTATCTGCGCAGCCTCGCGCCCCAGTTCGAGCACTGTCGTTTCTGTCATAGGATTACCCTCCGGTGGAAGCGGGTTCCCCCTTCCGGCCGCGTCGCATGCGGCCGGAGGATCGCCGGCTTCCTTGACCTTTAGTGGAAGCTCAAGACCAATGCTTGCGCAATGAGACGCCAGCCATCGACCAGGACGAACAGTAGAAGCTTGAACGGCAAGGACACGACAGTGGGCGGCAACATCATCATGCCCATCGAGAGCAAGGCAGAGCCGACTACCATGTCGATGACAAGGAAGGGAATGTAGATCACGAACGCCATCTGGAAAGCTGTGCGCAGCTCGCTGATGACGAAGGCCGGCACGAGCACTCTCGTCGGCACATCATCTTCGTTACGCGGCCGAGGCAGGTTGGCCAGCCCCATGAAGAGCGCCACATCCGTCTGGCGTACCTGCTTGAACATGAACTCACGCATCGGCACCACACCCCGGTTCAGCGCCTCTTGCTGAGACAGGTCGCCGCGCAGATAAGGCTGCAGGGCCTGGTCGTTGACCTTGCTCAGGACGGGGCTCATCACAAAATAGGTCAGGATCAGGGCCATGGTGATGATGACTTGATTGGGCGGCAGCTGCGGCAAGCCGATGGCAGAGCGAACCACCGACAGGACGATCACGATGCGCACGAAGCCGGTGGTGACCAAGAGGACGACAGGGATCAAAGACAGGGCGCTGAGAAATATCAGCATCTGCACGGTGCTGGACAGCTCGCCCTGGTTGCCCGGCAGTCCAAGCTGGACATTGACGGTGCTCCCGCCGCTCTGGCTTTGCACCGTGCAACCCACCAGCAACAGCGGCAACAGCAAGACGCATGCCAGCATGATCCAGCGACGGCGCCGGACTTTCGGGCAGACCCTGCAAGGTTGAGCGCTGCTCATCGCTGCGTCACGCATCATGGCCTCCCTCCCCTGCGCTGCCAAGGACTTGGGCAAACTGTTCCAGGTCAGGTTGGGTGGCCGGGGCCTCAGCGGGAGCGGCAGGTGCCCTCGAGAGCAAGACCAGGCCCGCCGGCGACGAGCCGAGCAACAACAGTTCTTGCTCGAACCGGACCAGGTGCAGTTGTTGATCCTTCCCCAGACGGATGCTCGAATCCAGGTTCAGTCGGCTGGCCGCTCGCTGGACCCGCTGGCGTTCCCCGACGAAGCGCAAGCCCCAAAGACATCCATACATGAGGCCGAGCACAAGCAGGGTTGCCGCAATAGTCCACAACACGGATTGCCAATCAGACAAGTTTTCGAGCACCATGAGCCTCAGCGCAGCGTATTGATGCGATCATAGGGCGACAGGATGTCAGTCACGCGGACGCCGAACATGTCATCGATGACGACCACCTCGCCTCTGGCAATCGCCCTGCCGTTGACCAGAATGTCTACCGCTTCTCCTGCCAACCTGTTGAGTTCGACCACCGTGCCGGGCCCCATTTCCAGAATCTGACGGACTGTCATATCGGTCCGGCCCAGCTCCACTGTAACATGCAGGTTCACATCGAACAGAAATTCGATAGACTGGGCGGGCTGCTTCTTGGTCTGACGGGGTTGCAGCGGCGCAAAGCGCGGCAGGCTGCACTACGTGTTCTTCCGCCAGCTGATGAGCTACGTTATACAGGTCCCGGTCCGGGAAGTCTTCGCTCATGCAATCAATCTCCTGTTGCCATAACTCTGTGGGCATCGTCTGCGGACGAGCCATCCTCGCTGACTACGTCGGTCAGCAACACGGCCAGCTTACGATGGAGCACGCCAACGTGGCCCATGAATTTCCGCGACCCGTTGATCATAACCGGGCAAAGACCGTTGGTGGGCAAGTCGAGCGGCAGCACATCGCCTTGCTGCAAGCCGGCAAGTTCTTCCAGGGAAACTTCTGTTGCTCCGAGCTGCACGGCCACAGGCACCCTGAGCCGGTCAAGGTGCGCTTCCAGGTTCTGCCGGTGCTGGCGGGTTTCGTTGAAGAGGCTGCTGTCCGGACTCATAGCCCGCATGTAAGGGCTGAGTTGCGAAGCCACCGGCTTGAGCACGGGATAGGGCATGCCCAGGGTCATGCTGGTAGCGCTGCCCTTCGCCCGCACCTCAAAGCTGGCCCACACAATGGCATCGGTAGGCAAGGCAATGGGGACCAGCAGCAGGTTCAGGCTGATGTCGTCGATGTGTGGCCGGACGGCCGGCACGCTGGCCCAGGCATCTTGAAGATCGCCCAGTAGCTTATCGACCGTCCCCCGCAGCAAGTTGATTTCCAGCTCTGTCAGACGACGATCCACTTTCTCGATATTCCCAGGACCACCCAACAGGCGCACCACGATCATCCCTGCCATGTCAGCATTGACATGCAACATGAAGTGCCCGGCGAGCTGATTGAGACCGATGATGAAGAAAACCCCCTGGTCCGGCAGCTGCTGAATGAAGTTGGCGTACATGCCCTGGTCAATATCCGAAAGGTTCACCTCGACCGATGTGCGCAGGTAAGCGGACAGGGACACCGAAACGCGTCGCGCCCAGGTTTCATGGATCATACGGAGCGCCCGCATCTGCTCTTTGGACAGCCTGTCCGGGCGACGGAAATCATATCGCCGGGCGTTTTCGTTCGTCCCGTCCGTGTGAGCACGAGCGTCTGGGCCGTTGCCCTCGCTGCCAATTGACGACAGGAGTGCGTCGATTTCGCTCTGCGACAGGAGACCTGGGTTGTCCATCGTACCCGCGTCCTGGCGAGTTGATGACGAAGTCGGTGAAGTAGATCCGCACTACCGTGGCACTCGCCGGCAGCCGTTTGTTCAAATTTGCCAGCAAGGCCGCCTTCAATTTCTCCTTACCCGCCAATGAAAAGATATCTGCAAAGGTCTTGTCGCTCAGGCAACTGATCACCGTATCGGAAATGATAGGCTGGCGATTGGCGATGTCGTCGCGGATTGCCTGTTCAGCTTTGGCTTGATCGGCCGGCTTGAGGGAAGCGTATGCCGGATCGGTAGGTTGCAGTTCGAGCACGATGCCCACCTTGAGAAAGCGGTAGCCCCCAGGGTCCGCGAGGTTGACCACCTTGCTGCCGAGATCGATCAGGATCCCGCTGCCGAACTGCGGAGTCGGCATGGGGTCAACTTGGGGAGTGGAGACAGGATCCGCCGCTTGTGCCTGCGCCTGGCCACCGATACTGACGCTCAACAGCATCGGTCGCGTGAAGAAATGCGTGGAGAAGGCGATGGCCGCGACGATGATCAAGATTGGGAGGGCCGCTCCCGCGATCATCAGGATCTTCTTCTTGTTCACTTGGCTTCGCTCCCTGCTTAGGGTGTGCTCGTGCTCATGTCCACGACGGGAGCCACGCGCTGCGATGGATACAGGATGACGATGTCAGCCCGGCGGTTCCGCGCCCGATTCTCGACTGTATTGTTCGGGAACAGGGGCCGATACTCGCCATAGCCCAAGATTGACAGACGCGCCGGCGCGATCCCTTCTTGATCGATCAAGAAGCGTGCCACGGACGCGGCCCGGGCCGCCGAGAGCTCCCAATTCGTTGGGTAGACAGCACTGTCAGTTGGCAGGTTGTCGGTGTGAGCTTCGACGCGGATCTCGTTGGGCAGGGGCCGGATGAGATCGGCAATCCTGGCCAAGGCCTTGCGCGAGTCAGGGCCCAGATCCGTTCCGCCTGACGGGAAAAGCAGCGCATTGGACAGCGTCACGGCTATGCCTTCGGGGCGTAAGTTGACGTCAATCATATTGGCCTGCCCCGACTTCGCGACATAGGACTGCAGCTGCTCGCTGATCTGCATGAATTGCTGTTGCGCAGGGCTCAGGGCGCCAAAGTCGAACATGCCGGCGCTATCCGCCAACAGCCCTTGACCACCGGGTAACCCGGCCACGCCGAAGGCCTGCTGGAAAGATTTTGCCAGTTGATCGAACTTGGCCAGGTCAGCTTTTGACGAGGAATACATAATGATGAAGAAAGCCAGCAGCAGCGTGATCAGGTCAGAGTAGGTCAGCAACCACCGGTCTTCGCTAGCACCCCCCTCGCCATGTCCTTTCCGCGCCACGGTTACTTCTTGCCCTCCTGCCCGGTCGCCTCGGCTGCCGCGTCTTTCTTACGGTTCTTGGGCGAAAGGAATGCCTCCAGTTTCGTGCGAACGACACGTGGGTTTTCGCCGGCCTGGATGGACAGAATCCCCACGGTCATCAACCCGCGCACCAACGCTTCCTGCTCGTCCAGTTGCCGCAGCTTAGAAGCGAGGGGCAACCACACCAGGTTAGCCGTGCCCACTCCGTAAAAGGTGGCCAGAAAGGCCGTCGCGATGGACCCCGCAAGTTTCGTTGGGTCCTCCATGTGACCCAGGACGTTGACCAACCCCATGACTGTTCCGATGATGCCCATGGTGGGAGAATATCCGCCCATGGCCTGCAGCACACCGAAACTCGACGCGTGGCGCTCGGCGGTGCGGTCAGTTTCGATCTCCAGCAAGTTGCGCACCACTTCCGGATCGGTGCCATCGACCACAAGTTGCAGCCCCTCACGCAGAAAGGGGTCATCCAGCTTACCCGCGGCTTCTTCGAGCGACAAAAGCCCCTGGCGACGCGCCTTGTCAGCCATGTCCACCAGAAGGTCAATCGTCATTTCGAGCGAGGGCAACTTGCTCTTGAAGATCTGCCCCAGGGCAGTCGGCAAGCCGAGCGTGCGTTGCGGCGGGAATGAGACCAACGCTGAACCGATGGTGCCTCCGAACACAATCACAGCGCCGGAGGCGTTCAGCATCCCCATCGGATTGCCATGTTCGATCAGAATGGATGCCAGCAGAGCTGCGAAGGCAAGTGCCAAGCCGACGAGCGTGGACCATGCCATTGCCTCAGCTCCGCTGCACGATTTCTGGGCCCAGGAGGATATTGCGCTTGTATACCAGGGTGGCTAACACAACATCTTCTGGCGATTCGCGGACAATGACTTTGCGTCCTGTGGTCATCGAGAGCACGGTATCAGGCGTGGCTTCGACAAACTCGATGAGCTCCGCGTTCACGACGAATTCAGTGCCGTCAAACCGCGTTACAGTGATCAACGTTTTGCTCCCGGAAAATTGCTGTGACAAGCGACACTATATCAGATGCCCCTAGGCCTGTGCATAACTGAGATGTAAGCTCTGCGTAAGGATCTCGTATGGCTAGAGGCGGCCACCTGCATGGGTGTGATGGCTCGAGGTGGTCAGCCCGAAGTCGGTTGACGAGGAGGGCGCCACCTCCCTGGGCGAGATGGCGCAGCCGGGGCTGGCCCTGGTCGGAGTTTCAGGCGGTCAGCATATAACCATGGCGATACACGGTGCGGACAAACCTCGGCCGGCTGCGGTCAGTTTCGATCTTGTCGCGGAGGTTCATGACCTGCATTCGTACGACAGCCGTGTCGCCTGTGCCAGGATAATAGCGCCAGACTTCCTGGAGCAGGCGTTCCGCCGAGATCACTTCGCCGGGCCGCAGCATCAGGTAGCGCAACAGATCGTATTCAACGGGAGTGAGCTGGGTCTCGTGGCCGCCCACTACTGCCTTGAAGGTCTTCAGGTTCAGGCGTAAGTCGCCCACCGCCAGTTCTGTGCTCTTGAAGGTGTTCCTGCCGCTCAAGCGCTGCAACAAGACGGCCACCCGCAGCTGCAGTTCCTTCAAGGCCAAAGGCTTGCCCAGGCAATCGTTGGCTCCCGCCTGCAAGGCGGCAACTCTGTCATCCACCGTGTCAGTGGCACAGACGAACAGAATGGCAAGCTGCGACGTTGACGCCTGCTTCCTCAACCGGGTGCACAGATCCAGTCCGCTGAGGTCCGGCAACTCCATGTCCACAATCATCAGGTCAGGCTGCTCAAGGACAGCCAGTTCCAATGCCCGAAGAGCGGTGCCACAACTGACACACTGGCGGTCCGTCGCCTTGAGCGCGTTTTCGACGGACTGAACCTCTCGCGTGTTAGCGCCTGTGATGAGAATATGAATCATGGCTCCGGTCCTCGCTATGCACTGGTATGGAGGCACAACTACCCATCGCTAGTATACCTGCCAAGATCATGGGAGCAATAGGACCGAAGTCCCATACACATCTAGCTCCTTTTGGCCGAAGATCCACATGTAAGACGGCACTCACAAGGAGGGCATATGCCTGCGACAGATCAGATCAAGGAAGAGCAACTGGTCGTCTTCGAGATGGCGGGCGAATCATATGGTGTTGACATCAGCCGGGTGCAAGAGATCAATCGTGTTGAGGCCATTACGACGGTGCCCGAGGTCCCGGAATACATCAAAGGGATCATCAACCTGCGCGGCAGAGTTACGCCCGTAATTGATTTACGGACGCGGTTTGGGCTGCCGGCAGCCGAAGTCACGGCACGCACACGGGTAGTTGTCGTGAAAGCCCAAGAAGAGTGGGTTGGCGTGATCGTAGACGCAGTTTCAGAAGTGCTCCGGATACCACTCGATTCGATCGAACTGCCCTCTTCCATGATCACATCGACGGACACGAGTTTCGTAAGAGGGATCGCCAAGCTCCATGAGCGGCTGGTCATCCTGCTAGACCTGGATCGTGTCCTGGACAAGAGCTACCATCTGGCTACGGCGGTGGTCGCCTGAGAAACGAGGCGGTGCACGAATGACAGAGACCTTGCACTTTGATATGGACGCCGAGGAGAAAGATGTCTTTTGCCAGGAGGCGGAGGAGCTGATCGGCCGTCTCGACGCCAACCTGCTGGCCATTGAACAAAAGCGCAACACCCCCGAAATTGTTCAAGACCTCTTTCGCGTGGCCCATACGCTCAAAGGCTCGTCCGCTGCTATCGGTCACCACGCCATGGCTGAGCTGACGCACGCCATGGAGAACGTGTTGGAGGACTTGCGCCAATCCCGCCTGACGGTCACACCTGAGCTTATTGATGTCTTACTGCGTGCGGTCGATGTGTTGCGCTATTTCAAGGAAGAGATCGAGACGGGGGTGCCGGCGCATGTGGAAACGGCCGATTTGATCCGGGGGCTGATGGGTTTCGTCGGGGGGCCGGCGGGGGCCGGCGCGTTCACGCCCACCGCCTCTGTAGCTGGCAAGGGCCAGGAGTTCGGGCCGGCCAGCGGCCCGAGTATAGCCAAGGCCGAGAAGCTTCTGAGGTTGTCTGCTCGCATCGCCGGCGACAGCCTCGTGCCGGCGGCGCGCGCTCTCCAAATCCTGCTGGCCCTCGACGAGCTGGGCAAGGTAGTCTGGTCGCAACCTGAGCGTGAGGCCATCGAGCGCGGGCAGCCGCTTCGCGAGCTGGCGGTGCTGGTTGAGAGCGATCTGGATGCCGGGCAAATGCCGGCACGCTTCAAACACATTTCGGAGATCGACTCGCTCGATGTCAGGCCCGCGGCCGACCTGACAGGCGAAGCCGGGGAAGCGCCGGGCGAAACACAGGAGGCCGAGCCTGAGGTCGCGAAAAGCACCAGGGGCACCGCAGACCGTGTCAGCAACGGCAGTGCCAAGACTGTGCGCACCAGTGTGGAACGCCTCGATAAGCTCATGACCCTGGTGGGCGAACTGGTGACTGACCGCAACCGGTTGCTCCAGGCCCAGGCCTTGCTGAGCACGCGCTATAAAGACGGTGAGCTGGTTGGCGAACTCGCCGAGGGGATCTCGCACCTGGCCAGCATCACCGATGAACTCCAAGAGGAAGTCATGCGGGCACGCATGCTGCCTCTGGAACACGCTTTCAGCAAATTCCCCCGCCTGGTCCGCGACCTGGCGCGGGATGCCGGCAAGTCCATCACGCTCACTATCGAGGGCCAGGACACTGAGTTGGATCGGTCGGTCATCGAGATGATCCCGGACCCATTGCTGCACCTGTTGCGCAATGCCGTCGATCACGGGATCGAGTCGCCCCAGGAACGTTTGGCGGCCGGCAAGCCCGCGGAAGGCACGATCCGCCTATCCGGGCGCTCCGAAGGCAACCACATCATTATCGCGGTGTCTGACGACGGGCACGGCATCGACATCGAGAAAGTCCGCAAGGCCGCCGTGGTCCACAACCTGGTTGCTGCAGACGTGGCAGCCCACCTCACCGACGCGGAAGTCCAGGAGCTGATCTTCGCGCCTGGCCTGTCAACGGCTTCGAGGATCAGTGACATTTCCGGCCGGGGCGTGGGCATGGATGTGGTGCGCAACAATGTGGAGCGTCTGCACGGGTCAGTCACCGTGAAGTCACAGTTAGGCTGTGGCACGACTTTCGAGCTCAGCCTCCCGCTGACGCTGGCCATCATGCCTGTCTTGTTAGTGGGCCTCAGCGACTGGACCTATTGCATCCCGCTGACGGCAGTGACCGAAGTGCTGGCGATCGACGCACGGACAATCCATGGGGTTGACCGCAGCGAGGTCATCTTGTGGCGCGACCGCTTGCTGCCCATCCTGCGGCTCGATGAGTTCTTCGGCCTTCCCGGCGGCAAGACGGACGGCACAGGCACGCTCCCCACAGTGGCTGTGCATTGGGGTGAAGGCTACCTGGGCCTGGTCGTGGATCGCCTGGTGGGCCAGCAAGAGATCGTGATCAAGAATCTGGGAAACCTCATCGGCCAGGTTGGCGGCCTGTCTGGGTGCGCCTTCCTCGGAGACGGGTCAGTGGCATTGATTGTGGATGTGCCGGGCTTGATCAAGCGCGCAACCCGGCTAGGCTCGGAGTTGAACGCGCATGCACTGCAGCCAGCGTAGGAGAGGACGACATGGCGCAGAAGCTACAGCTGGATGATCAGGGGATCCAGACGGCGCTGCAGCGGATGGCGGAAGCCGGTGTAGAGAATGCCGCGGCAGGCCTGTCACAGATGATCGGGCAGCATATTTCCATGAGTGTGCCGCGGGTGACCTTGGTTCCTCTGGCAACTGTGGCAGAGCGCGTTGGAGGGCCCGAGGCCCAGGTGGTCGGCATCTATGTGGCAGCCGAGGGCGATCTGACGGGACACATGATGCTGATCATGGGCCTTGACGATGCCCAACGCCTGATCAACCTGTTGCTGGGCGAGGTCGAGGACTGCGTGGTCGGCTTGAATGCGCTGGGACGTTCGGCGCTGGCCGAAGTGGGCAACCTGACCGCCTCCTTCTTTCTGAATGCGATTGCATCGCTCCTGGAATGCACGGCCCGGCCATCTCCGCCGGCCGTTATCGTGGATATGGCCGGTGCCATTCTAGACATCATGCTGGTTTCTGCTGGGGAGTTGAGCGACGAAATACTCCTGCTTGAGACGCTGTTCGAATCCGAGGGCAGGCAAATGACCATTTTGTTCTGGGTATTACCTGATCTGTTGACCTTGGAGTCGCTCCTCCTATAATAATGCGCTGCGTCCAAGAGGATTTTGTGGAACAAGTCATAACCGTTGGCCTGGCTGAAATCGCGGTGAGCGACAACCCGGACGCGGTGCTGGTGGCCTTCGGGCTCGGTTCTTGCGTGGGCGTGTGTGCTTACGACCCCGCGGAAGCTGGCCGGGCTGTTGCACGCCATGTTGCCCCAGCAACGCAACGGCGATGCAAACAGGGCCAAGTATGTGGACAGCGGCATTGCAGAGCTGCTCAACCAATTGCTCTCCCGCGGTGCCCGGCGAGAGCAGCTGACGTTTCGTTATGCGGGGGGAGCCCAAATGCTGACGGCCCCAGGCATGACTGATCGATTCAACATTGGTAAGCAAAACAGCGAAATGGCACACTGCGTGCTCGGACGAGAGAAGCTGCAGATGCTGGCCTCGGACACGGGCGGACATGCCGGCCGCACAGTGCGTCTGTTTGTCGCCAACGGACGCGTCCACGTTCGCATGATCAATGGCGACGAGCGTGCGCTATGACGTCAGCTCGCGCGGACCTTGCTGAGAGTCAGGAATCGAGCGGCGCCCGGCCCACGGCCTCGACCATGCCGTGGCGACCAGGTGTGCTGATCGTTGACGACGACTCTGCGATTCGCCGGCTGGCCTCATTGATGCTCAAGCAATACTTCAATGTCTACGAAGCAGCCGATGGAAACCAGGCCATTGACCTTCTTGACCGCCTGGCCCTGCCGGTACTGGCACGTCACCCGATCCAAGTCGTCCTTCTCGATATCATGATGCCAGGCGTAGATGGCCTTAAGCTCTGCCATCGCATCAAGAATGAGTTCGGCACAAAGGTCATCATGTGTACCGCTGTCGTTGACGGGAAGGTTGTTCAGGAGGCCGCACGCAATGGTGCCGATGACTACGTTGCCAAACCATTCAGTTCTGCAACCTTGCTGCAGAAAGTTGCGAAGCAAGTTCGGGCCATGCCTGAGTTACAATCGGCGGGGAGGTAAAGAATGCCGAAGATAATGATCGTTGACGATGCTCAGTTCATGCGTTTGCGGTGCGCACGCTTGCTGACCGAGCGCGGGTACGAGATTGTGGAGGCTCAAAACGGCCGCGAGGCCGTCGAGAACTACCAGAAGCACCACCCAGACGCCGTCCTGATGGACATCACGATGCCGGAAATGGATGGCTTGACAGCTTTGCGGCACATCAGGCAGCTGGACCCCACAGCTCGCATTGCCATGCTGACTGCCCTCGGCCAGCAAAGCTACGTGATGGAGGCCATCAAAGCCGGCGCTCGCGATTTCGTGGTTAAGCCGTTCGAGGCGGAGCGCGTTCTGGCCGCGGTGCAACGCATGCTGGCCTAGTCCGGGAGCCTTGGCTATGATACAGCCGATCAGAGTCCTGGTTGTAGATGACTCAGCCTTCATGCGGATGACCCTGGCGCGACGCCTTGGCGCGGACCCGGGGATTCAGATCGTCGGGCTGGCAGCCGACGGCCACGAGGCGGTAGCCCAGGTCCAGGCTCTGCACCCTGATGTCGTGACGATGGACGTCGAAATGCCGGGGCTGGACGGCTTGGATGCCCTGGCCAGGATCATGGCCGTGGCTCCGACGCCGGTCGTGATGGTCAGCAGCCTGACCAGCCAGGGCACCGAGACGACTATTCGCGCACTCACGCTGGGCGCAGTGGATTTTGTAACTAAACCGTCGCAGATCGCGGGCATTCAGCAGGTTGTGGAGCAACTCGCGGTCAAGATCCGGCAGGCTGCCGCCACATCTGTGCGCCCAATGGGCGCCGGCGGGCCAGGGATCGACAAAAAGGCCAATCGCAAGATAGCCAAAGGTGCTCTGGCCTCGACGGATCGGGTGCTGGTCATCGGCAGCTCGACCGGAGGCCCCGGGGCTTTACGGCGCCTGCTCGCGGACCTGCCGCCGGACCTGAACAGTGCCGGAGTCATCGTGCAGCACATGCCCCGCGGGTTCACGCGTTCTCTGGCAAGCCGGCTGGATGAAGGGTCGGCGTGGAGCGTGCGCGAGGCAGCGCCGGGTGACTGCCTGGCCCGCGACCTGTTCCTGGTGGCCCCAGGCGGTTATCATCTGACCTTCGGCCGGCGCGGTGAAGTGATTCTGACCGAAGACCCACCCGTCAACAATGTGCGCCCGGCCGTGGACGTAACGATGGAATCGCTGGCTCGCGCATTCCCTTCCCGCCTGCTCGGCGTGGTCCTGACCGGGATGGGCCATGACGGCACCGAGGGCGCCCTGGCCATCCGCCGAGCCGGCGGCCGGGTGGTCGTTGAGGATCAAACAACGTGTGTTGTTTATGGCATGCCCCGCAGCGTGGTCGAGGCAGGCGCCGCCGATTGCGTGGCGCCGCTGCCGGAGATCCCTGCCCTGGTGGCCCGCCTGCTCAAGGAACCCTGCTGTGAATGATAGCGACTTCATCCTGGTCAGGAATCGCATGCAAGCGTTGACAGGGGTAGATCTGGATGCTTACAAGAGCCCCCAGCTACGGCGGCGCCTCGACGGCTACCTCAACCGGCTGCATATCACCACCTGGGGCGAATTTCACCGGCAGACTTCAGGGAACGCCGAAGCCTTCTACCAGCTGCGCGACTACCTGGCCATCAATGTTTCGAGTTTCTTCAGGGACCTGAAGAAATGGAACGAACTGCGCGAAGCCGTGCTCCCGGCCTTACACCGTCCGGGGCTGCCACTGACAGCCTGGAGCGCGGCGTGTTCGCATGGCGCCGAAGCGTACTCGTTGGCCATCCTGTGCCAGGAAGATGCCGGCCTGCGGCAGGCCAAGATTGTCGGAACCGACATCGATCAGGCAGTACTACAACAGGCAAGGGCTGGCGGGCCTTACACCGCTGACGAAGTGAAGAATGTCGTGGGCACTTCGTTTGCACGCTGGGTCAAAGAAGAGGGGGCCAGTTACTACGTAGTGCCGGCACTGCGCAGCCGCGTCCAGTTTATGCCGATGGACCTCCTGCAAAACAAGTACCACAATCACTTCGACCTGATTCTCTGCCGCAATGTCCTGATCTATTTCACTGAGAGCGCCAAGCGACAGGTGCTTACCAACTTGGCCGAGGCGCTGAAGTCGCGGGGGGTTCTGTTCATTGGCGCCACCGAGACCATCCCGCACGAGCAAGAGCTCGGGCTGACACGCGTCGGCATTTCGTTCTATCAGAGAACTTAGGCGAGCCTAGCCGTGTGGGCCAGGAGGCTGGAAGATGCAAGATAGCTACGATACAGAGACCATCACTGAACTGGTATCTCAGGTTTCCACGAGGACGAGTATGGATGCCAAATTCTTGAGCGCCTTTCTCCAGTCAGCAGTTGAAGTCATCACCACCGAGGTCGGTGGGACCGTCGAACGAGGCCAGGTGACGCTCGAGCGATCGAGCTACGCCACCAACGACGTGAACGTGATTCTCACGGTGGTTGGGCGGCTGCGCGGCGTCGTGATCTACGGGATGCCGCAGACGACAGCTCTGGGCATCGTTTCGCAAATCATTGGCCAGCAAGTCGAGGAGCTCGATGAACTGGCCCAAAGCGGCATTGCCGAGCTGGGCAACGTCATCACAGGGCGGGCCAGCACGATCCTCTCGTCGATCGGCTACCCGACCAATTTGTCGGTACCCACCCTGGTCGTCGGCAAGGCCATGATTTCGGTATTAGACTTCCACAGGGTGGTAGTGCCGCTGAATTGCCGCGTGGGCTCGCTTGAGGTCCATCTGGCACTGCGCGAAGAGCCGGATGGGTCAACAGAACATGTCCAATGAGAGGTGCGCGGTGTTCAAAAACGGTGATCGCCTGCCTGCTGTGTTGCGCCAGCTTCCCCCATTGCCACAAGCAATGGGGAGCGTCCTGCGGGTAATTCGCGATCCGCGCTCATCGCGGGCGGAGTTGACGGAGCTACTGGCTCTCGACCAGAGTTTTACGGCGCTGTTTCTGCGCATGGTCAATTCCGCCTATTACTCGCTGCCGCGCAGGATCACCTGTCTGGACGAAGCTGTGGGCCTGTTGGGTTACGAGACCGTGGAGTCGGTCATCCTCGCCATTTCTGCCAGCACCATCCTGTCGGGGCCGCTGCCGGCCTACATGCTGGATCGGGGCATGCTCTGGCAGCACGCAGTGGCGGTGGCGGCAGGAACCCAATGGATCGCCAGGCGCCGCGCTTTGACGCCCCTGTCGGATGCCTACGTCGCCGGCTTGCTACACGATGTGGGCAAGCTCGTAGTGGACCTGATACTCGAACACAAGGCCCAATGGGCCGCCGGCGTGGCAGTCGACAAGCTGGAAATGCAAAGCTGGCTGGAAGTAGAACGCCAGGTGACAGGCCATGACCACAGCGAACTCGGTGCGATCCTTGTGCGAGGCTGGGGCCTGCCGGACCGGGTTGTGGAAGCCGTGGCACTGCATCACGTGCCCAGCCAAGCCACGCTCGACCGACCGCTGGCGGCAGCCGTCCATCTCGCCGATGCGGGCGCCTTGATGGCCGGCGTCGGCCTGGGCGTGGGCGGCCTGCGCAACCGCCTTGACGCCGTCGCCCTGAACGAAATGAATTGGACCGGACCCGACATGGAGGGCCTGCTGACCGAGATCCAGGCGGCCCTGCTGCGCGCCAGGGAGTTACTCCATATGGGTGTGCACTTTAGCTCATCGCCAGCTGGGCAAAGCTGCTAATCTGAAGTGGGATCATGTAGCCATGACCGTAGACCGTCTTGATGTAGGCAGGGCGCGCCCGGTCGGGCTCGAGCTTGCTACGCAGGTTCATGATTTGAACTCGTACCACCGCCGGATCTCCGGTGCCCGGGTAGTAGCGCCAGATATCCTGCAACAGTCGTTCCGCGGGCACGACCTGCCCAGCGCGCAGCATGAGGTAGCGCAGGAGTTCAAACTCCACAGGTGTGAGCTGGATTTCGCGCCCACCGACTTCGACACTATAGGTGCCCGTGTGCAACTTCATGCCAGCTACGGTAACATCTGCCTGAACAGTGCGGCGCCGTGCCTCTTGTGACCGGCGCAGCAGAGCTTCCACGCGTAGCCCCAATTCACGCAAATCGAACAGGTCGGGCAGATAGTCATCACCGCCGGCTTCCAGGCCCGCGATACGATCGTCAGTTGAACGCCCGGGCGGACACAAACAGGACCGGCGCGGCCGGCGAGGCCCCTTCTGCTCTCAGGTGCCGGCAGACTTCCAGCCCGCTGATATCTGGCAGGAAAGCGTCCATGACGACCAGATCGACCGGCTCCGATCGCAGAATATCCAGGGCTTTCAGGCCTCGGGCGCACCAGGTAACGCGGTAGCGCTTGCCTGTCAGAAACTGTTCCATTGAGTGGGCTTTGGCAACGTCACTGTCGACGAGCAGAATATGCATGGCTTCATCCTCCCCACTGTGGTTGGCGTCGCAGCGTGACCCATAATTCAGAATGTGCCCCGTTGCACAGTCTCATAATAGCGGGTGAGCTGGTATCTGCACATGGGGAATCTGCACTAATAAGACAAGATAAAGACCCCATTTCTGGGGTCTTTAGTACTTCGTGAGATCGCCCGTCGCAGGCACGGCCTGCTAATCGTCGAGGAAAACCAGGCGCTGTTTGACGGCAGCGCGCACGAGGCTGACAACATCATGGACGCCCAGCTTACTCATCAAACTCGTGCGGTGCTTCTCAGCCGTTTTCACGGATATCACCAGCGCGGCGGCGATTTCGGCGGTGGTTTTGCCTTCGGCGATCAATTGCAACACTTCTCGTTCGCGGGCGACAGGCTAACCGCGTCAGTGCTATCGTCTTCTTGGTCTGGCCGGCGCAGCGCGTGAAGTACCAGCGGCTCGGCAACCGATGGGCTGATGTACATCTCGCCTCGCTCAGCTGCCCTGATGGCAAGCACCAATTCGGAAGCGAGCGAGCTCTTCAGCAAATAGCCACGGGCACCCGACTGAAGCGCCTGGCGGACTACTGTGGCATCAGAATGCATCGACAAGACGACAATGCGAACGTTAGGACAGACGGCACGCAGCTGCTCGATAGCCTGGATGCCGTTGAGGCGGGGCATGTTGATATCCATGAGCACGAGATCCGGCTTGAGACGCTCGGCCAACTCGACAGCTTCCTGTCCCGTGGTAGCTTCCCCGACAACCTGAAGCCCGGCCGTATCCTCCAACAGCGCGCGAATTCCTGCCCTCACCAGGTTATGATCATCCGCGAGCAAGATGCGCATCCATCCATCTCCTAAACCAAGCCCCCGGCCTAGCTGGCCATCCTTCAACTATTATAGTGCAAGCTAAGCCAACACGGAAAACCCAACGGAGTCATGCGCGCTTTGCAAACGGCATACCTCCTACTTTACAGGAGTTTCAAGCCTGGATATAATTAGATTATGCAACTATTAGAAGGTCCAAGCGATGCGCAGGTCAACGCAGAGGATTGCGCCCGTGAGGTTTTGGACGTCGTCCCTCTGGTCATGCGGATCATCAGAGGCGAGCTGCGGCGTCGGGGTCGCCCTGAGCTGACAGTGCCGCAGTTCCGATCTCTGGCCTTCCTGGATCGAGCGGGCAGCGCCTCTCTGTCAGAACTCGCGGACCATATCGGCCTGACGCTGCCATCGGCATCGAAGCTCGTCGATGGGCTGGTGGACCGCGGCCTGGCCACACGCGCTGAGGACCCTGTAGACCGGCGTCGCATGTCGCTCTGCCTGACAGACGCCGGGCATGAAAGAATGGCCATCGCGCGCGCATCGACCCAGGCCTACCTGGCCCAAAGACTGAACCAGTTGACTGCCGAGGAACGGAGCGGTGTGGACCAGGCCATGCGTAGCCTGCGCCAACTCTTCGCCGGGGGAAAAATATGCCAGTAATCCTACAAACAGAGAACCTAACGCGCTGCTTTGGCCAGCTCAAAGCAGTAGATAGTCTGACGTTGGGCGTCCACGAGCAAGAAGTATTCGGCTTGTTGGGACCGAACGGCGCCGGCAAGACCACCACGATCAAGATGTTGACGACGCTCCTGCCGGCGACATCCGGCACGGCCAGCCTGGCAGGCTACGATATCCGGCATCAAGCGGCGCAGGTGCGTCACATCATCGGATACGTGCCCCAACTCCTGTCTGCCGACGGCACGCTGACCGGCTATGAGAATTTGCTGGTCTTCGCCAAGCTGTACGAGATCCCGCGCGGGGAGCGCGGAAAGCGCGTGCGCGACGCCTTGGAGTTGATGGGTCTGGCGGACGCCGGCGACAAGCTGGTCAAGACCTACTCCGGCGGCATGATCCGTCGCCTCGAGATCGCCCTTTCCATGCTTCACAGGCCCCCGCTGCTCTTTCTCGATGAGCCGACGGTGGGGCTCGACCCGGTAGCCCGCCACATTGTCTGGCAGCATATCGAACAGCTGCGCTCCGAATTCGGCATGACCATCGTGCTGACAACGCATTATATGGAGGAAGCCGACAGCCTGTGCAACCGGGTAGCGATCATGCATCTGGGAGTGGTGGCTGCGATCGGGTCGCCAGCAGAACTCAAGGCAAACGTGGCCGCTGAGAGCGGTCCGGGGGCGGCCGCCCCGACGATGGATGAAGTTTTCGCGCATTACTCGGGCGCGCTACTCGAAACAGGAGGCAGTTTCCGTGAGACTTCAAGAACAAGGCGCGTTGCACGCCGTCTCGGTTAGTGTGGCGCCGGCGCGTGTCCACAGCCCCATCTCGGCGATCTGGAATTTCATTTACAAGACGTTGGTCATCGCCGAGCTCGAAGCTCGCAAGCTGCGCCACGAGCCAACTGAGCTGCTCACGCGTGCGGTGCAGCCGGCGCTGTGGCTGTTGGTGTTCGGGCAGGTGTTTACCCGTGTGCGTGCCATCCCCACGGGAAACGTGCGCTACCTGGATTTCCTGGCGCCCGGCGTCCTGGCGCAGAGCGTGCTCTTCATCGCGATCTTCTACGGCATCGCCATCATCTGGGAACGCGATCTGGGCATCGTCCACAAGTTCCTGGCCACGCCGACGCCCCGCGCGGCGCTTGTGCTCGGCAAGGCGCTGTCCGCCGGCGTGCGTGGGCTCGCGCAGGCCGTGATCGTGTTTCTGCTGGCGTTGCTGTTGGGCGTCAAGGTGAACCCCGACCCTCTGGCGCTGGTCGGCATGGCCTTCGCGGTGATCCTGGGCGCAGCGCTGTTCTCGACTTTCTCCCTGATCATTGCCTGCCTGGTGAAAACACGCGAGCGCTTCATGGGCATCGGGCAGGTGCTGACCATGCCGCTCTTCTTCGCCAGCAATGCCATCTATCCGGTCTCGATGATGCCGGGCTGGCTCCAGGTGATCTCGCGCGCTAACCCTCTAACTTACTTGGTGGACGCCTTGCGCTCCCTGATGCTGGCGGGGGTGAGCAGCACCTACGGCATCGGGCGGGACCTGGGGATCCTGACCCTGGTCGCGGCGCTGCTGGTGCTGGCCGGGGCCTGGCTCTATCCCAGCGTGGCCTGGTAGCAACCTGGGCATCCCCTGGCTCTGGACGGGACAAGCCGTCCAGGCCACCGCATGGCGTGAGCCTGAGAGCTCTCAGCAAATCTACCGTGGCCCCCACGTATGGCAAGCACGTGGAGGCCACTGTCTTGAAAGGCCTCGCGCGCCCGCCAACAGCGGGTTGGGATAGGCGCGGCCCAAATTTGGCTTAAAGTCAGGGTTAAGTCTCGCATTTCTGCGCTTGACAAGAACTGATGTTCGACGTAGAATACATCCGAACAATTGTTCGACCCAGGCAGGGCAAGACAGAGACTCGAGCACAGAATGGAGAAAACGATGCCGGCCCTGAGTTACGCCAATAGAGCAGAAGAGCTAAACGAGGTCGAAGTCCGGGTATTGGAATATCTGGCGCGCACCTTACGGCCAGGCTTTTGCCCCAGCCGCGAAGAGTTGAGCCGGGCTGCCGGCCTGGGAGCGCGCGGCTCATCGATCACCTCCATCCTACGGAGCCTGGAAGCAAAAGGCTACCTGGAGCTGAGCCGGGGCCGCTCTCGCTCCATCAGGCTGCACCGCACAGCCAATGGCCGGCGTTTCGGCGGTGACACGGTGTGGGTGCCCATGCTGGGGCAGAATGCCTCACCGGAGAGTTCAGCGATTGCCGAAGCCATCGAGTTGGCTCGCAGCATGCTCGGTGAGCGAGAGGACGTCTATGCGCTGAAGATCAGGGGCCAATCGATGAGCGACGCCCTGGTCAGTGACGGCGACGTGGTCATCCTGGCCAGGACTTCGGCGGTGGAGAATGGCGAATTTGCCGCCATCCGCGTGATCGGCAGGGATGGCCGCAAGAACCTCACCCTCAAGTACTTCTATCGTGAGAATGGTCACGTGCGTCTCCAACCGGCACACCCTGACATGCCCCCCCTGTTCTACAAGCCGGAGCATGTGGTCGTGCATGGCCGGGTGATGCTGGTCATCCGCCAGGCGGGTTGACATGTCTCACGAATACGATCTCCAGGCGGCACGCATCGAATCGGTGCTGACCGCACACAAGGTGCCGGCCCGTGTCTGGCAAGCGACGATCACACCACGTTTCGTACGTTTCGATGTTACGACCGCGCTCGGCACGCGCCTGAACAAAGTCAGCAATCTCGCAGAAGAGCTGGCCTTCTCGTTGGGTGCCCGCATGACCCGCATCTATCGCGACGGCGGCGTGTTGCACGTCGAGGTGCCGCGCGAGACGTCCCGAGCGGTTGCGCTGGCTCGCTTATGCAACGAACTGGAAGCCGTGCCGCCATACTGTGGTGTCCTCGGCGTGGATGATGGGGGCATGCCGCTTCTGATGAGGATCGATAGCCCGGATGTCGCCCATGTGCTGATCGCCGGGACAACGGGCAGCGGCAAGACAGGCGTGATACGCACGCTGCTCCTCTCGTTGGCCATGCATAACCATCCTGGCCAACTGCAACTCGTCTTGCTGGACCCCAAGGGGCGGGGGCTGGCTCCATTGGCGAGGTTGCCCCATCTGTGGCACGGCCACGCCATCGCGCAGGATGCCAGGGCCGCCGGCGACGCGCTGCAAGCGCTCGTCGAGGAGATGCTGCAGCGAGACGCCTCCCGGCGGTCGCTGCCCCGCATCGTGATCGGCATCGATGAACTGGCCGACTTATTGATGGAGGGGGGCAAGCCGGTGGCCGATGCTTTGACACGCCTGACGCAGCGCGGGCGCGAAGCAGGCATCCATATCCTGGCAGCCACCCAGAAGCCGGCCGCAACCCTGATGGGTGGGTTGGCCAAAGCCAACTTCCCCGTGCGGCTGGTGGGCAGCGTGGTGAGCCCGGAAGATGCCAAGGTGGCTGCCGGCATCGCAGGCACCGGCGCAGAACGGCTGTTGGGCCGCGGGGACTTCCTGTTGGTCAGCAAAGGGCAGATCATCCGTTTCCAGGCAGCTTACGCGAGCACGGCCGAGATGGCTGCCATTGTGGCACGCATCCGCACGGGGAACCGCCGCAGGCGTTGCTGGCCCCTGGATGAGCAGCGTCAGCCTACACTATCGGAAAAGGAGATCGGATAGCATGAAACGCTCGATCGTGCCACTCATGTTGGGTTTCGGCGTCACCCTGGCACTGCTCATCGGCAGGCAGATGAGCGCGGATGCTATGGCCGTCATCGTGGGGGTCGCCGTGGGGGTTGCCGCCGGTGTGCCGGCAAGTTTGCTCGTGGTGGTCCTCCTGCGGCGTGAGCGCCACGCGCTCTGGCAGAGCGAACCGCCGCAGCCTGCCTCTCCACCTCTTCCGCAGCCGCCCGTGATCATCTTGAATCCCTACGATTTCGGCCAGCGGCCTGGCCAGCCAGTTTATGCGCCTGAGCCTCCACCACAGCCCATGCATGACAGCGCATTCCGCCGCTTGCGGGTGGTTGGCGATAGCGAGGATCGCCTGGCGTGATCTCCCTGCCAGGCAGAAAGGGGGCTGAATGATGCGGATAGGCTTACTCTGGTTCGACAACGATCCTCAGCGCGGATTGGATGCCAAGATCGCGGAAGCAGCCAGGCACTACAACGAGAAGTTTGGCAACTCACCAGACACATGCTATGTCAACCAGACGCAGCTCACCAGCCAGGGCCAGGCGGTCGCGCTGGCAGGCGATTTCAACGCCACTCTGCGCGTCGTGCCATCTCAGAGCATTTTGCCGCATCACTTTTGGGTGGGCGTGGAGAATGGCTGAGGCAGGCGCGGTCGAACCGCACCTTACACCGGCGCGAAGATGAGCTCGGCCAACAGGATGTCCAGCGCTTCGCGATCGGCACACTTGCCCGTCTTGATGGCCTCGTCCGCAGCCAGGATGCGCTCCAGGGCCCGTACAAGACGGCTCTCGTTTTGCCGGCTGGCCTGCTCCAACAGCCGACCGGCTTGCCATTCAGCCTGGCCCAGCTGAGCCGCGATCTCGGCGGGCCGCAGACCCTCACCCGCCAGCGCCTTGGCCTGGATCAACTGGCGGAAGCGCCGGCCAAGCAGAGCGAGCAAGCCGAGCGGCTGTTCGCCATCCACGTCTATGGCGTGGCGCAAGAGACGGCCAGCCTGTGGCGCGTTGCCGGCAGCCAGGGCATCCACCATGTCGAACACGTTGGCGGCGCGCGTCGCAGAAACGAGCCGCCGGACGACCTCGCGCCGCACAACGTTCCGGCCACCGGCAAAGTCTCGCAGCTTGATCAGTTCCTGGTCAAGCTGGCGAAGATCATCGCCAACAAAGTCGGCCAGATCTGCCAGGGCGGCGCCGTCCAGCTGCACGCCTCGCATCCGGGCCCGCTCCTGGATCCAGAGCGGCAGATCGCGCCGCTTAGGTTTTTCACAGACGATGATCCGGGCGCGGCCGGCGCGTTGTAGCTCGATGAGGCGACGCAAGACGGCGCCTCCGGACACCACGTCCTCCTCAACCAGGACGAGCTCAGTCGTCGCGTCCGGCACCTGGTCGAAAACATCCAGCCAGGCCTTCAGAGACCCGGCCGGCGCGTTGCCGGCACGGGCGCCCTGGGGATCGCTGCTTGGAGATTCGGCCTCGGCGGCTGAACTTCCCCGGGGTGGCATGCCCGCTCCCGGCACGGCTGCCTCGCGCTTGGGCCTCGGCCCCGAAGCCGATAGCCGCGCCAGCAAGCGCTCGACGATCACCAGGCGCCGGTCGGCGAGGAACGGCAGAGCCCCACAGGCAAATTGCAATTCGCCGACTGTGACCTGCCGCCCATCCAACCTGACCGTGTTCAGGTCAGCCAGGGCTGGATCAGGCGCCAGCCCGGCGCGAACCTGTTGCACCGCCTCTGCGCGCAGGAGCTCTGCCGGCCCATGGACCAGGAGGATCATCCGCTCACCCGCTGATAGCGACGCGGTGTCGCGGCACGGGGGTCGCGCCAAGCCGTTCAACGGAAGTCACGACCGCGCCATCGACATCCGCCGAAGTCGTCACGTTAGTTTGCAGCCATCGCCCCGCCGGGCCAGCCAGCACCAAAGCTCCGGTCGCTCCCAGGATCGCGCTCGGGATGCGCTCCCATAGGGTGCGCCGGCGCCCGGCTCCGGCAAGTAGCGCCCCGAAAGCGCTCAGCGTCCCGGCGGCCACCAGATTCGTTCCGCAGTTTGGGTGCACGGCCAGGGCTGCTTCGCCCGCCTTCAGCCGCTGCACGGCCTCTTCCGCCGCCCCCCAAAGGTCGCCAGCATCGACCTCACCATAAACCATGAAGCCAAGCAAGTCCGTGCGGGCAACCAGCCGCACATCTGGTCGCCTTCGGCTGAGGATGGTCAGCGTTGCATGCTCGATCGCGTGGTTCTGCCGTAGCCGCTGCGTCAACGAACGACCGCTCATTGGAGTCTCTTCCTTTCCCAGCGCCGGCGTCACCTTGGCGCGCGCTGGGCCGCGCCCACGCCTACCGCTGCGGGCCTCACCGTGGCGCGAGATTGGCCACAGTCACGCCGTTTCCACCTTCCTCGGCCTCGCCGGAACGGAAGCTGGTGACCAACGGGTGATCGCGCATTGCTTGGCGCACCGCCTGGCGCAGCGCGCCGGTGCCTTTGCCGTGGATGATGCGCACGAAAGGCAGGCCGGCCAGGTAAGCAGTGTCGAGATAGCGATCCAGTTCGATCAACGTATCATCGACGGTCAGCCCGCGCAAATCCAGTTCCATGCCGGGGCTGGGCGGCCGCGGCGTTGTCGCCGCGACCTGCACGGCCTCTCGGCCGCCGCGCTCCCGTAACTCGACCCGATGGGCGGGTAGTTTCGTGCGAAACGAGCCGACGCGCACCTCCACATCGCGCCCGGTCGCGCTCACAACCTCACCCGAGGCCTGCAGGGCCGGCACCCACACCCTATCACCGGTCTGGACGGGACCATCGACCAGCAAGGGCAGGCTCGCCTCGGCGGGAGGTATGGGGCGCGCCTCGGCGGCACGGCGTGCGAGCACGGCTTCGGCTTCGGCCAGCCAGGTCTCGTGACGGATCTCCCGGGTCGGGATGCCGGCTGCGCGCTCCCTCACACGGGCCACTTCCTCGCGCAAAGCGTCCAGCTCGGCGGCGGCCTGGGCACGCGCCTCGTTGATGACCTCTCGCCGCTTTTCCTCGGTTTCAGCCAGGCGCTGGCGCAGAGACGCGCTCATGGCTTCGGCCTGGCGCTGGGCCGCTTGCGCAGCGGACTCTGCCGCCCCAGCGGATTCCTGAGCTCGTTGGATTTCCGCCAGCATGGCCTCAGTTTCCTTCGTCTGCGACGGTACCAGCGCCTCAGCTTGTTGCACTACCGCTGCAGGCAGGCCCAGGCGTCGGGCGATGGCAAGGGCGTTGGAGCGTCCAGGCAGGCCAATGGTCAGGCGATAGGTCGGGCTCAGCGTTTCGATGTCGAATTCCACGCTGGCATTCTGCACGAACGGTGTATTGTGAGCGAAAAGCTTCAGCTCAGAGTAATGTGTTGTCGCCAGGGTCGTGATGCGCCGCTCGAGGAGCGTGTTGAGCAAAGCCTGTGCCAGAGCCGCTCCCTCTTCCGGATCGGTCCCCGCACCCAACTCGTCCAACAATACCAGAGACATCGGCGTCGCCCGCTCCAGGATATCGATGATGTGCGTCATATGCGAAGAAAAGGTTGACAGGCTCTGCTCGATGCTTTGTTCGTCACCGATATCGGCCAACACATCTTCGAACACGGACATAGCCGATCCATCGGCCGCCGGGATCTGCAGCCCGGCCTGCGCCATGAGCACCAGCAGGCCGGCGGTTTTCAACGCGACCGTCTTGCCGCCGGTGTTAGGGCCGGTGATCAGCAGCACATAATAGCCAGTATCCAGATGGATATCGATCGGCACGACCGTCAATGGGTCAAGCAGGGGATGGCGGGCTTGCTTGAGATCGAGCACGGTGCCGGGATGGCGCTGCCCGGCGCGAGGCTCCGCGATAGGATGGGGGACATTGGGCAGCGTAGCAGACCCGTGTGGCTCGACGGCAGGTCCGGCATCGCCGGCGCGGGCTTCCCACACGTGCTGGTGGCCGAGCGGCCCCACCCCCTTCAAGACCGGCTCGGTGGCATGCAACTCACCGGCATAGCGCGCTTTGGCCAAGATCAGGTCGAGATCGCCAAGGGCTTCGACCGTGGCACGCACAGCCTCTGCATGTTCAGCGAGCATCGCCGTGAGGCGTGCCAGGATACGCCGGATCTCCGCTTCCTCGGCCAATTGCGCCTCGCGCCAGCGGTTATTCAGTTCGACTACGACCAGGGGCTCGATGAAGAGGGTCGCGCCGCTGCCCGAAAGGTCCTGCACCAAGCCGGGGATGCGCCCCTTGAATTCCGCGCGCAGCGGAATCACGTACCGGCCCTGCCGTTGGGTGACGATCGGCTCCTGAAGGAAAGCGCTGTAGTCGGGCGAGGCCACGATCCTTTGCAGGCGGTCGAGCAAATGGCTGTGCGCGTCGCGCAGCTCGCGCCGGATGCGCCCCAGCGCCTCGCTGGCCGTCTCCAGCACCTCGCCGCGCTCGTCGATACACAGCCCAATTTCGTCGACAAACTCCCTCGGGACCGCAATGCGCTCGGCGATGTCGGCCAGATGGGGGCCCTGTTCGCTCTGCCGGATGAGGGCGCGCTGGACGTTGCGGGCCGCCTGCAGCGTGCCGCGTACGTCCAGCAACTCCAGCGGCACCAAGACGCTGCCGCGCACCGCTTGATCCACGAAAGGCCGGAGATCATGCACTCCGCCCAGCTCCACAGCGCTCTTTTCGTCCAGCAGGCGGACGGCCTCCCGCGTTTCGGCCTGCCACTCGCGCGCCAGCCGGGCATCATCAGTGGGCTGCAAGGCCAACGCCAGTTGTTCACCAACCGAGAACGACGTCGAGCGCGCCAGGCGCTGACGGATGCGTTCGAACTCAAGCACGCGCAATGCTCTTTGATCCATAGGTGGCGCTAGTATACACTTGCGAAGCAGCGTCTTCAAGTATCGGCGCGCCTCGCTGGTGGATCTGGCAGGCAGTTGTTTCGTTTCGTCTTTCTATGGTATGATAGTTTGTGGAGTGCTAACGCCGAAAGGGCGGTCTCGAGTCGCAATTCAGCTTCCTGCTGCGGAAAGGAGCCGGCATGAAAGCGGTCGTGATGGCCGGAGGCGAGGGCTCCCGCTTGCGCCCGCTCACATTGTCCCGGCCCAAGCCGATGTTGCCGATAGTCAACCGCCCGTTGTTGGGCCATATCCTGTATCTGTTGCGGCAGCACGGCATCTCGGATGTGGTGATTACTGTACAGTATCTCGCCAACCAGATCCAGGACTATTTCGGTGACGGTAAATCACTGGATCTGAATATCGAATATGTGCTCGAGGAAACTCCCCTGGGCACAGCAGGGAGTGTCAAGAACGCAGCCCACTTGCTGCAAGGCCGCGAACCGTTTCTGGTGCTCAGTGGCGATGCGTTGACCAGTTTCGACCTGAGCGCAATCGTCGAGTACCATCGCGCCCAATCCGCCCTGATCACGGTGGCTCTCTCGCATGTGCCCAACCCCCTCGATTATGGGGTAGTCAATCTCGGTGCGAACGGGCGCGTTACCCAATTCCTCGAAAAACCGGGCTGGGGTGAGGTGACCTCCGATGCCGTGAATGCGGGCATCTATGTGATGGAACCTGAGGCGCTTGCCCACATCCCCACGGGCGAAAGGCTGGACTGGAGCCACGACGTCTTTCCGGCCATGATCGCGCGCGGGGAGCCGCTCGTCGGCTACGCCGCGGAGGGGTATTGGTGCGACGTCGGCACGCTGAGCGAGTATCATCGCGGCAACGCCGATGTGCTAAATGGTCAGGTCAGCCTCGGCGAATTGGGCCACCACTTCGCGGCCGGGATCTGGACCGGCGGCCCGGTTGAGATCCACCCAGACGCTCAACTCTTTGGCCCGATGTACCTGGGCAAAGAAGTTAAGATCAAGGGTGGCGCCGTCGTTCGTGGACCCGCCGTGATCGGCGAATACACCGTGTTGGACTATCGTGTGCGTGTGGATCGCAGCGTGATCTGGCGCAATTGCTATGTCGGCGAAGGCGCCGAACTGCATGGGAGCGTCATCGGGCAGCAATGCAGCCTGAAGGCGCGATCCGTGGCGCTGGAAGGCAGCATCGTGGCCGATCGATGCGTCATTGGCGAGGGCGCGGTCATCGGCCCGGCCGTCAAACTGTGGCCCGGCAAAGAGGTCGAGGCAGGCGCGATGGTCAACCACAGTATCATCTGGGGCTCACAGGGCAAGCGCGGGCTCTTCGGCCGCTTCGGCGTCACCGGCGTGGTAAATGTTGACCTCACGCCCGACTTCGTGGTGCGCCTGGGCGCGGCTTTTGGCTCCGTCCTGCCCAAAGGCAGCGTCATTACGATCAACCGCGATCCTCACCGCAGCCCACGCATGCTGAAACGTGCCCTCATCGCCGGCCTGCCCTCGGCCGGCAACAACGTGCTGGACCTGCGGCAGGTCCCGATTCCCATAGCACGCTATTACACACGCGCCATTGGCGCGGCCGGCGGCCTCCACGTCCGCCTGTCGCCCTACGACCAGCGGGTAGTAGACATCCGCTTCATCGATCGCAACGGTCAAAATCTGACGCACGAACAAGAACGCGCCATCGAGCGAGTCTTCTACCGCGAGGATTTCCGCCGCGCCTACATGGAGGACATCGGCAACATAGAGTACGCGCTTGACGTGATCGATGTTTACGCGCGCGGCTATCTGACGCGCGATCAACGTCCCGGCAGTCCGCGATGCGCGTTTCAAGATCGTGGTGGATTATGCCCACGCGCCGGCGGCCGATGTGCTGCCCGAGCTGCTCGAATATCTGGACGTGGAAGTGGTACCGCTCAATGCGCGCATCGATGACAGGAAGATCGCGGTGAGCCAGGAACAGTTCTGGGCTGAGCGTGGACAACTTGCCACCATCACCGGCGCCTTGCAGGATTGTAGCCTCGGCGTGCGCCTGGATATCGGCGGGGAAAAGATGTTCGTCGCGGACAACCAAGGCACATCGGTGCTCGACCCCGTGATGAGCGCGGCCATGGCATCTCTGGTCTTCCGGACACATCCGGGCAGCACGATCGTCATCACGGCCGATCAATCGCAAGTCTTCGAGCGCCTGGCCGAGCGCTATGGAGGCCGGGTCATCCGTTGCCAGGCCGACGTCCAGGCCATGATGGAAGCGGCCGCCGGTGAAGCGGTCGTGATGGCCAGCGATGGCACCGGCAATTTCATCTTCCCCGCGCTACACCCCGCGATTGACGGCCTGGTGGCCGTGGGCAAGCTTCTGGAATTGCTCGCCCTGCAACATACCCGGCTTTCGCAAGTGGTGGCTGACCTGCCACCCTTTTTCGTGGCCGCAGACCAGGTCGAAGCCACGTGGGAAAGCAAGGGACGTGTCATGCGCTGCCTGATGGAACAGTTTGCCACGGAGCGTATCGACACCACCGACGGCGTGAAAATCCACCTTGACGACGGGGAGTGGGTGCTGATCCGGTCGGATGCCGACCGCGCCATCTTCCAGATCGTGGCCGAGGCCCGGTCGACCCCGGCCGCACGCGAGCTGGTCGGCAGATATGGCCGGCTGGTCGCAGAGTTGGCTGGAGAGCCTTGCAAGCCAGATGGGCAGACAGACCCACAGAACCCCGCGCGGATGTGAATCCCATCGCAATCGAGACTTAACCCCCATCACCCCAACACGAGGCAGTGTAATGACAATTCAGTTTGGCACGGATGGCTGGCGAGCGGTAATCAGTGACGAGTTCACGTTCGCCAACGTCCGGTTGGTCGCGCAGGCGATCGCCGACGTGCTGTTGGACAAGTGCCAGCCGGCAAAGCCCGGCCAGCCGATGCAGGACGAGCCCCTGGCGGTCGTTGGTTTCGACACGCGTTTCCTGTCAGACCGCTATGCTCTCGCGGTCAGCGAAGTGCTGGCAGGCAACGGGTTATGCGTTGCCCTGGCAAAGGCCGACGCCCCCACCCCGGCCATCTCGTTTGCGATCCCACACATGGGCGCAGCCGGCGGCGTCATGATCACAGCCAGCCACAATCCACCCCGGTACAACGGGATCAAGCTGAAGTCGGCCCAAGGCGGGGGCGCCAGCCCGGCCGATACCAGGTGCGTCGAGGAGAGGCTGGCCCAAAACCTGGCCGCGGGCCGGCAGCCGGCCCGGCTGGCCGCCGACCAGGCGTTGGCCGCAGGGCAGATCACCCGCTTCGACCCTTTGCCCGCTTATCGCGAGCATTTGCACCGGCTGATCGACTTTGAGACCATCGGCAAGGCGAAGCTGCGCGTGGCTGTCGATGCCATGTATGGTACAGGCCGAGGCTACCTGAGCGGCATGTTGGCAGAAGCCGGCGCGGCTGTGACCGAGATCCGCGGCGAGATGAATCCGGGTTTCAATGGCATCCACCCCGAGCCGATCCGGAAATACCTGCAACCGCTGGTAGACATCGTGATCGGCGAACATCTCGACCTGGGGTTGGCAACTGACGGAGATGCCGACCGCACAGGGGCCATCGGGCCCACCGGCCGCTTCATCGACCCGCACTGCGTGATGACGCTCGCGCTGCGTTATCTCGTCGAGCGACGCCGGCTGAGCGGCATGGTCGTCAAGACCGTATCGACAACCCAGATGCTCAACCGGTTGGCCCAGAAACATGGGTTGGCCGTATGTGAGACTCCGGTGGGCTTCAATCACATCGGAGACCTCATGCTGAGCGAAGATGTGTTGATCGGTGGCGAGGAATCGGGGGGCATCAGTGTCAAGGGGCATATCCCGGAGGGGGATGGCGTGCTGATGGGGTTGCTGCTGACCGAGATCGTGGCCTATTATCAGCGCACCCCCGAGCAGCTGATGGACGAAATCATGGCCGAAATTGGCACATTCTGCTACGGTCGCAACGATTTCACGACACAGCCCTTCGACAAGAGGGCCCTGGTGGCCCGTCTGAGCGTCGAACCGCCGCAAGTGCTCGGCGGCATCCCGGTGACTGCTGTGAACACGCGCGATGGTGTGAAGTACTTGCTCAAAGATGATAGCTGGCTCTTGATCCGGCCTTCGGGCACGGAGCCTTTGCTGCGCGTGTACGCCGAGGCCCACAGCGATGAGGTCGTCCAACTGTTATTGCAAGCGGGGCGCGAGCTGGCCGATGCGGCCGGCGTATAGGGAGCGTCCCCATAGACTTCTGCCTGCAGGCCGGCAGGCCATTTGACGCCTACGTGATTCCATGTTATGATCCGCGGCGCGGATGGGGTTTCCAGTTCATAGTCGATAGATACCAACGCCCTCCTCTCGCGTGGTTGCGCCAGAGCGGAGGGCGAGTTTTTGTTTGGGGCTGCTAGCTGATGGCCGGCCTCCTCCGAGTGCCACACCCATCATTTGCGTGTTGAGAGCGGAGAGCCTCGCGATTTATGCGTATCGGCATTGATGCACGCCTGGTCTACTACACGCGGGCGGGCATTGGTGAATACACCCTGCGCCTGACCCAGGCGCTGGCTGCCGGTTTTCCCGCCGAACGATTTGTGCTGTTCCAGGACTTCCGCAGCCACCAGCTCCTGGTCGATGCTCAGAATGTTGCCCGGGCCTCCAGCCTGATCCCCAGCCACCATCGCCTGGAGCAGTTGCTGCTGCCCTGGATGGTCGATCGTTTGCAGTTCTCGGTGTACCACAGCCCGGACTTCATCCCGCCGCTGCACGGGAATTGTCCCTCGGTGATAACCATCCACGATCTGGCATTCTTGATCTATCCGCATTTCCTCACCCGTGACAGCGCTCGCTACTATGGACAAATCGATCGGGCCGTGCGCCGCGCCAGGCACATCATCGCGGTGTCGGAAAGCACCAAGCGCGACCTGGTGAAGATGCTTGGCACGCCCGAAGACAAGATTACGGTGATTTACGAGGCAGCCGACCCCATGTATCATCCGGTGGAACGGTCGGTGGCGCTGCGCCACGTGCAGGAGCTGTTCGACCTCCCGAGCGAATTCATCCTGTTCGTCAGCACCATCGAGCCGCGCAAGAACGTCTCCGGGCTGCTGCGGGCTTACAAACGGCTGCGCGAGGACTACCGGCTGACCCCGGCCCTGGTCCTGGCGGGGTCGTCGGGGTGGCTGGTCGACGACATGCAGCGCCTGGTCGATGAACTGCAGCTGCGCCCGCACTGCCATTTTCTAGGCCACGTCAGCAACTGCGACCTGTTGCAACTCTATAATTCTGCCTTGTGCCTGGTGCATCCTGCCTTCTATGAGGGCTTTGGGTTGCCGCCTCTCGAAGCCATGGCATGTGGCACGCCGGTGGTCGCCGCCAACGTCTCGAGCCTTCCAGAAGTCGTGGGCAACGCCGGCGCTTCTCGTGACCCAAGGAACGATGAGGAGATTACGGTGGCCATCATGCGAGTCCTCACCGATGCGGCCTTGCGCGAGGAGTCGCGCTCGAGGGGATTGCGGCGGGCAGGAGCTTTTTCCTGGCAGGGCACGGCAGAACAGACTATGCAAGTCTATCGCCAGGTGGTGACGGACTGAATCGACAGCATGTCACGCATTCTCTTCTTGATGCCCCAATTGCCTTATCCCCCGCAGCAAGGCGCAGCTTTGCGCAACTACAGTCTCGTAGCGGGCCTGGCACGTCAGGGCCATCCGATCGATCTCCTGACGGTTGCCGATATGGAGGAAAGGGAGGGGGGCTTCCCGGCCGGGGTAAGCGACGGGGCAGATGCGCCGGCCCTGCCCGATGGCCTGATGCCTTTGGCCGCCTGTTGCCGCCGCATCGTTGCCGTCCAACCACCGCGGCGCTCGACGCTGGCCCGCGCCCGTGATACTTTGCTGCAGCCCTTGCCTGACATGGCCTTGCGCCTCACGACCGACGCTTTGCAGACCCGGTTCGCACGCTTGCTGGCCGGTGAGCACTACGACGTCTTGCAAGTGGAAGCGATCGAGATGATCCCTTGCGCGCTGCCGAAGCACGGTGAGCCTCGCGGCGCGCGGCCCGGAGTCTTCATCTTCGATGCTCACAATGCCGAGTACGTGCTGCAACGCCGTGCCTGCCTCGCGGACGTTCGGCATCCGGCTCGCTGGCATGGTGCAGCCTATTCGTTCATACAGTGGCAGAAACTGGTTCGATACGAGCGGCATATTTGCCAGGCCGCCGATCATGTGGTCGCCGTATCAGAGGCCGACCGCCTGGCCTTGCAGCGTTTACAGCCGGGGCTGAATGTTAGCGTGATCCCCAACGGCGTGAACCTCGAGTTCTACCGGCGCGAGAACACGGCTCCGGCAGCTTTGCGCAGGCCCGCCCTGGTCTTCACCGGCAAGATGGACTATCGCCCCAACGTCGATGCCGTGTCCTGGTTCGCGGCCGAAGTATGGCCGTTGATTCGCATACGCTGTCCGGAGGCACATTTCTACATCGTCGGTCAGAAGCCGCACGCCCAGGTACGGGCACTGGCGGATAGGCCCGGCCTTGTCGTCACCGGTCGCGTGGGGGACGTACGCCCCTATCTGGCGGGCGCAGATCTCTGCGTGGTGCCGTTACGCATTGGCGGCGGCACTCGGCTCAAAGTGCTCGAGGCCATGGCCATGGGCCTGCCGGTCGTATCGACGCATCTTGGCTGCGATGGTTTCCCCTTTGTCAATGATCGCGAAGCGTCCCTTGCCGACGAGCCACCAGCCTTTGCCGAAGCAGTGCTGGCGCTCCTGGCCGATCCAGCCCGTGCCAGCGCCATGGCCCGCACCGCCAAAGCCAGCGTGACCGCGCACTACGGCTGGGACAGCATACTCGCCGAGCTGGCCCGGCTCTACCCGGAAGGGGCAGCCGCCCATGTTTGAACGCGCGGCTAACCCGCCAGAGCCAAGGCGACGCGCCCGTGCCCACGTCCGGCTGATGGGCTTGCGCCTGGCCGGCGGGTTGTACGCGGAGCGGGCGCCCAGGCCGGAGCCACGCGCCGTGTTACTGATCCGGCCCGACCATCTTGGCGACATGCTGTTCGTGACCCCGGCATTGCACTGGTTGCGGGAGGCCCTGCCCATGGCCCGGCTCACCCTGCTCGCCGGTCCTTGGGGCGCTGAGGCCATGCGCGGCAATCCGGACCTGGACGAGGTGCGGCTGTGCCCATTCCCCGGCTTCGCGCGCCACCCCACGCGCAATCCCTTCGCGCCCTATTCCTTGTTGCAGCAAGCTGCACGAGAGCTGCGCGGGGAGGGCTACGATACGGCCGTCGTACTACGCTTCGATCACTGGTGGGGGGCATGGCTGGCGGCGGCAGCCGGCATCCCACGCCGCGTCGGCTATCTGCTGCCGGAGACCGAGCCCTTCCTGACGGAGCCGGTGGCCTACTCCAGCGGGCACCACGAAGTGGAGCAAAACCAGATCCTGCTCGCCAGGCTGGCTCCGCCTGGGCAGCCCCGCGCAGGGCCTGGGAACGCCATCTTCCCTCAGGATCCGGCTGCATGGCCCGGCGGAGACAAGCCGGGCCGCCTGCGCTTCACGGTCTCCGAAGAGGATCAGGCCTGGGCCGGAGACTGGTTGGCCGCCCGCCATATCGACTCACGCCGGCCCTTGGTTGCCATCCAGGTGGGTGCCGGAGCCAGTGTGAAGCATTGGCCCCCGGCAAGCTGGGCCGCCGTTGCGGATGGCCTCGCGGCAGAGGCCAGGGTGCAGATCCTGCTGACCGGAGGCCGGGACGAGTTGGTGCAGGGCGCGGGCATACAGGCGGCCATGAGGGCGCCCGCCCTGGACGCGGTCGGCGAGACAACCCTGGGCCAGCTGGCAGCTCTACAAGCCCGCTGTGCGCTCGTGGTGGGCAGTGATTGCGGCCCTTTGCACCTGGCGGTGGCCGTCGGCCGCCCGACCGTCCACTTGCATGGGCCGGTTGCGGCCGCCAGCTTCGGCCCATGGGGAGATCCTGCCCGCCACCGGGTGGTAACTGCCCCGTGGGCCTGCGTCCCTTGCAATCGCCTCAACTGGCCAGCCGCCGACTTGCAGTATCACCGCTGCATGGCTGCCATCACGCCCCGCCGGGTGCTGGCAGAGTGCATGCAGGCCCTCAGCAGGGAAACCCCACCCTGCCCCACCGGAAACATCGTGACGGGGAGCTTTCCCCGCGCCGGCCCTTCCTAACCAAACTTGTGGAGTATCGACGATGAACCCGACGCCCATGATTCCCACCCTGGAAGAAGATCACCACTGGTGGTTCGCGACGCGCACCCGGGCTATCTTGGCTTTCCTGGATCGCTACATGGGGACCGGCACCGGACGTCGCGTGCTGGATATCGGCTGCGGGGCCGGCAACATGAGCCACCACTTGCGCCATTACGGCCAGGTGGTGGGGCTGGATAATAATGCCCGGCCACTGCAGGTGGCGCGCCAGCGGGGAGTGGAAGTCTACGAGGGCAAAGCCGACGATCTGCCTTTCGGCGAGGGCGAGTTCGACCTGGTGGCCTTGCTGGATACGGTCGAACATGTGCCCGACGAAGATCGTGTGTTCGCCGAGTGCTGGCGCGTGCTGCGCGGCGCTCACCAGCCTCCCCCGGGCGCCAACCCCGACGTCGATCCGCGCCGTGCCGAGCCGCCTCCGGCCATCCCTCAGGGCCCAGGGCAAAGGGCCGGCGATCGGTCACGGCCCTCCCCAGATCACCGGATTGCCCCATCGGCCGGCCATCAGACGGGCAAGCTCCTGGTTACGGTCCCGGCGTTCATGTTTCTCTGGAGCAATAACGACGTCATCAACCTTCACCAACGCCGCTACACCGTGGGCCAGCTGCGGGCCAAGCTCGAAAGCCACGGCTTCAAGGTGCTGCGCATTTCGTACAACAATTTTCTGGTGTTTCCCCTGGCGGCCAGCCTGATCTTCCTGCGGCGCGGCCGCTCTGAACCTGCCCTGAGTTCGCCCCACTGCAGCCAAGATGCCTATCAGGTCGAAATGGAACCGGCTCCGCGGGCCCTGAATACCTTGCTCGACGCTATCGGCCGCGTCGAAGTCGCCCTCTTGCGCCGTATGAACCTCCCGGTAGGCACATCCATCATCGCGATCGCCGAGCGAAGCTAGCCCCAGCCTGGTCGAGTGTTGCCGGATGACGGCCTGCACGTTCAGACTGTGATAATTGTTGCAGTAACTGATGGCACACAAAAACGATGCGAACTGAGCATTAGCTCGGATAGCTGTGACCGGCCAAGTTGAGGTGCAAAAGCGCGACCGCATCAAAAAAAGTTGACTTGCCGGAGAAATGGCCTTACAATATCAAGGTCGTATTGTCACATCTAATCCGTTTAGCACCAGTAAAGTCGCGTCCCTGAAGCTGAGGGTGGGAGAACCACAGTTCGTTGCCACTTCTCGGACTTTGCGTACGTTTCGCGCTCGCAGCAGTCCGCGCAAGAGGACATCCACAAACAATGAGGTGAGACCATATGTTCAGAGAGCAAATCCGTAAGCACTATGACCACTTGTCACGCAGCTATCGGCGGGTGGCCGACTTCATTCTCAGCGATTACCGCACGGCGGCATTCATGACGGCAGCGGCGCTCGCCGATGCAGTCGATGTGGATACCACTACAGTGGTCCGTTTCGCTCAGCGCCTTGGGTATCCCGGGTATCCCGAGTTGATAGAAGATATCCAAGAGCAGGTCAAATTGGAACTCAGCCAGGGTTATGTGGCAAGCCCTGAGGAGGATAGCCCTGCCGCACACGTGCAGCGCATGGTCGCGCTGGACCGATCCAATCTCGAAAAGGCTCTGGCGCACAACAGCCTGGACAGTTTTGAGATGATTCTCGACTACATCCACGCCGCGCCCCATATCGTAGTCCTGGGCGAATCCTTCGCAACGCCCTTGGCGGCCTCATTTGCGGAGATGTTGCGCGACGCAAGTCTGCCGGCAACCTTTGTCAGTGGCGACGTCTATGAGCGCGCCCGTGCTCTGGCTCATCTCGTGCGAAAGGACCTGATCATTGGCTTCACGCCGCTAGAAGGGCCATCGGGCGTTGCACGCGCTTTGGCCTTCGCCCGCGAGGAAGGCGGGATCACGCTGGCATGCACCCCCAGCCTGAGTAGTCAGGCTGCCCGCTCGGCAGAGCACCTTCTCTATGCGCCAGGCGAGACTCCGGGGACGCTGCCCAGCCTCACCGGGCTGTATGCTTTGTGCATGGCGATAGCCCAAACATTGGCCTCCACCCAGCCGAATGTGCCGACCAAACGCGCCGAAGAGGTCAATCGGGCGCTCGAAAAGCTGTCGTGACATCTCACCGTTGGCGAAGCAGCGACGTTACCTCGCCTGGTTCGTAGTTCCATATCGACGCCACATTTTATAGTGGACGCCAAAAACTGGACACGAAAAGGGCTGGGACTAAGGTAGAATAACCGACATGCGCAAGCGATATAGTCCGGAATTCAAAGCCCAACTCGTGCAAGAATTGTTGAAAGAAGACAAGACGATCAACCAGATTGCGGCCGAGAATGGCATCCACCCCAACCAACTGAACCGCTGGAAAGCGACGGCTCTGAAAGGCTTGCCGGGGGTGTTTGCCGACGGTCGGGCAGCCGAAAAGGTAGCAGCGGCCAATCACGAGCAACAAATCAACGACCTATACGCTGAGATCGGCAAGCTCACGACGCAAGTGGCTTGGCTGAAAAAAAAATCTGGCCTTGACCCCAAGGAATGAGCGGCTGACCCTGGTCGAAAAGACGGATGGCGAGCTGGACCTCCAGGCCCAGGCCGATTTGCTCAATTTGAGTCGCAGCAGTCTCTACTACCAGGCGCTGCCGATCTCGGCTGAGGAAATCGCGATCAAGCATCGGATGGACGCGATCTACACAGCTTATCCGTTTTATGGCTCGCGCCGCATGCAGGCGACACTGGTCAAGGACGACCAGATTGACATTTCCCGCCAGCGCGTCCAGCGTTACATGCGCGAGATGGGCATCGCCGGCATCTGTCCCGGTCCGAATCTCAGCCGCCGGGACGCTGAGCAGCGGATTTACCCGTATCTGTTACGCGGCATCACTGCCGGCCACCGAGACCACATTTGGGGCGTCGATATCACGTACATCCGGCTCAAAGGCGGCTGGCTGTACCTGGTCGCGATCATTGACTGGTTCTCGCGCTACGTCATCAGCTGGGAGCTCAGTCAGACGTTGGAAATGCCGTTCGTCTTGGTGGCCACTGAGCGGGCCTTGGCCCAGGCGACCCCGCTGATCTGGAACAGCGACCAGGGCAGTCATTTCACCAGCCCGCAGTACACCGCGTTGCTGCTGGCGGCTGGCGTCCAAATCAGCATGGACGGCAAAGGCCGCGCCAGCGACAATATCTTTACCGAGCGCCTCTGGCGCACCATCAAGTACGAAGAGGTTTACCCGAGAGAGTACGCCAGCCCCAAAGAGGCGCGCCGCTCTTTGGCCGAGTACCTGGATTTCTACAATTACCGGCGACGACACCAGGCGCTGGCCTACCAGACGCCGGCTGCCACCTACTACGGGCGGCCGGCCTCGCCCGCTGACGAAATGCCGGATGCGCTTCCGCTGGCGCAAGCAAGTGACGACCCGGCCGTGGATAAGTGGTAAGCTGCAAAAGAAAGTGCAGTTTACCACTTACCCACCGCCTCTACTACGACGGCGACGTCGATGCCCATCTTGAACTGGAAAGGAGTAGGTTTCTACCTTAAAACAAGCCCTGTTAGTGTCTTGACAAA
>CAWEHT010000135.1:0-4495 GCA_963808455.1 uncultured Chloroflexia bacterium | reverse complement strand
TACGGGATATTATAGCCTGCCCCGATGAACTGCGCTCCCCGCAAGGTCAGCAGATCGCCAAACTCCGAATAAGGGCCGTGATCCACAATCCAATCGCTCTCCATCGCCTGCAGTTTGCCTTTGGCGTCTGCGGCCAACTTCACGTTGAGGAAGAATGGCGAGCGTTTGCCCGTATACGTCATGTGCTGCTGGTAATCATAGGTCAAGGAGACGGGCCGCCCTGTTGCCATACAGGCCACGCCCAGCAGGGCCTCCATCGTCGGAGAGAACTTGTAGCCGAACGTGCCGCCCGCAGGATTCTGGACCAGGCGCAACTGGCTCGGATCGAGGCCCAGGCCGGGTGCAATCATCAGGAGATGCAGGTACAGGCCGATGCTCTTCGAGTGGATGGTCAGCCGGCCTTCTTTGTCATAATAGGCAAAGCCGGTATCCGTCTCCACCGTCAGGTGGGGCTGGCGCTGCAGGTAATAGTCGTTCTCGACCACGAAGGGTGCCGAGCTCATGATCGGCTCGGTTTCTTCCCCCTTGATGATCTTCTGCTCGAAATAGACGTTGGGCGTTCCTGGGTGGATCTCGATCGCATCCTCGGCCATCGCATCCGGCGCGTTCATATAGGCTGGGAGTTCTTCCAGCTCCACTTTGACCTTGTCGGCAGCCGCTCGGGCGTGCAACTCGGTGTCCGCGCAGACGATCGGCGATCGCGTCGCCGTACTGGAAGACCTTGGTATCGCAGAGAATGGGCCGGTCCCAGCCATCGCCCTTGTTGGTAGAGAACGTGATCAGGCCGGTGATCCGGTTCTTCCCTTTGACATCCTTGTGAGTGATCACCTTGAAGACACCCGGCATCCTCTCGGCCTCGGAGGTGTCAATCGACAGGATGTTGGCATGGGACACTTTCGCCTGGACGAGCGCCAGCCGGAGGGTATTCGCCGGCATCTTGAGCGCCAGGTCCTGGCCGAAATCCAGCGTGCCCGTCACCTTCCCTACCGCGGTGGGACGAGGATAACTGCTGCCCCAGAGGCCCCCATTCGCGCGGCAGCCTGTATTCCAGCTCAGCCGGGCTCATTTCCCCCCGCAAGACCTTGGCCGCGTCCATGATGGCGTCGACGATCGGCTTGTAGCCCGTACACCGGCAGACGTTGTGATGCTTGGTGAGCCAGGCCCGCACCTCTTCACGGGTGGGGCTGGGGCTTTGATCCAGGAGTGCTTTGGCCGACACGATCATTCCGGGCGTGCAAAAGCCGCATTGGGCAGCGCCGTGCACGACGAAAGCGAGTTGGATGGGATGCGGCTTCTCCGGGGTTCCGATTCCCTCGATGGTCGTGATCCTGGCTCCGTCCGGGACGCGCCACGCAAGAATCACGCAGGACAGCGCCAGCTTGCCATCCACAATTACCGAACAGGCGCCGCAGTGGCCGTCATTGCACGAGACTTTCGTGCCGGTGAGCAGTAGTTGCTCGCGCAGCACGTCAGCCAATGACGCCCCTTCGGCAACCTCCAGCGATTGGGGTGTGCCATTGATTACGAACGTCTTTTTAACTGAAACCTTGAAGAAAAAAGGCACAGCTTGATCGTGTTATCATTCTGAGAGTAACAAAAAGCACTCAGGAGATAACCGATGCAAACGCTTGTGCCGATGGATACGATACCGTATTTGCTGACTCCAATCAAGGAGGTGGTTTCCGAACCACAGTTTGTTCAAATCGAGCGTCTGGTGCGGGGCCTGCTCTTGGTCGACGGCAAGCGCACCCTGGAAGCGATCCGCCGTTCATTGGCTGAACGGATCAGTATCGGCAGCCTCAATCACTTTTTGGCCGAATCGCCCTGGCTCGAAGCCGACGTCCACAAGCAGCTTTGGTCAGTGCTGGCTTCTAACCCTATGGTAGCCCCACGGCGCGAAGGTCTGCTCTTTGCCGATGACACCCTGACCGGTGAGCATTATGGCGAGCAAATCGAAGGTCTGGCCAAATACCGGGATGTGACCCAGCCCGGTCTGGCCTACATTTACAGCCATTGCCTGGTCAATTTGCATTACGGTCATGAACTCACGCGCCGTGAACAACGTCAGACCGATCAGAAACAGCCCTGGGTTGAATATTGGCTCGACTTCCGGCTTTACCGCCGCGAAGCCGAATTGCAGCAGCACGGCTTGGTCGAGCAGTTTGACACCAAGCCGCAACTGCTGGTCGAAATGCTACGGGCTCAGGATTGGCGACGTCTGCCCATTCAGACCATTGCCTTCGATCACCAGTATTTCACGCCGGAGGTCGTGCAGTTCGTCAGTTGTGAATTGCAGCGCCACTGGGTCTCGAAAGCCAGTAAGAGCGCCTGCGCTTGGTGGCGTGGCCAATGGCTGCGTTTGGATGAAATCCTGCCACGCCTGCCCCAGCGCAAGTTCAAGGCTATTTGGGTGCAAACCAGCAACGGTCGGCAACGCTATTGGGTTTGCAAACGGCGGTTGCGCCTACGCACGATCTACCACGGGCAAGACGAGATCAGCGTCGTCTTTTCCAAAACCAGTCGTGAAGCCAAGGAAGCAGCTTATCTCGTCAGCGATTGGGATTGGAGCGCTCGCCAAATGGTACGCACCTATGCACGGCGTTGGACCATTGAAACCGGCCACAAGCAAGAGAAACATCTGCTGGGCATCGCCGACTATCAGATGACCCGGCTCAAAACCATTCAGCGTTTTTGGTTGCTCAACTTACTGGCCTATGCCGTGCTGGCTTTACTGCGTTTTGCCAGTCATCCTCTGGCTGACGAGCTGGTGCCCGAAGTACGAACTTTGGGCCAGGCCCGCCAATTCCTGGACGTGATTGCGCTCCAGGGCTTGGTGACGTTGATTATCGCTTTGGCGAAGGAGTATAACGTCGATGACATCGTTCGGCGACTTGTTAAAGGACTCGCCCCGGCGGAGCTTGCCCGGCTTAGGCAGGAACAGCCCACGTGAAAACTTTCTTCAAGGTTTCAGTTTTTAAGCATCCTTGCCTCCTCGGTAGGAAACCGTCTGGATCGGATCCCATCATACGGAAAATCCCATGGAAAGGCATCGTGCATACGGTCAGTCTGCGGCTGGGCCAGGTGGCTCATTCTGAATCGGCCGGTTGACCGTATAGTGGACGCCAAAAACTGGACACGAAAAGGGCTGGGACTAAGGTAGAATAACCGACATGCGCAAGCGATATAGTCCGGAATTCAAAGCCCAACTCGTGCAAGAATTGTTGAAAGAAGACAAGACGATCAACCAGATTGCGGCCGAGAATGGCATCCACCCCAACCAACTGAACCGCTGGAAAGCGACGGCTCTGAAAGGCTTGCCGGGGGTGTTTGCCGACGGTCGGGCAGCCGAAAAGGTAGCAGCGGCCAATCACGAGCAACAAATCAACGACCTATACGCTGAGATCGGCAAGCTCACGACGCAAGTGGCTTGGCTGAAAAAAAAATCTGGCCTTGACCCCAAGGAATGAGCGGCTGACCCTGGTCGAAAAGACGGATGGCGAGCTGGACCTCCAGGCCCAGGCCGATTTGCTCAATTTGAGTCGCAGCAGTCTCTACTACCAGGCGCTGCCGATCTCGGCTGAGGAAATCGCGATCAAGCATCGGATGGACGCGATCTACACAGCTTATCCGTTTTATGGCTCGCGCCGCATGCAGGCGACACTGGTCAAGGACGACCAGATTGACATTTCCCGCCAGCGCGTCCAGCGTTACATGCGCGAGATGGGCATCGCCGGCATCTGTCCCGGTCCGAATCTCAGCCGCCGGGACGCTGAGCAGCGGATTTACCCGTATCTGTTACGCGGCATCACTGCCGGCCACCGACACCACATTTGGGGCGTCGATATCACGTACATCCGGCTCAAAGGCGGCTGGCTGTACCTGGTCGCGATCATTGACTGGTTCTCGCGCTACGTCATCAGCTGGGAGCTCAGTCAGACGTTGGAAATGCCGTTCGTCTTGGTGGCCACTGAGCGGGCCTTGGCCCAGGCGACCCCGCTGATCTGGAACAGCGACCAGGGCAGTCATTTCACCAGCCCGCAGTACACCGCGTTGCTGCTGGCGGCTGGCGTCCAAATCAGCATGGACGGCAAAGGCCGCGCCAGCGACAATATCTTTACCGAGCGCCTCTGGCGCACCATCAAGTACGAAGAGGTTTACCCGAGAGAGTACGCCAGCCCCAAAGAGGCGCGCCGCTCTTTGGCCGAGTACCTGGATTTCTACAATTACCGGCGACGACACCAGGCGCTGGCCTACCAGACGCCGGCTGCCACCTACTACGGGCGGCCGGCCTCGCCCGCTGACGAAATGCCGGATGCGCTTCCGCTGGCGCAAGCAAGTGACGACCCGGCCGTGGATAAGTGGTAAGCTGCAAAAGAAAGTGCAGTTTACCACTTACCCACCGCCTCGACTACGACGGCGACGTCGATGCCCATCTCAACTGGAAAGGAGTAGGTTCTACCTTAAACAGCCCTGTTCCGTGTCTTGACAAACCGGT
>CAWEHT010000134.1:0-6398 GCA_963808455.1 uncultured Chloroflexia bacterium | reverse complement strand
TACCATTCGCGAAGCGTGCGTGGCCATACCCATGGACGCGTGGCATACTTATGTCATCGAGTGGGATGTCGCCACTTGCCGCTTTCTGGTGGATGGCACGGTGGTGCTCGCCAGCTCGACGGCGCCTCTGGGGCCGCTGGGCCTGGTATTGTGGATTGACAATCAGTACCTGGTGGCCACGCCCTGGGGGACCTGGCGATGGGGCCTGCTCGACATTCCCGGCACACAATGCTTGGAGTTGGCCGACCTGTGGATCGGTTGAAAGGGCCCGAGGGACGACTTCACGAGCCTGCCGCTCTTACTTTGGCGGAGCGCTCCGTGCCGGCGCGCTCCCGGGCAATCTGGCCGGTCCACTGCAGAGCTTCTGTCGCCGCATCCACAAGCTCAGCCAACCCAACGGCGCTCATGATCGCCAACAGGGTGCGAGTGGGGCGCGGAGCGATATGCAGCGTATAGACCAATCCGGCTGCGATCCACGTGCCGGTGCAAATCGGGCAACATACGAGCTCGCCCAGCGCGCGCCGGACGCCTCCGCCCTTGGGCGCCACCGTATCACCGGCACCGCTCGGGTCCGGTATCGTGTCCGTCACGGCAAGGCGGTAGGTCTCAAAGACCCTGTCGTACGCAACAAGCCGACCAAGGCGATAGCTCGCGAACGCCAGCTGCAGCAGATCAAAGGGCCGCAGCTTGAGTTCTCGCTCCCGTGCGGCTTTACTTCGAGAAAAGATGGCGAAGATGGTCAGGAAGACTCCACTCAATACCGTATAGGTCGCCCGCTGCCTGGCAGCCTCGCGATTACCCCAAGACATGAAGCGTCTCCTTTCAATCTAAGCCTTACCGCCTCGCACCGGAAGAACCCTCAGCCGCGAGGCGCGCCCTATCAAACTAGTATAAATGCATGCATGTGCACGAGCAACATTTGTACGCCGCCTCACATTCCGGCGGCCCATTATCGGAGAACCTTAGGCAGTCATCCGAATCGGGAGGCTAGCAATGAGCAGCGAACAAACTCACACCGAAGAATTCCGCATCAACGGCGAAGCCGTCGTCAGCAAAGTGAAAGAGCTGATCAACGAAGGCAACATTCGTCGCATCATCCTCAAGAATGAAGAGGGGCATACCCTCATCGAAATCCCTCTGACGGCAGGCGTCGCAGTAGGGGCCGCCGTCACATGGCTGTTTCCTGTATGGGCCGCTATCGGGGCGATCGCTGCATTGGTGGCACGCTTCACCATTGTGGTCGAGCGTGTTGACCAATCGGACCAGTAAGGAGCGATGGGCCACCCATCGGCTGGAAACATCCTGCATTACTGGCGATCCCAGCCACCCTGCTCACGCAGGCGCGCGATCTCTTGACGGGCCATCTCATCCAGCCGCACGTAGTCGATCTTGGCAACCCGGTTGAGGGGCAGTTCGCCCGCATCGAGCAGCACATAGTGCAACGGCCGCATGTAGGAGGCGATACCTTCGGCATGTTTTTGCAACTCTGACTCGGTGAGGTCTGCCCCTGGCCGTCTTTCGACGAAAGCCACAATGGCCTCGACAAAGACATCGTGCTCAGCGCCCACGACGCCGGCCGCTGCTACCTTGTCGCGCAGCTCGCACAGATGGTCTTCCACCTGACCAGGAAAGACCTGGAAACCTTTGGGTTTGATCATCCAGCGTGCCCTTCCTGCGAAGTGCAGGCCTGTCTCATCCTGGCAACCCAGGTCGCCGGTATAGAGGACCCCATCGCGCGCGATGGCACTGGCCGTGGCGACCGGATCGCCCACGTAACCGAGGAACGTCTGGGGGCCCTGGAAGCAGATGTATCCGACCTCGCCTGCGGGCAGCACCTTCCCCGCCAGGCCATTCTCCGTCATCGGAGCGCGAATGGTCAGCGGATAGACGGGCATGTCGTAACCGAGCCCTAGCAGAAGATCGTCCACAGGGCCATCGATTGGGGTATAGGTGCAGAAGCCAGACGTCTCGGTCAGGCCCAGACCGGTGCCGGCGCGCCGCGCCATGCGCATGAGCCGCTCCAGGAACGCCCGCGGCACCTGCTGTCCGCCGTACAGGACCATGTCCAGGCTGGACAGGTCGAAGCTGTCGTAGCCGGGCAAGCGCCACTCCAGATTGAACAAGGCAGGAATCTGCCCCATGAAGGTCACTTTGTAGTCTTGAATCGCCTTCAGTGTCCTGGCAGGGTCATAGGCAGGCAGCAGCACGAGGCAGCCGCCGTAAAACAGTGGGGTCATTACCTGCTCGGCCTGGCCGCCCACGTGCGATGGTGGCAGGTTGACCATCGCACGGGATGCCTCGCCCAGACGGAAAGCAGCGCCCAGACACATGTTCTGGCAGGTAATGCTGCGATGCGATAGGAGCGCCGGCTTAGGATAGCCCGTTGAGCCGGTAGTGAAGATCACCTGTGCGCCGTCCTCTTCGCGCACCATGCCTGCGGCACGCCCGAGGGTCGTCAGCTCCGCCCGGGCGGGCCCGGCGCTCCGCGCTGCATCAGCCAGCGCCTGCGCATCGCGCAGCAGCGCCCAACCAGGGATGGCGCCGGCGATCAATGCTTGATGAGGAGCTGAGAACTGCAGCAAGCGCTTGATGGAGCCGCAGTTTGTCTGCACCGCCTTGCCAAGCTCGCGAAAGTCAGCCGCAGCGGTCTCCCCAAGCAAAGCAAAGCCCTTGGCCTGGATCAGGTCCACACAACGGATCACCTCTGGAGCCTTCAAGCGCAGGTCGATGGGCGCATGAACGACGCCGATCTTGAAGCAGGCGTAGGCGAGAAACACGTGCTCGATGAGAAATGGCAACGCGGCGGCCAGGAAATCACCACGCTCGAAACCGATATCCAACAGCCTGCCGGCGAGGGCCGTGGTCGTGCGGTCAAAGTCTTCCCAGGTAATTTCCTGGCCGGTGTCCGCGGCGATAAGCGCCACGGCCTCGGGCTTCCGCGAGGCCCAATATGCCAGAACGCCCTGCAGCGTGTGGCGGCCCGCGAAATCTTGTTCGAAGTTGGCAAGAGTGCATTGGGGAACACCGTTGCGAAGGGCAAATTGCGCCATGACTGTTCCTCCTCCAACAGTCCAAGGGCTGGCTGGGCGCGCCGTCGGGCCTCACCCGATCGCCCTGGCGTGTCTGTCCGGCCTCCCCACCTACACCCCTGCGGACACGCTGCCGGCCCCGACGGACCTTGTTCACAAGAGTAGTTGCTTAGGGCAGCCGGTCGGACAACCAGTAATTGCTGCTCCGCGTGACTTGCCTGAAGTCAGCCGAGGGAGTAGAATGGCGTCCTATCTGGTTGGCTCTGATTTGCTTGTCCCATCCCCTCGGAGTATGGCCATGCTACGTAAGACTACCTCGATCCTGATCGGGCTTGTTGCCGTGACCTCGTTGGCTGGCTGTCTGCCGTTCGCGCCGGCACCGCCAGTATCGCCCTTACCCACACCGGCCACGACCTTTGCCCCTCCCACGATGCCAGTGTCGGCTCTGCCCACGCCGCCCCAGGGCCCGGCTCCTTCTGGACCGGCTCCGGCTGGCACGGCTCCGGCTTTGGGCAGCGCTAGCATGACGGCTGCCGGTACGGGGGCGTCCGCATCGGCATGCATCGAAAACGCGGCGATGACCGAGGACGTGACAGTCCCAGACGGCTCCAGGCTCAAGCCAGCCCAGACCTTCGTCAAGACCTGGCGACTGAAGAACAACGGCACGTGCCAGTGGACTACGGGATATGCCGTGGTCTTCGCTAAGGGCAACAGCCTCGGCGCTCCCCTCCAGGTGTCGTTCCCCACGGTGGCTGCGCCAGGCGCCAGCGTCGATGTAGCTGTGAAGATGACCGCTCCAGGCACGCCGGGCACCTATCGCGGGCAATTGGCAAATCCGTGACGCAATGGGCACCGTGTTCGGCATCGCAAATAGCAATGACCACACTTTCTGGGTACAGATCGTTGTGGTCAACAAGTAGGCGGCGAGACGACCGCGCTCAGGCAAACAGGAGGCTTGCCAGACGGTTGCGGTAGCTGCGCGCCAGGGGATTGTCACCCAGGATATCAAAGAGGTACAACATCGCCTCGCGTGGCTCTTTGCCGCTCCGTGCCGCGATCCGGCGGCGCACGTTTTCAAGGAACTGCTCAAGGGCCTCCTCGTAGCGGCTCTGAAGGCTCAAGAGGCTGCCCAGTGCATAACGGGCAGACAAGTCTTCGGGGTTGGCGCCCAGACGGGCGCGCGAAGTCGGCCTCAGTCGCTTCGCCCGCGGCCTGCCGAAGTGCGATTGCCCGGCGCAAACGTGCCGCCTCGGCTGTAGGCAAGCGATCCAGGATAGCTAAGGCTTCGGCGTGGCGACCGCCGGCCAACTCGGCTTCGGCGAGTCCCAGGAGCGCAGCGGGGTGGTCAGGGCTTTCTGCCAGCACTGCGCGCAGGCGCGCTGCGGCCTCGCCCGCTCGACCGGCCTGCAACAAGGTGCGCGCTGCCGCTACAGCAGCGTCGGCCCCGTTGGGTATCAGCTTTTCGACGAACTGCCGCACGGCGGCGCGGGGAAGCGCTCCCACAAACTCCGCAGCCACCTTGCCGTCTCGGAATGCCTTCACGGCCGGGATGCCCTGAATGTTGTATTGCGCAGCCAGTGCCTGGTTCTCATCCACGTTCAGCTTGGCGAGGACAAAGCGACCAGCGTATTCCCCCGCGAGACTTTCCAGGATCGGCCCCAGGGTGCGGCATGGACCGCACCAGACGGCCCAGAAATCCACTATCACGGGCAATTCACGCGACCGCTGGATCACGTCTTGCCGAAAAGTGCTCTCGTCAACTTCGATCACGACAGGCGAAATATTCGATGGTGCCGGCATCTCCCACGACCTCCGGTCTGTTCTGGCGATATTTAGCACATTGAAACGTCCTTGAGTTTAGAGTTACATAACGGCGCGACGATGGTCGACAGGTAGGACGAAGCGTCGCGTTGACCAAGAGCGCACTTTAACAAAGCTGCAGTTGTCCGCCGGTGCGTTTAGACGACGGCCGGCACGTTAGTTACGGTCGCTTTTTGGGGTTTTGAGCCCTTTTTGACGACCGGATAGCGCGGCCGCGGCTTCGGACGATAGCCCGGGACGCTGTCCGGTTCCTTTACCTGCGGGTCCGGCGACCGGCGCCGGACTGCCCAACTCAAGCAGAAAACGTCGAGCGCCGCGCTGCACTTGGCCCGCCGTGAGCAGCAAGGTCTGATGGCTTCGTAACGACGGTTGCCAGGCCGGTCGTAGATCATCTACCTCCCGACGCATGAGCAGCAATTGCCAATAAGCCAGGGCGCAAAGCCACATCCAATGCTCGATGACCACCGGGTTGGTGGATCGGCAGGCGTTCAAGCCCGTGTGTTGCTTCAAGAAACGAAATGCATGCTCGATGGCGAAACGCCAAAGATACATGCGACACAAGTCTGCCAGCGCCACGCTGGTCGGTCCCGTCCAAAAAAGCCAGAGCGGCCGTTTGTAACGCGGCGTGCCGTCGGCTTTCAAGAATTGGACCCGCAACAGGAGCCCGGCCAAGGTCGGCAGCTTGCGCAGGTGCAAATCGGTCCAGGCTTGCAACTGCACCGTTTGGCCGTTCAGATCAAAGGTTTCGCGGCGTTCGGCCGGCCAAGATAGTTGCTTAAGTTTGAAAACTGGACCGTGCTTGCGTGGAGCGCCGCGTTTGCCGGGAACCCGCAGCGGGGGCGCCGCGTACAAGTTCTGGTTTTGGCGCAAACGCACCAGCGCCGCGACGGTTTTGACGACCAAAAACACGCCCAGGAACCAGTGGTTCCCGTACAGACTGTCGGCGACCACGACTTTCAGCCGGGTGCTCAATCTGTCCAGCGCCTGCACCTGGGCCACCGCCGTTTGCGTGTCGGTGCTGGTGGTGGCAATGCGCTGCACGTCCAGCGGCGCGACCCAGGATGGTCGCCGTTGCACCAAGCGCACCAACCAGGAGAACTTGAGACCCGGACGGGCCGGTTCATCTTTCTCGCTTTTCAGCCAGCTGCGATCCGGCAAGGTCTCGGCCTCTATCCGTGGGTTGGGTGTGGCGTCAATGGCGTAAATTTCACGCCCGGCTACGGTCTCGCCGTCCACCGGCTGCTGTGCGCCCAATACTTTGGCCAACGCTGCGGCGTCAATCTCGCCGTTCTCAAGCGCATCGTACACAGAGCTGAACTCTCGCCGAAAGGGTGGTTCTTCGCTCAAAGCCACCGGCGAGTTGACGTGTCCAGCGCCTGTGAGTGCGTCCAGCAAATCCATAAGTGCTGCGGCGCGTTGGGTCAGGCTTTGGTATACTGCATCGCGAAACTGTTGGATAGCCATGTGATTTATTGCCTCACAAGCCTTTGTACCAGCAGTTTCTTGTTATGTTAAGGTGCGTGCTTACTTGTTAGGCGGTTGAGCTCT
>CAWEHT010000133.1:0-4443 GCA_963808455.1 uncultured Chloroflexia bacterium | reverse complement strand
CGGCTGCGCAGATTGACTACCGGCGTGATCCGGCCACGGAGATTGATCATGCCCTCCATCATCATACTCATTATGTCGGCACGCCTCTGGGATTCGTGTGTCGGCAGACGGAGCGTCCTCTTGTCAGAATGCGGGCAGCCAGGTTGTCGGAGCTTGTCCTACTCCTCACAAAGGCGGTGGCGCACGGCATAAGCAATCAACTGCGCATCCGTCCTGACGCCCATCTTCTGCAATGCGCGATGCCGGTAGGTACTGACGGTCTTGACGCTCAGTGAAAACCCTTGGGCGATCTCGCCTATCGTCTTGCCCGATGCCAGCATGCACAGCACCAAATACTCGCGATTAGAAAGTTTCTCGTGAACGGCGACGTCGTCCTGGTCGCCCAGCCGCGTCGCCAGGATCTCGGCCAAGGCCGGGCTGACGTACTTTCTCCCGCTTGCCACCGACCTGATAGCGCCCACGAGTTCAGACGCGGCGCTGCTCTTGGTGACATAGCCGGCGGCGCCCGCACGCAGCGCTCGTACGCCGCATTGATCTTCGGGGTGCACGCTCAGAATAAGCACCGGGAGCTCAGGTTTGGCTTTGCGCAGGTCTTGTAACACATCTAGCCCGCCCCTTCCCGGCATGCTGATGTCCATCACGATGACGTCACACTCCCGCGTCGCTGCCAGACCGAGCAACTCATCCGCGCCCTCAGCTTCTCCTACGACCGCCATGCCGCCTTCGCCCTTGATTAGCGTCTTCAGGCCAAGACGAATGATGGGATGATCGTCTGCGATCAGGATACGAATCATAGAAGCCCTTTCGTCAAGATATACCGTTCCTTGCTGGCCGCACATGGCGCGCCGCTGGCTTGCCGACAGCACGGAGGGATGCGCCCATACCAGGCAATCAGCGCCTAGAAATCACGAGCCTTGAGTGCCGCGTCGATTGCCTGCAGCAGGGCACCGTCGGCAAAAGGTTTCTGGAGAAAGGCGACCGCGCCGCCTGCCAGGGCCGTTGCACCTGCCCGGACATCGTCATATGCCGATATGAAGATGATAAGGGTCGCATAACCGCAAGCGGTGATCTCTTGCTGCAATTCCAGGCCGTTCATCTGAGGCATGTACACGTCAAGGATCAGGCAGTCCAGGCTGCCCAGCCGGTTGCTTTGAAGCAGGTCTATGGCAGACGCGAAGCACTCGGCATGCAGCCCCATCGAACTGAGCAGCCTCGAGACGGCTCTGCGGATGGATGGATCATCATCGATGACCCCGATCGTGGTCTCCCTCATTGGCGTATCCGATGCCATGGCCTATACCTCCATCGCTGGCAGCCAGACCGTGAAACAGCTGCCCTGGCCCACCTGGCTCTCGACGGTGATGTGGCCACCGTGGAGGCTGACGATCTCCTGGCAGATGGCCAGCCCCAGTCCGGTCCCGGGCGCCCCACTCTTGCCAGCGGCCTCCCCACGGAAGAATCGATCGAAGAGATGAGCCCGGTCTGCGTCCGAGATACCCGGCCCGGTGTCGGCGACCAAGAGTACGACCATTGGCCGTTGCGTGTCGTCAATGATCATAGCGGGATCTCTATTGCCCTCTCCCCGGGCCGGCCTGCGCAACCCAGTGCTTACCGCTACCCTGCCCCCGCTAGGCGTATAGTTCATGGCGTTGGTCATCAGGTTGGTAAGCACCTGGACCAGCATGTTCCTATCGGCGAGCACGGTGGGCAGCGCTGGCGCGGTGTGGACCTCGAGATCCAGGTTACGGCTGCTGAACAGTGCCGAGCGGTCTTCGGCCAGTACAGTTACGATCGCGTTCACGTCGAGTGGCTGCAATGCAGGCATGGCCTTGCCCTGGTCAAGCCGCGAGAGCTGCAGCAGATCTTCAATCAGGGACTGCAAGCGGTCGGCCTCGCGCTTCAGCGTGGCTAAGTAGCGGTCGCGCTTTTCGGGTTTGCCATCCTTGAGCAGCGACAGGTAGGTCTTGATGTTGGTCAGGGGCGTACGCAGCTCGTGCGACACATTGGACACGAACTGGTTCTTGAGCTGATTCAGCTCTTTCAGCTGTCTATTGGCCGCTTCCGCGGCCTCATTGGCGGCGCTCAGTTCCTGGGCCTGCTTGGCTGCGGTGATCTCTCGCCCGACGCGCTGGAGTTCTACGACCTGGCCGCTGTCATCCACGATAGCTGAATTGACCCAGCTGAACCAGCGCGGCCCTCTGGAACCGGCGTACTGAGTCTCGGACTCCGTGGAGTACGGGGGAGCCAGGCGCGCCTGTTGCACGCAACCTGCCATGGCCTGATATTCAGGCCAAATGCAGGGTGCCAGGGCGTGCCCAAGCAACTCTTCCCGCGACCTACCAAGCAGCTCGCAGAAGGCATCGTTCACAAAAGTGAAATGCCCATCCGCGGTGGTGCGGACGATCAGATCGGACTGGGATTCGATCAGGCTGCGATAGCGCTCCTCGCTGGCGCGCAGTTGCGCTTCCAGGCGTAAGCGTTCGGTGTAATCGACGATGACCGACAGGATGCAGGGCTCGCCTTCCAGCTTGATGATCTCGGCAGAAACGCGAGTAATCAGCACGCGCCCATCCTTGGCGCGGAATCGCCATTCCACATCGCTGACCAGGCCCTTGGTGGCCAGGATTTGCCGGAGGCGGGCGGGGTCTGGCTCGTCTGTCCAGATGCCGAGCTCTCTCACCGTACGGCCGACGAGCTCCTCGCGCCGGTATAGGAGCAGCGCGATGAGCGCCTGGTTCGCGTCGAGCAGGCGGCCATCAGTCAGCCTGGTGATCGCCATGGCTGCTGGACTGGCCCGGAAAGCCTTCGCGAAACGCTCTTCGGAGCGCTCCAGCGCTTCCTGAGACCTCTTGCGGTCGGTGACGTCGTGTATCTGAGCGACGAAATACGAGGGATCTCCGGATGCGGCGCGCACCAGCGACACGGCGATCACGGCGAACACAATATCCCCTTGCCGGTGACGATAGCGTTGCTCAAAACTGGCGTGCTCGCTCTCGCCCGCCAGAGCCTTCCCGATAAACGTCTCGGTGAGATCGCGATCTTCGGGATAGACAAGGTCGTTGACGGTCATCTGCTCGAGCTCTTCCCTGCTATAGCCGATACACTCGCACAGCTTCCCGTTTACTCGGATCAGACGCCCATCCAGGCCGACCAGGCACATGCCGGTGTACGCGTTCTCGAACGCCAGTTGGAATCTCTCTTCGCTGGCTTGTAAGGAAGCGAACGATGCCTGTAGCCCCTCGGCCATGCGGTTGAACGAAGCGGCCAGCTGGCCGATCTCGTCGCGGCGTCTTACTGCTACCCGGCGAGCCAGGTCGCCCTGTCCCAGTTCCTTCGCCGAGCGATTCAGCCGCGCGAGCGGGCCGGTAACCCAGCGGGCCAGCAGCGTTGCCAGGAGGATGGCCGCCAGCAGGGAGACTACAATGGCCGCCACGGTGCAGCGATTGTTCGCTTCGACCTGCCCCATGAAGTCGGCCTCAGGGATCACCACCACCATCAGCCAGTCCAGGCCGGGCTGGTTACGATAGGGCACCACTTGCGCGAATTGCCGTTTGCCCGCCACGTTATAGTAGAACTGCTGGCTGCCTGTGATGCTTGCCAGGTTGCCGAAACGTTGTGTCAGGGCCTGAACGGCGGAACGCACGACGCCGTCGCTTGAATCAAGGGCCGGGAGCCGGTTCAGTTGCTCACCAAGCCGCGTGTATGGTTGCTCCATGGTAGAAGAGGCCACCAGCAACCCGGAGCGCTCCATGATAAAGATGCGCGCATGTTCAGTGGCATGCAGGCCTGCCAGAAACTCGGAGATCTCATTCAACGTCAGCGAGGTGTCCAACACCCCTACCAGCCTGGCATCGTCGCCATAGACCGGCACTACGGCGTCGAGGCCCACGTCGCCGCTGGACCACACATAAACGGGCGTCCAGGCCGGGCCTTTGGCCTGCACGGCGGCCTGATACCACGGGCGAAGGCGAGGATCATACCCTGGCGGAGATGAGAAGATGCGCTGGAGGTGATGCCCCTGGCTATCTACCTCGTAGCCCTCTAGCGCATTGCCAGTAGCCTTGCTGGAGAGGCTCGTTCCCAACTCTACCCCCAACACTTTTCGTACTGCTCCGACATACTCGGCCTGCTCATCAGCATAGCAAATTGAGACAACTGTAGGGAAGTGCAATATCTGCGCCAAAAAATGGCCTTCAAGCCCGCCCGGATGCTGAATATCCATGGATCCCTCACGGATGGCATCCAGGTTGATCTGGTTGACGATCTGTGGGTCGCCAGGTAGTCATCCAGGTGGTCCTGAATGCGAGCTGCAGCTTCCTGCTGGAGTTGGATGGCGAAATCGTTCACGGCGCGTTGGCCATTGCGGAACGCCATGTAGCCTGTAAGGCCAACGGTCATCAGGATGAGAAAAACAAACGGGATCGTGAAGACGGCGCGTACCCG
>CAWEHT010000132.1:0-3726 GCA_963808455.1 uncultured Chloroflexia bacterium | reverse complement strand
TGGGCAACTCGCAGCGGAGCGCCGCGAGCGGAGAGTTGTCCACATACCCACCGCCTATGCGGCGGGTCCCACGCGGTGTGCTACACTGGCAGCACCGACACGCAGTACGGGCTCACGGACATTATCGCTGAGCAATTAGCGGACATTATCGCTGAGCAGTAACAGCATATCAGGCGAGGGTGGGCGTAAGGTATTAGCGCCGAGTTGCCACGAGGCCGGCGCCAGGGCGTCGCGGGCGCACTCAATGGCCGGCCGGCCACCACCACGGGCCAATGGCCTTCCCGCCTGTCAGCTTCACCACGACGACGGTGACGTTGTCGGTGGCGCCGGCCTGCAGCCCACGCCGCACCAGGGTTGCGGCAGCCTGACCGGGGTTGCCAGACTGCAGCGCTTGAAGCATCTCCTGCTCGTCTACCGGGTCCGACAGGCCATCCGAGCACAGCATGAGAATGTCACCCGGGTCAAGCGGCAGGGGATTCTCCAGTGTGTTGATCGTCTCCTCGCCGTGATCGTCCAGGCGGCAGCGCGTGTCGACCTCAACCGTGGGGTTGACGCCGAGGTATCGCTTGAGCACTCCCCGGTTAGGGTGCCTGCGGATGTCCTCGACAGGGAAGCCGGCACGAATGGCTTCTTCGGCCCAGGTGTGGTCAATCGAAAGCTGCTGCAAGCGATCGGCATGCAGAAGATAGACGCGGGTATCGCCTACATGCCCCAGGAAGAGCTTCCGATCGACCACAACGACAGCGGTGCAGGTCGTGCCCATTGCCTCACGGCCAGGGTCAGCCAGAGACGCGTCGTAGATGTCGCGGCACGTCTCTTCGAGTGCTTTGCGCAACGCCAGCCCAACCTGACCCGAGCTGGGCGCCTGGCCGGCAAGGAGCGCCGGCACCCTGCCGCAAGCTATCTCGCTGGCCGCCTGGCCGGCCCGATGTCCACCAATACCGTCGGCGATCATCGCCAGCACAGCCGGTCGGCCGTCGGCGGTGGTCATTTCGCAGACGGCGAAGCGATCTTCCTGGTCTGCCCGCCGCCGATGTCCTGGGCCGAGCGTAGCTCACGATCGGGCCTTTGATAGTCGGTGTGGTCGTCATGGTATCAACCTCGCGAGGCGAGCGAAGCCAGTTCGCCGAACGGCTCGGCGGTTTGGAAAATCACCCTCTGGCGTCCGAATTCGAGCACGTCGCCGGAATGAAGCTCGCGAGGCTGCAAGTCGACGCGTTGGTCATTGACGAAGGTCCCGCTCGCGCTGCCTTCGTCGTGCAGCACAAAGACGCCGTCAACTTCCTCGACCAGCCTGGCGTGCAGGCGCGACACGGACGGGTCCGTGAAGACGATCTGGGCGCGGGCCCCGTCACGCCCGATATACAGGCTGCGGGCCTGGATCGGGATCGGCTCGCCTGGCGTCTCAGCGTCCCCCTGTAAGGGGATCAGGTACGTGCCATCATCGTCCGTCCGGCGCACGTAACTTGCGGCAGGCCGGCTGCCCCCGCGATGGTCCGGCCGGAACACCACGGTGACATCGCGGGCGGCCGGATCCGCCGGCAGTGTGCCCCTGCCTGGCCTCGCGGCCTCGCGCCAGCCGCGTAAATGGCTGCCCCGATTACGGCCAGCGCCAGCAACAATCCGACGATCACGAAAGGGGCCAATGAAGTTACCTGGTTGCCAACCATCCAGCCACCTCCGAGCAGATACTACGGTTTGCCCGGCGCCGTGGCGGTGGGCGTGCTGTTGAGCAGATTAGATGCCGGCGGTTCGGCCATCGATACCCCCGTCGCAGTGTTGGACGTTGCCAGGTCATTCAGATAGATCGCCCCTTTGAATGGGCCGGCGTTGTGGGGCACCGCGTCGAATACCAGCGCATACAAGCTCAGCGGGTAGTCCAGGTGGGCGCTGGCCGGCCCGCTGATGTGACCTTGCGGCCACGGGGCGGCCGGGTTGACTGGCGCGGTCATCAGTTGCCAGCCATGCTGCGTGACGCGCCCGAACGTGAATTGCCGCACCTGCCCCGCGCTGTCTTGCAGCCACACATTCAGGAAGTGGCCTGAGCCGTCGCCGTAGACCCAAAGCGTGAGGGCGGCCGGGGTGCCCGGCAAGCCCACGGCGGACTTGTTGAGGAAGACGACGTACTCACTGTCAACAACCGGGAAATCGTAGGCCAGCTTTGCCGAGTACTGGCCGCCGTGGACCTGCTCACTGCTCTCGGTCAGGGTGCCGTAAGGTTGATCACCCACCTGCCAGTCCCCGAAGGAGGAATCGAAGTCGAGCACGATGCCTGGGGCGGCCGGCGCGACGGCGGGTTGTGAAGGCAACGCGGCAGGAGCAGCTTCCGGAACCGATGGGCTCTCCGATCCGGCCGGTGTGTTCGGACGGCTGGGCCGGTGGTGTGCTCGTTGGCAGAAGCGGCGTGCTGGTCGGCTGGGGCGATGGTGCGCTCGTTGACGGCAGTGGCGTGCTGGTCGGCGGCAGTGGCGTGCTGGTCGGCTGGGGCGACGGTGCGCTCGCCGGCGGGGCCGTATTTGCGGGTTGCGCGAGGGCAGCTGCAGAAGCCGGCCGTGTGGGACCCGCGCCGGCGACCCTGGTCGGCGAACGCAGCGGCGTCGCCGCCCCCTGGAGGGCCGTGCCGGTTGCGCCGTTGAGGCGTGGCCTGGCCTCTGGCGTGCGCCTGCGGAGGGGGCTGCGCGTGGGCACTCCCTCGTTAGCAGTCGCCAAAGCCAGTTGCACAGGCTGCGAGGCCGTGCTTTGCGACGTTGGCTGGGGGTTGTCTGCATGTCCGTTGAGGGGCGAAAGGCCCAGGTAGGCCGCGCCTCCTGACCACCGCCAGAGCGGCGATGACCAGGAGGGCCACCTTGGGGGTCCGGCTGTTTGTGGCACCCTGGGCGGCCGGCGCAGTGGCGCCGGCCGGCCCGGCCCTCGTGACGGACGCCGGAAGCGCCCGCTTGACGTGCGGGGCCACCCGCGTCAGACCTGCCGCCTCGCCCGCGCTTGCGGCAGCCAGAGGCACAACCTCGCGCTTGCGCAGTGCCTCCGCCATGTCCCCGGCCGTCGCGAAGCGATCCTCCGGCCGTTTCGCCAGCGCACGCAGAATGATGCTTTCCATCCATTCCGGCACGTCACCCCTGAACTCCCTGGGAGGAGGAGGGGCAGTGTAGACCACTTTGTGCATGGTAGCCACCGGCGTCCCGGCCTCGAAAGGAACCCGGCCGGTCACCAGCTGAAACAGGATGACGCCAAGGCTGTAGATGTCGGTCCGGGCGTCAACCGGCAGGCCTTCGCTCTGTTCGGGCGACATGTCTTCGGGCGTGCCCAGGCTGACACCGGTCTGGGTGAGCCGCGTCTCCGTGCTCACTATGTAGGCGATACCAAAATCTGCCAGCAGCGGGCGGTTCTCGTCCAGAAGGATATTGCTCGGCTTGAGGTCGCGATGGACGATAGGGCGCGGGCGCTTGTGCGCATAGTCGAGGGCTTCCGCAATCTGGATGCCGAACTCCGCCGCCTCGTCGATCGAAAGGGGGTGCTGCTGAACCCGTTGGGCCAATGTGCCGCCGCCCGCATAATCCATCACGATATAATGGCGGTCTTCGTAGGTGCCGGCATCGTAGATCCGCAGGATGTTGGGGTGTCGCAGGCCCCCGGCCGCCATTGCCTCGCGGCTGAAGCGTGCGACGAATTCCGGGTCGTCGGCCAGGGATGCCTTGAGCACCTTGATGGCGACATATCGGTCCAGGT
>CAWEHT010000131.1:0-3048 GCA_963808455.1 uncultured Chloroflexia bacterium | reverse complement strand
CCTGGCCGCCCTTCGTAGAATTCTCGTATTGCTTGCCGGCCTTCCTGGATGGTGCGTGCGCCGGGGACCTTGCACTGCGTCGGCGGCTCGAAGCGTTACTGGCGGCGCAGGGCCAACCCGACCCGTTGCAAGCCACACCTGTCGCGGTCTCACGCGCTACAGTGAAAGTCGAGTGCCTGGAGGGGTTCCTGCCGCCGCGTTCAGTTACGTATTGCTCCTGTCCTCGATAGGCAGGCTCGTATCCAGGAGCACCAGGGACGGCCCTTGCTCCACCACCCAGCCGAGCGCATCCGAGGCGCGGTCCACCTGTCCTGCCACCTCGATCTCGGGCATCGTCCTCAAGAGGGCCTGCAAGCCCGTACGCATGCGGCCGGGCTTTGCCACGATGAGCGTTGGCACAGGGTTAGGTGTCATGGGGAAAGCATGTCCTTTGGACTCGCAACGATGCGCGCGCAGTCACGCAGAATAAGCATACCCCCAGCCAGCCTGTGGCGCATGGTAGAAAACATCGGTCTTGACTAATACAAATGACTGCCTTCAAGGCCGTCTGCAGGCAGTCAAAAACACCTGCGCCCACGCGTTAATGCCTGCCGGCCGCGTCCCTCGGCCGGGCTTTTGCCCGCGGGTCAGTTGGCGTTGTTGGTTGCCTGCACCAGGTTGGCCAGCCCCTCGCGGAGCGCGTACAGAGCTGCCTGTGTCCGGTTGGCCACTTGTAGTTTGTCCAGGATGCTGCTGACGTGTCCGCACACGGTCCGCTCGCTGATCACCAGTTTTTCGGCGATCTCCTGGTTGGAGAGGCCCTTGGCGACAAGCCTCAGCACTGCCAATTCACGCTCGGTCAGCGCGTTTTGGCTGTTGGCCGGACTTGGCGGCTGGTTGAGCTCGCGAATCAGCTTGCTGGCGATGGCAGGGTGCAGCGAAGACTCCCCGCGGTAGACCTGGCGGATGGCGTCGATGAGCGCCTGTGACGGCGAGTCTTTGAGCAGATAGCCTAGCGCGCCGGCCTTGATCGCCGGGAAAACCTTGTCGTCGTCGGCAAAGCTTGTGAGAACCAGGATGCGTGCACCAGGGTTCTCGCGCTTGATCTCGGCGATGGCCTGGATCCCGCCCATCCGCGGCATCATCAGGTCCAACAAGATCACGTCCGGCCTCAAGGAGCGTGCCAGCAGCACCGCGCCGGCCCCGTCCTCCGCCTCGCCGACCAACTCCATATCGGGCTTGGCCTCGATCAGGGCGCGTAGCCCTTCCCGCACGACACAGTGATCGTCCGCAATCAGCACCCGTATGCTCGCCCGCGTGGTCATGCTAACTCCTACGCGCAAAACGCGTCGTTTTGCAGTCAGCCTTCATCCATAGTCCGCTGTGGTCAGGCTGACCCCCACTCGCGTTCCTTCTCCCAGCGTCGAGAAGATCGCCAGCCTGCCACCCAGCTTTTCAGCTCGCTGTCGCATGCTCAGCAACCCCAGCCCGCCCTTGCTCGCGGCAGAGGCCACGTCGAAGCCTTTGCCGTTGTCGATCACTTCGAGTTGCGCGCCGTCCAGATCTGCATGGACCATCACCGTCACCAGGGTCGCCCCGGCATGCTTGAGGGCATTGTTCAGGGCCTCCTGGGCGATCCTGTACAGGTTCTCTTCGACCGGCGCCGGCAAGCCGGCCCACTCGTCTGCCAGCAGGCGCACCTGTACGCCGGCGCGCCCTTCGACCGAGCTCAGCCGCTGGCTCAAGGCTTCGACCAGCCCGCCGGGTTGGCTCGCCGGCGGCTGCAATTCAAAGAGCAGCAAGCGCATCTCCTTGAGCGCCTGCCGGATGTTGTCGCCGATCCGGCTCAAGTAGTGCTTCACCCGCTCCCATTCTTCCTCGGCCGAAAAGTCTGACCGCGACGTCAGCCAGGAGGGTGACACTGTACAGGGTCTGTGTGACCGAGTCGTGCAGCTCGCACGCCAGCCGGGATCGCTCCTCCATGACGGCGGCCTGCTCGGCCTGCCTATGCAGCCTGGCGTTTTCCACGGACACGGCGACCTGGTCGGCGATGGTGGCCAGCAAGGCTACCTCTTCGACGTTGAACTGCCGTTCGGCGTCTCGAACGACGCTCAGGACCCCCAACGTCCGGCCTCCGGCACGCATGGGGACGCCGGCGTAAGCGCTGGGCACGGCCGCCGAGCTGGCCCCCGACGGCCCAGGATCGGCAAGAATGTGGGGGATTACCAACGGCTCACCGTGCTCGATGACCCAGTCCATCACTTGAGGCAAGGAGGTGCGCAAGGAAGCCGGCGCAGCCACGGGGAGCTGGCTGCCGTGCTGCACCACCAGATGCGGGATATCGTCAGTCTCGCCCAGCAGGTGGATGGCGCCGGAGGTGCTCTGCATGGCCTGCAGCACCCGAGACAGCGACTGCTCGAGCGTGGTCGAGAGGGCCTGGGCCTTGCTGGAAACTGCCGTCACGTCGTACAGGGCCGCCAGTTCACGGGTCCGGTCGGCAACGCGCTCGTCGAGGGTTTCCATCACGCTGGCCCGGTCGAGCGCATTCCCGGAGATTTCCGCCACGGTGATGTGGAGACGCCTGTCGTCGGCAGAGAAATCGCGGCGTGACCGATAGGCAATGTGCAGTAAGCCGATAGAAGCGTCGGCCGTCTTCAGCGGGATCAGGGCTGCGGAGGCCATGCCCAGCGTCAGGCAGCGACACATTTCGAACGGACACAGCGCATCATCCCTCCCGAGCTGCGGGATAAACAGGGGTTCGCCGGTCCGCGGACTGCAAGGTGGGCGCAGTTGCCGGCAGGGTGCTGGCGCCCGAGCACGGCCTCGCCCAGCCCGCATCCAGCGGCCAACCGCAAGGCGCTGCCTTCCAACAAGAACAGGGCCCCGGCATCGCCTTCCACCACCTCCATGGACTTCTTCGAGCAGGAGCTGGCGCATGTTCTCACTCGTCTGGACCTGACGCAAGGCTGAAGAGAGGATCACCAAGGCTTCGAGTTCCCGCGTGCGACGGTGGATTTGATCGAACAGGCCCGCGTTCTCGATGGCAATGGCCGCGTGATTGGCGAAGGC
>CAWEHT010000130.1:0-6579 GCA_963808455.1 uncultured Chloroflexia bacterium | reverse complement strand
CAACGATAGTCCATTTTGGTTCCACGTCAACTTCAAGTATAGACGCGATTGCCCTGCCCGCTCCACCTTCAGCCCCGTCAGCTGCTCGCTGAGCTGCCACAGGCGGCGGCGCACGATGGGATCATAGGCCTGAGCGTCCACGCGCGCCGGCCGTCCTCCGTCGAAGTACTGGCCGGTGATGCCGTCCAGCTCTGGGGCGGTCGCCAGGTACATCAGCGCGGCCACCCCTTCCTCGACAGTGCTCTGAGTATAACCAAAGGCCTCGTAGACCATCTTCGTGTTCATCAGCGAGGCGGGGTGCAGGCAGTTGACGGTGACGCCCTTTCCCCTCAGTTCTTCGGCCAGATCGGCAAGATAGGTCTCCAGCCGCCGATTGCCAGACGCTTGCCGGATCTCCCGCCGGGCCGCCTCCAGCCGCTGTTGGTCGCGGCCATGCAGCAGCACCGTCGCTCCTTGCATGGCCAGGGCCAGCGCCGTCCTTTTCCCCAGCCCATCCGTTGACCCGGTGACCAGGATCGTCTGCCGCTCTACAGGTTTCATAGTTGCTCTCGCATCCTCATCCTCACCCATCCGAGTGTTCGCGCCAGGCCTGCGGCCCGGCGTGCAGTCCTACCAGGGCATTTTGCAGCCAGGGCCACGGGAGCTCTGTAAGGCCGGCTATCGTGCCACGATGCCGGGGCAAATCTGGGGCGTGCTGCCCCGGCTTGCCAGAAACCGCTTCCCTGGATATCATGCCGCGGAATGGAGGACCGGTATGCCTTCCTCTCGCAATAGCACTGTTTTTGTGTTCACCGCGTACGGCATGGGGCAGACCGAGGACCGTGATCTCAAGATCCGGTTGGCCGGCAAGTTCCTCGCGCTGATCGCGCAGAACGAGCCGCTGCCTGCGCAGATCTGCTTCTACACCGATGCCGTCAAGCTGTGCGTCAAGGGCTCTCCCCTGCTGGCAGAGTTGCAAGCGCTTCAGGCCAAAGGCGTCGAGCTCGTCCTGTGTTCCACCTGCCTCGAAACGTTTGGCCTGACCGATCAGGTGGCCGTCGGCGTGATCGGCGGCATGGGCGACATCATCACCGCTATCACGAACGCCGGCAACGCCATCACGCTCTGAGGCGGATGAGCGTTCCCGGCATTTGTTCCTCATGCGACAGCCACCGGCGCAGCAGCGCGCCATAATTTGCTAGGACGCCGCGTAGCGGTCAGCATGACAAACGCTGCTACCGAGGACCTTCCCTACACATGCACCAGGGCTGGGCCCTGCTAATGGTTCACCGGGATCATCACCTTGATGTCAGGGGTCCCGGAAAGCTGGGCCAGCGTCAGCGACAGCTGTCTGGCGGCCGGGTTGATCGGACCCTGGAAAGAGAGTTGATCGGTCTCTGAGCTATTGGTCGAGATCGAGTAAACCCGCGTGCCCGGAGGATTCTCCAGGGCGTAAGCCTGTCCCGTGTCGTCCAGCACGTTGAAATCCTCAAGCCTGTACCTGGCGACGAAATCGTTTGGGCCTTCATTTATGAGCATGAAGCTCAAGGCGAACCCGTTGTTCCACGTCTCCACGATGCTCGCCTTTGCCCGGACATCCGCCACATCGCTGCCGATGGGGAGGGTGAGCGTGATGTTTTCGGTGCCTGAGAGCTGCGCCAGCGCCAAGGTCAGTCGCCTGGCCCGGGGATTGAGCGCGCCCTCGAAGGAGAGCTCTTCGTTGTCTGAGCTGTCGCTCGCGATCAAGATCGTCCTCTCACCCGGAGGGTTGTCTAAGGTGTAGGTCTGCCCGGTATCGTCCACGGCGCTGAAGTCCTCGCGCCGGTACCTGGCCACGAAGTCGCCGGAGCCTTCATTGGTCATCTTGAAGCTCAACCCGAACCCCTGGCTGAAGACCTGAACGAACCCGGCCGCCGTCTTGACGTCCGCGACATCGCTGCCGATAGGTAGCGCCAGCGTAATGTTCTGAACCCCGGCGAGTTGCGCCAGGGTAACGTTGAGCTGCCTGGCGCGCGGGTTGAGGGCACCGCCGAAAGAGACGTATTCTTCGTCCGAATTCTGGGCCGCGACCGTGAGGGTCCTTGGCGGCGCAGGGTTATCCGGAGGATAGGTCGTGCCGGTGTCGTCCACTGCGCTGAAATTCTCGGGGCTGTAAGTGGCGACCAGGTCATTGGTGCCCTCGTTCGTGATCTTGAAGCTCAGGCTAAAGCCGGTATCCTGGATTTGGCTGAATTTGACCTCGGCCAGGAGACCATCTTGCTGCCAAACGCCGTTGGCCGCCGGGGCCGGCGCGGGCATCATGCCGGGTGACAGCGAGCTGGCGGCCGCGGTGGGTGACAGGGCGGGCATGGCACCCGTGCTTCCCGCCTGCGTGGCCGGCGGGGTAACCGCCGGGGCCCCGGTTGACGGAAGCAGCAGGGGCGCGGGCGTCAAGCCCGGTGCCGAAGGCGTCGAGGGCGCCGGCGTCAACGTGGAAAAGGCCAACGGCGCGGAGGCCGGGGTGGGAGACGGCAGGGGCGGCAGGCTCGAAGCGGGAGACGCCGACGGCGCAGAGGCCGGGGTGGGCGACGGCAGGGGCAGCAGGCTCGAGTCGGGAGACGCCGATGGCGCGGGCCCCGGGTTCGATGCGGGGAGCGGCAGGGACGCCGGCGCCGTTGCGGATGAAGCGGCAGCGATCTCATTCTGGGGGCCTGTGACGGCCTGCGCAAGCGCGCTCGCGGGCGTCGCAGGAGCCTGGGTCACCTCAGCGGTCAGAGACCCGCCCTGGCCCCCGGCACCGCGCAGACCAAGCAAGGCCGGAACGTTTGTCTTTCCGGTAAGGAACACGATAATGCCGATGATCGTCGAAACGGTGGTCAGCACCGTCAGCACGGCCTTGAGTGGCCCTGCGCCACCATGCTCTTGATTTGTTTTCATCTGGTCTCCCCTCCACAGCGCACCCTCGCAGCATGACTGTCGGCTCACTTACTCGGGACATAGCACGAATCGGGGGTCTTGTCAGTGTGGCTTACTCCGCGTTGGATCGAAAGGCCCGCGCGCGGCGTCCCGGCACACGCCAACCGATATCTGACCGTTTCTTCATCAGAATTTAACAGCCTTTGGGATAGATTGGGCTAACGAAGGAGAGCCGAATCCTATGAGCATGAAGCGAATTGGCGCCGTCGCCGTGGTCACGTTCGTGTTGATCATCGCGGCGGCTTGCAGCAGTGGTGGTGGGCAGGCACCGGCTGGCAATACGGGCAGCGGAGGCCAAGCGGCCAGCGCCACGGTCGATACGAGCGGCGGCCAGCAGGCAGCCGGCACAGAAAGCGCCGCGCAGGCAACCCCCGCTCCCGGTCAGGGCGGGCCGGGCTTCAACCCGAACAACTTTGCCGCCGGCCAGGTCAAAGGGATCAGCGGCAGCACGATCACCCTGACCACAACCAACGGCACGCTCACCGTCGATGCCAGTGATCAGACACAGATCCAGAAACTGGACCAGGGTAGCCTGAGCGACATCCAGGTCGGGCAGCGCATCACCGTCCGTGGCGCACGGGCCTCGGATGGGACGGTCACGGCACAGATGATCCAGATCGGCGGGCAGTTCGGCGGCCGGGGCGCCAACGCAGGGGGCACACCCCGCGCGCGGCGGGGCACTCCCGGCCCGGGCCGGGGCGGCGCAGCTGGAGCGGGCGGCCAGAATGGCGGCCCGGGCGCCAGCCCGGCCAACTTCGTCGCCGGCCAGGTGCAGCAGATCAGCGGCAACACGATCACCCTGACTGCGAACGGCGGCACGGTCACCGTGAATGCCGGCGCTCAGACCCAGATCCGGAAGCTGGACCAGGCCACCCTGAGCGACATCCAGGCCGGGCAGCGCATCACGGCGCAGGGCTCACTGGGTTCGGACGGCACCTTCACGGCGCAGATGATCCAGATCGGCAGCTTGCCCATGGGCGGGAACCCGCCGTCGGGCCCCACGCCGACCAGCAGCGACTGACACGGTTTGTCTTTACAGGATGGCTCTCTCGGGCACAGGCGGCCCGAGAGAGCCATCTTTTGATCCCCATCGGCGGACACACCGGTCCGCCGGAGACGTTCGGGTGGCCCTGATATTTCTCACGCCGCGCTACGTGCTCTTCCCGTCCAAGGCGCAAATCGGAGCCTGATGGTGGCCCTGGGACGCGGCGGGCTCTCGGCTCAGCGTACGACCGGCAAGAAGAGGATGACGAGGGCCCCCACGGCCAGGTAGGGTGCGTAGGCCATGTAGCTTTTGGGGCCGGCGCTCCGTGTCACGAGCAAGGTCAACGCCGCAACTCCACCGAGGGTCACGCCCAGGGCGAGAGCCGGCACGACCGCCGGATAGCCGGTCATCACCCCGATGACCCCGGCGAGCTTAACATCGCCGCTTCCGAGCGCGCCGCGTCCGATGAACGCCAGCACCAGGAAGGCCGCCAGACCGACCGCGCCACCGAGCAGGGCGCTGCGCGGGCCAGGCAGGCCCGGCGCCAGGCTGGCGACCATGGCGACGATCACAGCCGGCCCCAGCATGACATTCAGCACGCGCCGGTGTTCCAGGTCGATCACCAGCACGATCAACAAGAAAGTGCTATACGCGGCGAGGGTCAGCCATAGGGCAGGTCTACCGCCGGCTCGGAACCAGGCAAAGGCGAAGATGGCGATGAGCGCCGCCTCGAGGGCCGGCGCACGCCACGGCCGCCGCGCCTGGCAGTGCGGGCAAAGCCCATGCCGGAAGGGATACCAGGGCAGCGTCAGATAGTGCCACAAGACCAGCGGCCCGCTTCCGGCGCGCATTGGGAGGGTGGGATCGCTGCCGGGAAGGGTCTCCCCATCGGCCTGCGGCTTCCCGTTACAGGGAAGCCGCGGTAGGCCCTGCGCCGGGCGCGGCCCAGGCAGGTCCGCAGAGGCCCTCTCGCCCAGGCGAGGCAGAGCGTCCGCTGCCAGGTTGCCAAGCCCCCCGGCCAGCCAACCGGCCAACGCACTGACGATGAGCATGATCAAGGCGAGGTCCTCGTCGGGAATCGTGTTGCCGGGCCGCCAGCTGGTCCCTCGCGTGTTTTCGACCCGGCTGGCCCGCTGTTTCAGCGATCAGGGCAGTTTATCACAGCAGGGAAGAGGCATTAAACGCGCTGTCCACCCCGGCCTCCCAACCGGGGTGGACAGCAACAGCGTCACACAACCACGCATCAGCCAACAAGGGTAACTCGGGGTCAGCCCCGATTGAAGAGGCGCAGGCCCAGCTCGGCGACGGTCATCGCCAGGCAGATCCCGGCCAGCAGGCGCATCCCCGCACGATGCAAGCTTGCTTCTCCTGTAGGCGAGAGCTGCCACCCGCGACACGCGGCCGTGAGCAGAAGCATGTGCCCCCCGTCGAGCCCGGGCAGTGGGAGCAGGTTCAGGGCCATCAAGAACAGCGACATGAGCGCCGTCGCCAGCAACCAGGACTCCAGCCCGGACGCGGCCCGCACTGTGATCGCCATCAGAAACAACAGCAGGCCGAGCATGAAGCTGGCTGCCGGGCCACCCGCGGCCACGGCCAGATCGCGGCTCGCCGGCCGGCGAGCCTGGCCATCGTTAGTGCGCCTGCCAACTACGCCGATAGCCATGCCGACAGGGAAAGCCCGCACCTCGAGGCGAATTGCTCCATCTGGTGAAGCTTCCCTTTGCGATAGCCGAAACCGCCACAGGGATGGGCCCAGGCCGATGCCGATCAGCTTTACAGGCACCTGGCTGCGCCACGCGACCAGCAGGTGGCCGAACTCGTGCCAGGTGGTGATCAGCACGATGGCTGCCAGGAAGCTGAGCGCTGTAAACGGCAAGCTGGCTTGAGATGACATCGATCGTCCCTTTGTCCCGGCCCCCCGGCGTGAGATCCACGCCGGCTTCCGGCTGCCTGTGGGTATTTTAGCAACCTGGCGCGCCAAAGCTATAGGAAAATAGTCTCTCTCGCCATGTCGAGCTATCGCAGCGTCCCTCCGTCCGGCGCACAAAGCGAGGGCCCGACCGCGCTGGAGGCCGGGCCCTGGTTGTCTGGTCCTGGTCCCAAGCCGGAATTAGCGGCTCGCGAACGGCAAGAACACCCCAGGAAGCAGATCCGTTGACGCATCCGCCAGCGCGAAGCTGGTGAAGTGATCGATCTGCATGCTGACCTCATCGTTGGTAGTGTCCACCGAGTAGCTTTCCGGGAAGATTCCAGCGGTCTTCGGTGGTCGAATAGTAGGATGGCCGGATGTGCTCTTCCTCGATCCCCAGCCGCTTCAGCACGGCCGGATCGTAGTGGAAGGAGACCACGACATTCTGGTTGAAGTTTTCGTCGATGCGCCCCCCCGCGCGTATCGTAGGCCGTGAAGGCGTAGCCGTACGAGTAGACGTTGACGCCTCGCTGAACGGCCACGGCGGCCAGGGGTTCGGCCCGCAGGGTGACGTTTCCAGTCGTAGGCAGCGCCTCAGCCGGGATGAAGGGGATGTGCCGTTGTCAAGCTGCACGCGCTCCGGCTGCGATGCATCGAAGTACACGGTGATCGTGCCCGGCTTGGCGGTCTTGTTGCCCAGCGCGAGGTTCTGGGTGGCGGTCGGGCCGGTCACCTGCACCTCGGCGCTGCC
>CAWEHT010000129.1:0-5215 GCA_963808455.1 uncultured Chloroflexia bacterium | reverse complement strand
AGCCGCATCATCCGGCTTCTGGCGCCAGAAGGTCTTGAAGGAGCGATCGGGGCGGGGCAGCCTGAGGACGAACGTGCCCTCCGCGCAGCCGTTGACGAGCGTGTCCAGGATGGCCTGCCGGTTGAGCATCTTGGGCAGCTGCGGGAACTGGGCGAAGGCGTTGACCAGGTCCTTGACGCGCCGCGATTCCTCGTCCTCGCGCCAGAGATCGTAGGGCCCGCCCGGCAGCAGCGCCTCGGCGCTCACCGCGGTATCCTGGATCCGCGAGCGGGGGTCTTCCTTGATGATCGTGAACAGCGCCCGGTCGTCGATAGTGACCTTGAGCGCCTGGATCTCCCCCCTCTCCGACAGGGCCACCACCAGGCAGTAGGCCTGGCGGATGGCGCCGGGTATCTTCTTGCGGGCTTCGTCCAGATGCGCCAGCAGCGTTGCCCAGCGCAGAGGGTCGCCCTCGGAGAGGTTCTGCTTGCTCAGCTCGGCCCGCACTTCCTCCCAGGCGAGGTAATCCAGGATGCGGCCCCGCGCGGCTTCCAGCCCGTCCAGCGATGGCGCGGCCAGGACCACGGCATTGCGATAGACGCGTGGCTTATCCGGCCCGCTGGTTTCCTCGAGGAAGCGCCGAGCTTCCGTATTGGGTTGGTTTGGCGCCGAGGCTGCTCTCGGTCCCAGCACGGCGTAGTGGAAGTCGCCATCGTCCGCGATGTCGCCCGGCTTCTCCGGCAGGTTGTGGACGCGGGCTCCTGCCGCCGATGCGCCTTGCGTCAGGCCCTTCAATTTCTCGATCTCCTCGCGCAGGCGGGCGCTGACCAGGTCGATGGACACCCGGTATTCCGCGGCGTCGTCATGCATCTGGCGCAAATTGGGCTTCGACCCGAGACGCCAGGACCGGGGGAGCGCATTGGTCCCTGTTCCGGCCGTCTCCGCCTCGGCCTGTCCCTCCTCGTCGAGGAACCAGGAAACCTCGGCCCACCGCCGCAAGGCCTTTTCCAGCTCGATCCGGTCAGGCCGGGTCGGGCCAAGCAGCAGCATGAGCTCGCGCGTGAGCGCCTTCTGGCCGATGGGCTGGGAATGCAGAAAGACCGCGAAGACCGCCTGCTCGACCTCGCGATGATGCAGGCCGCCATACTCCACCTGGATGGCACACGCCTTGCCCAGCTCACCTTCCAGGATCGGGGCCCCACTCATGCCGTCTGCCCTCATACTCCTTGGTGGCAGCGATGGTCGTCAGCTCACGTGCGGCCTCCGCCAGACCGGTCCCGCCTGGCTCGCCGGCGAACACATTGGGCCCGACCAGCGGGCAATCGACCCAGCGCGCGGCATCGCGGAACGCCAACGCGAAGGTACGCAGCACCCCACGGGTACGCTGGAAGCCTTCGAGATTGGTCCACTTGCTGTAAAAGATATCGGTCAGATCAGGATGGAAGGGATAGCTCTTAAGGTAGCGCTCTTCGGCAGCCTTGCCCTCGTGGTGTGTTTGATCGGGCAGTGCTTCTTGCGCGCCGGGCTGGTCAGGTCGGGCCCTCCTCAGCCAGGTTTGCCACTGGCTGACGATCTCGGCCGGGCCTCGGGGCGCCAAGCACCTCGAGACGCTGCACCGCGCGCCAGGCCTTCGCCGAGGGACGAGCGTGGCCGCTCTCCCAACGATCGAAGGTGGGCGCCGCGACGCCGAGCGCCTCGGCAAGCTTTGCTTGCGTGAGGCCCAGCTTGAGCCGCAGCTGCCTCAGGCGGGCGGCGTAATCAGATGGGACGTCCGGATGCATATCTGCCTGCCGCGGTACGCGAGACGATGCCGAACCACCGACAGAGAAGGAGAACCACACGAACAAAACGGCCCCGGTTGACCGGGGCCGCCTGGAAGAGCTACCATGGGTTCGTCAAGGTGCCCCGTCACCCTGGCCACAGCCTCCGGCTCTGAACCGGCCGCGAGGCTTTTTCTTTGCTCCAACGATGATAGCACAATCTGTTGCGGAGGGGAAATCGTATTCCGTACCGGCAGCGCCTCCACGGTTTTTTTGGGGAGAGGAGTTAGCGCTTACCGGCGCCACAGGTGAGAGCCGCAGCCACTTCGGACCTTCGGCGGCAGCTCGTGGGTACGTGGGGGCCAGGAGCTGCTCGCATGACAGCGCCATGACGCAGTCCGAGGTCATCTCGTCGCTGGTATGACGATCATAAAAAGAGGCCGGGATGCATCGCAACGACGAGGCCATGCCAGCAGCAGACAACAAGGCTCTGAACCGGCGTTTGGTGCAAGGAGGCTTCAGCCCACCGCCCCGCCGCCGTTGCGGGCGGGGGAAGCGCAAATGCATCTTGGAGCAAGATGAAAAAAGGGAGGGGGATGTAGCCGTGCTGGAGCAGCTGAGCGGCGGTGAACTGGTTCGACCATACGCCCCGCGCGACGCCTGGCCTGGCGGGTGTCGAGGGGTGGTTCGCCATGGTGCACGCCGCTGTCCCCGATTTCCGTTGGGAAATCGACGACGTGATCGCCGAGGGAGACAAAGTGGTGACGCGCACCACCTGGGGCGGCACGCAAACCGGGGCGTTCATGGGAATACCGGTCACCGGCAAGCACGTGCAGGTCACGGGCATCGAGATCACGCGCTGGGCCAACGGCAAGGCGGTAGAGCACTGGGCCAACGGCAAGGCTGTGGAGCGCTGGGCCAACGAGGATGCCCTCGGCATGCTGCAGCAGCTCGGCGTGATCACGATGCCGGGCTACCGGCACCCGCCAGCTTCGACGCCGCCCGCGGGTGCGTGTGGCCCGTTTCTACGGATGCGTTTGGAAAGCCGCCCGTCGGCGGTCCGCCCCGCCCGTGGCCAAAGCCACCGGCCTGAAAAGACGAAGCCCTGCCGGGCTGCCAACCAGGCTTAAGCCCTTCGGGCTTCGTTCTCTCAGCCCGATCCTTTAGGGTCGGGCCGCAGCCGCTCCGCGGACAGGCGATCGGCCAAGCGCGAGCACATGCAGAGTGTCTCCTCGATACAAGTGCTGCACGTAGTGCCTATTGTAGCAGATCGCGAGCAAAGCAAAGGAAGCTGGATTACGGAGCGGCGAGGCCACTTGGGCCTCCAGCCCTACTTAACCCCCCCACTCGGCCAGGATGAGCGGGGGGCCATGCAGTGCGCGGCTGGACACGAAGTGAGCCATTCGGGGGGTCCGGGGGGTGCGTCCGAGATGTCTCACTGTTCTTGCTGACTGAAAGGAGTCAGTTCGGGTAATGGCTCGCTCACCCGATAGCCAGATTCCCTTGGGCGGGGAGCAATCCCCGGTCAAGAAGCGGAATGACAAAGCCTGCGTGCGTCGGCGGGGAGGCCAGGCGAACGCGCGGGCTGCAACAAGAGTGAACGCCGTATCAGCATCGTCAACCCTACCAACGAGTAAGCCGACTCAGTTGGAGTTATTCCCGGGGCGAGCCTGTCTCCCGAAGGCGAAGCCTGCCACGGACCAGGAACCAGCGAGAGGGACCCACCTGGCCCGCCGGGACGGTGTAGAGGGCGGCGGCACGCGTGGACAGGACAGTGGGATAACCGGAGAGGCCCGACTGAGTCCGGCGGAGGCGCAAGCGTCTGCCGGTAGGGAAGCGTATAAGGGCGAACCCCGAAATCGCAGGAACGAAGCTCAGTCGGGAGTCGGAAGTGGTCATAGTACCGATGAACTTCGGGACAACCGAAGGGAGGGAAGGACCGCTACTTCCATCGCGTGGCCGGAGAAGGGAAAGGCCGCCGGACTGCCCTCGCGAGAGAAGGCTATATCCCGGCCGAAGGCGAACGCAGGCCCACAGCCGGTTCGCATGGACCCAGCCCGCAAACTTCAACGGACACTATACCGGGTTGCCAAGCAGCAACCAGACAGGCGATTTGCGGCCCTCTACGATAAGGTCTACCGCGAGGACGTGCTGCAAGAAGCCTGGCGGCGGGTCAGAGAGAACCAGGGAGCAGCGGGGGTAGATCGCGTCACGATCGAAGCCATCGAGGCCAGTGGCGTGGCGGCCTTCTTGGCGGAGCTTGGGCAAGAACTGCGGGAGAGAACTTATCGGGTGAGTGCAGTGCGCCGGGTTTACATCCCGAAGGCAGGCCAACCCGGCAAGTTGCGTCCCTTGGGGATACCCACCGTCAAAGATCGCGTTAGCCAGATGGCGGCCAAGATCGTGATCGAACCGCTGTTCGAAGCGGACTTCGCCCCGTGTTCATATGGCTTCCGACCGAAACGTACCCCACGCATGGCGTTGAGCGCCATCGTGCGGGCGTTGCAGGGCGGATATGAGCATGTGGTTGACGTGGACCTCAAGTCGTACTTCGACACGATTGACCAGGAGCTACTGATGCAACTGGTCGAGCGGCGGGTAGCCGACAAGAGGGTCCTGCGCCTGATCCGCGCCTGGCTGAAGGCAGGCATCATGGAAGAAGGCAAGGTTACACACCCCGTGCGGGGGTCGCCACAAGGGGGCGTAATTTCCCCGTTGTTGTCGAATATCATGTTGCACGAGATCGACCGGCAATGGAGTACGGCGGGAAACCAGACGGTCTCCGGAGTCATCCTGGTACGCTATGCGGACGACATGGTCTTGCTGGCGCGGCACGGCACAGGCGGCGGAGACAGCCTGGCAGAGATTGCAGGAACAGTTCGCAGCGCTGCGGCTGGTGGTGAATCAAGAGAAGAGCCGCATGACGACGGCTACGGAGGGGTTTGCCTTTCTGGGCTTCGAGTTTCGACGCAACCTGAAGGGCAGGCTGCATCTGTGGCCGCGCGCTAAGGCATGCCAGCACATCAAGCAGCGCGTGCGCGAAAGCGTACGATCCATTCCTAGCAATCGACCGCTGGCGGAAGTCATCCGCAAGCTGAACCCGATCCTGAATGGCTGGTGTACCTACTTTCGGGTAGGCCACAGCAATCGAGTCTTCCACAAGATCGACCAGGCTGTACGGGATGTGGTCCAGCTTTGGCTGCGCCGGAAGCATCGTTGCAAATGGTCCACAGCGCGCAGGCGATGGAATTATCACATGCTTCATGACCGATGTCGATTATACCGGATGGTAGGGAAGGTGAGTCACCTGGAAGGACTGCGGCGCAAGCTGCCGGAAGAAGGTGGTCGGAGAGCCGGATGCGGGAAATCCGCACGTCCGGTTCGATGAGGGGGTGCAGGAAACGCGACATGATAGCAGGAAACGGCTTGGGCAGCAGCCCAAGAGGAGCCCTGTCTTGCACGCGCGCCAGTCCTCT
>CAWEHT010000128.1:0-9169 GCA_963808455.1 uncultured Chloroflexia bacterium | reverse complement strand
GGGCCGCAAGCAACTCGAATCGGTAGGAATGAGGCGAACCCCCATGTTTTACGACGCAACGGTCCCGATGGTGCAGGTCAACGATGTGGTGAAGTGTTTTCAGGTGGGCGCGGCGGAGATCACCGTGCTCAGAGGCGTGTCGTTCGCGGTGTCGGCCGGCGAGTTCGTGTCCATCGTCGGGCCCTCGGGCAACGGCAAGTCGACCCTGCTCAACATGGTCACCGGGATCGACCGGCCCAGCAGCGGCGACGTCGTGGTCGTGGGCCAACGGCTCAATCGGATGAGCGAAGACGCGCTGGCGCAGTGGCGCGGCGGACATCTGGGGATCGTCTTCCAGTTCTTCCAGATGCTGCCCGCGTTGACCTTGCTCAACAACGTGATCCTGCCCATGGACCTGGCCGGCAAGTACCGGCCCAAGGAGCGCCGCGAGCGTGCCATGGGCCTGCTCGAGATGGTGGGGCTGGCCGACCAGGCACACAAGCTGCCGGGGCTGGTCAGCGGCGGCGAGCAGCAGCGGGCGGCCGTGGCGCGGGCGCTGGCGAATGATCCGCCCCTGCTGGTGGCCGACGAGCCTACCGGCAACCTGGACCGCGCCTCTCGCGCGATAAAGTGTTCGACCTCTTCGGCCGGCTCGTCGCCGATGGCAAGACCATCCTCATGGTCACGCACGACAAGGAGCTGGCCGCCGCCGTGCCGCGCCGCATTGAGATCGCGGACGGCTGCATCGCCAGCGACGACCGCCCATGAGCGTGATCTGGGGCAAGGTCTGGTTCGATCTCTGGCATAGCAAGCTGCGCACACTGCTGGCCGTGCTCAGCATCGCTGCCGGTGTCTTCGCCGTGGGGGCCACCTTCGGGCTGTCGGACCTGCTCCTCTCGGGCATGGATGCCGCGCACCAGGCCGTGACGCCGTCGCACATCCAGATGTACCTGAACCAATACGTCGACCGCGACACGATCCTGGCCCTGCGCAAGGTGCCCGGCGTAGCGGGCGTCGAGCCGGACAACGAGATCGACATCCGCTACAAGACGGCGCCGGGCGCGCCCTGGAAAGACGGCCTGCTGGTCGAGCGCGACAACTACACGGCCCAGACCTACGACGTGGTGCAGCTCAAGGAGGGCGCCTGGCCGTCGCGGGATGGCGTGGGCATCGAGCGCCTGTCGAGCCAGTACTACCACCTGGATATCGGCGACCAGGTCATCTTCGAGGTGAACAAGCGGGAGAAGAGCCTGCCGATCACCGGCAAGATCCGGCACCCGTTCGTGCCGCCGCCCCAGTTCGGCGGCGAGGCGGTGTTCTTCGTGGATGCGGTGGGCATGGAGCGCTTCGGCGTGCCGCAGGGCACGTTCGGCCACGTGTACGCCCGCGTCACGCCTTACAGCAGCGACTTCGCCAGGCAGGTCGCGTCCGACATCAAAGATCGTCTGGCCAAACAGGGCATCACGGTCGATGCCACGCTCTACCAGGACCCGCTCAAGCATTGGGGACGTCCCTACGTGGAAGGCATCGTCCTGGTGTGCCAGGTGCTGGCGGTCATCTCGCTCTTCACCAGCGTCGTGCTGGTGCTCAACACGCTGATGGCGCTGATCACCCAGCAGACCAGCCAGATCGGCGTGCTCAAGGCCATCGGCGGCACGAGCGCGACGGTGTTGAAGGTCTACCTGGCCGGGGTGGTGGTGTTGGGCCTGCTGGCTCTGCTGATCTCGTTGCCGCTGGGCGCGCTGCTGGCGTACGGGTCCACACGCTGGCTTCTGAACCTTTTCAACATCGACTACACGGAGTTCCACTGGTCGAAGACGGCCGTGGCGCTGCAGGCCGGGGCCGCCGTGGGTGTGCCGATGCTGGCGGCGCTGATCCCCGTGCTGAGGGGCGCGCGCATCACCGTGAGGGAGGCGATGGCCAGCTACGGCCTGGGCGGAGACTTCGGGTCCGGGCGGCTGGACCGCCTGATCGAGCGCGTTGGCGGCCGGCTGCTGCCCCCGGCGTACAGCATGGCGATCACGAATTCTTTCCGGCGCAAGGGCCGGCTCGTGCTCAGCCTGCTGGTGCTCACCACCGCCGGCAGCATGTTCCTGATGGTGATGAGCCTATCGACGTCGATCAAGGCGACGCTCGACACGGAGTTCGCGCGCCGCTCGTTCGACGCCCAGGTCTCTTTCCAGCACCCCGAGCGCATCGATGAGGCGGTGCCGTTGGCCGAGGCGCAGGGCGGGGTGGCCAAGGCGACGATGTGGTACGAACAGCCGGTGACGATCCTGCTCGAGAACGGCCAGAAAGCGCACGAGGCGGGCGTGAGCACGGACATCATCGGGCTCCCGTTGGACGATCCCATGTACCGCCCGCCGATCGTGGCCGGGCGCTGGCTCGGGCCCGGAGACCAGCGGGCCGTCGTGATCAGCCAGCAAACCGCGGACGACAACCATATTGCGCTGGGGGGCCTCATCACGTTGGATATGGGAATGGCCGGCAAGACCCAGTGGCAGGTCGTCGGCCTGTACAAAATGGTGTTCGGGGGCATGTTCACCAGCGACGGGATCTATGCGCCCCAGGGGGCCGTCTTCGACGCGGCCAAGAAGAACTCGCGGGCCTCGACCCTGTACGTGCGGGCGTCCGACCGGGCGCCGGCAGCCGAATCGGCCCTGGCGAGCAAGCTGGCCGATGCGCTGGGCGCCTCGAACATGCCGGTGAGCGAGACCACGACCATGGCCGCCGACCGTGCGTCGGCGGAGAAGCAGTTCGCGCTCGTCATCGGCATGCTGCTGGTGTTGGCGGTGATCGTGGCGGCGGTTGGCGGGATCGGGCTGGCCGGCTCGCTGTGGATCGGCGTGATCGAGCGCACGCGGGAGATCGGGGTGCTGCGGGCCATCGGGCGCGCTCGCGCACGATCCAGGGCATGCTGCTGCTGGAGGGCCTGCTGCAGGCGGCGTTGAGCTGGGCCATCGCCGTGCCGGTATCGCTGGCGGCCGGCCGGCCGGTGGCCAATAGCATGGGCCAGGCGATGTTCTCGGCCAGCCTGAGCTATCGTTACAACGTGCAGGCGGTGGCGATCTGGCTGGTCGTCGTGCTGGTGATTGCGGCGGGCGCCTCGCTGGCGCCGGCGCGAGTGGCCAGCAGCATCAGCGTGCGGTCGAGCCTGGCGTACGAGTAACATTACCCCTGAGAATAGATCTTGAGGAGGAAAATGTGGGCACCCTACGTCGCTTCGTGCTCATGGCGGTGAGTATAGTAGTGCTTTTGGGATTGGCCAGCCTGGCCAGCGGGTGCGCCGGAGGCGCGCAGGCGGCTGCCGTCGCAACGCCCGGCCCGGCCCAGGCGCAGCCCATCGTGAGCGCGGAGGCCTACGTCCACCCGCTGCGCGAGGTCGACCTGGCCTTCAAGCGCGGTGGGACGCTGGCGGCGGTGCTGGTCAGCGAGGGCGACCGGGTGCAGGCCGGCCAGCCGCTGCTGCGCCTGGAGGATGCTGACCTGCAGACGGCCCTGGCCGTGGCTCAAGGAACGCTGGCCCAGGCCCAGGCGACGCTGGCCCAGACGGCCGCGGCCCCGCGGCGACGCGCAGATCGCTAACGGCCAGGCAGAGGTTGACCGCGCCGCAGCCGCGCTGGCCCAGGCGAAGGCCGGGCCGACCCAGGAGCAGATCGGGGTAGCCGAGGCGCACCTGAGCATGCTGGAGGCGCAGCTGGCCGCCTCGCTGGCCGGCACGCGCCCTGAGACGTTGGCTGCTTCCCAGGCCGACCTGCTCCAGGCCGAGGCCGCCGTGCGCTCGGCCCAGGCCGACTATGACAAGATCGCCTTCACGCCTGACGTGGCCGCTTCACCACAGGCGTTGGCGCTCCAGGACGCCACATTGAAGCTGGCCGCGGCCAAGGCGAACTATGCCGCGCTGCAGAACGGCCCCACCCAGACCGACGTTGACGTGCTGCGCGCCCAGGTGGCGGAGGGCCAGGCCGCGCTGGCCCAGGCCAAGGCGGGGTCAACGCCAGAACAAATCGCCCAGGCCGAGGCCACGCTGGGCGGCGCCCAGGCGCAGCTGGCGCTCACCAAAGCCGGCGCCCGCCGTGAGGACGTGGCCGTAAGCGAGGCGGGCGTCCAGGTCGCCCAGGCCGGCGTTGACCAGGCCCGCGCTGCCCTGGCGGATGCCACGCTGGTCGCCCCGTTCGCCGGCACCATCGGGGCGCTGGACCTTCAGGTGGGCCAATACATGGCGCCAGGCGCGGCCGTGGTCAGCCTGGCCGACACGAGCGGTTGGCGGCTGCTCACCGATAACCTGACCGAGAAGGAAGTGGTGCAGATCAGCGAGGGCCAGGCGGTGCAGGTGACCGTGGATGCCCTGCCGGGCGTCAACCTGGCCGGCAAAGTGACGCACATCAAGCCGCGCTCGGAGACCAAGGCCGGCGACGTGACCTACACCGTGGAGGTCGCCCTTCCCCACCCCGACCCACGCCTGCGCTGGGGCATGACGACGTCGGTGGAGTTCGGGAAGGAGTGAGCGATGGCCGAGAGGGGCCTTACCCGGGCTGGCTCACGGCCTCGAGGTCCGCCAGGAATCCGTCGACGGCTGCCTCGCTGGTGGCCCACGAGGTCACCAGTCGCACCACCGAGCTCCGGTCGTTCAACCTTGCACCATACGTGGAAGGAATACATCTGGCTCAGCCGCTCGATGACCCGGTTGGGGAGGACTGGAAAGATTTGATTCGTGGGTGAATCGGTCTGGAAGGCATATCCCTTGTTGACTATGCCCAGCGCCAACCTCTCGGCCATCTCGTTGGCGTGCCGGGCGAGCTTAAAGAACAGATCATCCCGGAACAGCTCCAGGAACTGGATCCCGAGCAAACGGCCTTTCGAGAGCAAGGCCCCTCGCTGTTTCATCACGTAGCGAAAGTCAGGCTTGAGTTGCGGGTGGTTGATCACCAGGGCTTCGCCGATCAGCGCGCCGTTCTTGGTGCCCCCGATATAGAAAGCGTCCACCAGCCGGCTCAGCTCGCCAAGGTTGATGTCGGATACCCTGGAGGTGAGTGCCGACCCGAGCCTCGCCCCATCCAAGTAGAGGTAAAGCTTCAGCCGCTTGCAGGTTTCCGAGATAGCCTGCAGCTCCCTTGCCGAGTAGATCGTGCCCACCTCGGTGGAATGCGAGATGTAGAGGGCTCGCGGCTTCACCATGTGTTCGTCGCCATGGGCGGCGATCACCTCTTCGATTTCCGGGACGGTGGCCTTCCCATCGAGGCCTCGAATCGAGCTGATCTTGTGCCCCGTCGTCTCGATCGCACCGGCCTCATGCACGCTGATATGGCCCGAATCCACGGCGATCACGGATTCGAACGGCCTGAGGAACGAGGACAGGGCGACCTGATTCGCCTGCGTGCCGCCGCTTACGAAGTGGATATCCGCCTCGGCGTTCCCCATGGCGTTCCGGATCGCTGCCGTCGCTTCGAGGCAGTAGCGGTCCTCGCCATAGCCGGGCTCCTGAGCCAGATTGGTCCTCACCAGGGCGTCCAGGATCCTGGGATGCGCCCCTTCAGCATAATCATTTTGAAAACTGTATTTGTACATGCCTTCGCTATTTCGGATGGGGCTCAGCGCCTTCTGCTGATGCCGCTAAAGGAAGACGTCGCGTCGATGGTGCCCTCGTGCATGCCCAGGAGGGCCTCGGCCTTGTCGACCGAATCGGATATGTGGACTATGAGCTCGCTGATGTCCAGGGGGGTGAGCGAGAGGCGCGCGAGGGCTATGTCATCGAGTGTCACGCGCAGGCCGCCGATGCCCACGCCGATGCCGCACATGGTGGCCGCTACATTGGCCACGTGCACGGCGGCCGCAAAATCTGGGTCCACCGTGGCGGCCGAGGGGTTGTGATGACAGGCGATGCCCTCGACGGTCCGCTCGGTGAGGCGCCAGCGCTGGGCCAACATGCCGCCGATCTCGGCGTGGTCATGGCCTATCGAAGCCCTCTCGATCTCCAGCCAGTCAACCTCCTCAGCACCCTCGTCGGGCAGGCTCTCCCAGCAGGCGGGCTGTCTTTGGGGCTCGACGCCGTGCTTCTGGAGCAGGTCGATGGCCAGCTTGCCGATATCGTGGAGCAGGCCGGCGACGTAGAGCTCCGAGGTAGGGTGTATGCCGCGCCGGCGCCCGATCCAGTCGCAGCCCGCGGCCACGGCGGCCGAGTGGCGCCACAGTGCCGTGCGGTCCATCATATAGGCAGGCACGGAGCGCACGAAGAGCCTGGTCGTGGAGGCCGTGACGATGATCTCGGTCACCAGGTCAAAGCCCAGGAAGCCGATGGCATCGTTGAGCGAGACCACACGCCGGGGCAGCGAGTAGTAGGCCGAGTTGACCATGCGCAGGCACAGGCTGGTGATGCTCTCGTCGAGCGCCAGGACCCTGGCGACCTCTTGCCGCGCCACATCCTGTTGCATGAGCCGCATGGCCTGATTGATGACCTGCGGAAGCGGTGGCAGCCTTTGCAGCGCGACAGAGATGATGCGGTTCAGTTCCGGGCTTACGGCTTTCAACGGCTCATCCCCAGGGGGTGGCGGGGAAGGGTGACCCCTCGCCCGCAGGCTATTATCGGCTCATGCCCAGGAGGGCCTCAGCCTTGTCGACCGCGTCGAGGATGGCCACCATCAACTCGCTGATGTCCAGAGGGGTGAGAGACAGGCGGTCGAGGGCAGTGTCATCCAGCGTCAGGCGCAGGCCGCCGATGCCCACGCCGATGCCACACATGGTGGCGGCCACGTTGGCCACGTGCACGGCGGCCGCAAAGGTCGGATCCACCGTGGCGTTGTTGGGGGCATGATGGCAGGCGATGGCTTCGGCCACCCGGTCGGTGAGATTCCAGCGTTGGGCCAGCATGCCGCCGATCTCGGCGTGGTTGTGGCCTATGGAGGCTTTCTCGATCTCCAGCCAGTCAACCTCTTCCGATGCCTCGTCGGGTGGGTTTTCCCACTCTGCCGGTTGCTTTTGGGGCTCGACGCTATGCTTCTGCAGCAGGTCGATGGCCAGCTTGCCGATATCGTGGAGCAGGCCGGCGACGTAGAGCTCCGAGGAGGGCTGGATGCCGCGCCGGCGCCCGATCCAATCGCAGCCGGCGGCCACGGCGGCCGAGTGCCGCCACAGCGCCGTGCGGTCCATCATATAGGCAGGCATGGAGCGCGCGAAGAACTTGGTCGTGGAGGCCGTGACGATGATCTCGGTCACCAGGTCAAAGCCCAGGTAGCCGATAGCTTCGTTGAGAGAGACCACACGCCGGGGCAGCGAGTAGTAGGCCGAGTTGACCATGCGCAGGCACAGGCTGGTGATGCTCTCGTCGAGGGCCAGGACTTTGGCGATCTCTTGCCGCGATACATCGTGCCGCATCAGCCACATGGCCTGGTTGATGACCTGCGGGAGCGGTGGCAGCCTCTGCAGCGCCACGGAGATCACGCCCAGATCCGGGTTCGCGGCTTTCATTGTGCGGCCTCCCGGGGTGGCCCATCGGTGAGGTCACCGTGCATGGGTCCTCCCGCCTTCGGCGCCTCGGCGCGGGCGACGGCGGGCAAGCCGGCCTCATAGCTCCTGTCTTGGGCGACTTCGTCCGAAAGGTACACTGCGCGTGCCGGCGCAGGCGCATCGAAATCCAGGCAATGCCCTTCGGAGTCGCAAACTTGCAAGCGCCCATCGGCCATGCGCAAAGAGGCCGCGCGCCCCTTGTGACCGCCGACTTCACAGGGGAAGATGGCCATGCCACACCGGGCGGCGGTATCGGTGGCAGAGGCGATGTTCTCCCTGGCAATGTTCGATAGGATGTCAGCGCGCGCGGTGCCCAACACCTGCCCGCCGCCCGTGAAGCGCCAGATAAGCCGATCTTCAGCCAGGCCCATAGCGAGGAGGGACTCTTTCAAGGCGCGGATACCCGTGTCCACAAACTTGGTGGGCGCCTGGGTCACCATGTTGTTGTGCGGGAGCATGGCATGCAGCATGCCACCGGCCATCCGTACCGGATCATAGGCGGAAACGGCCACAGTCAACCCAATCCCAAAGGCGCGGAGCGTGGCTTCTGGATCCTCACTGACTTCCATTTTGCCAAGCCCAACGAGGATGAGGTGGGTGGGCAGTGTCTCCTGGCCGTCCTCAGAGCGAGCCATCAGCGACCTCACAGCGTGCGGGGCAACCTGAGTGCGTGAAGTTCAACCATAATACTAATGTAAGTAATGCGTTCCGTCAAGCTGGCACAAATGATTTCTCACACAGGGCCGGTAAGTTGAACATAGACACGCAGAATCTGCTCTCTTTCCATGTGCCAATGGCGGATGTGGTACAATGAAGCTGGGACCATGATTGACCGTGGGCAAACGTGATGCCGTATCAGATCGAGTTCGTGCAGCAAGCCGAAGAGGACCTTGACGTGATACGCGCCTTCGACCGCAGCGCCGTCCTGCGTGCGATCGAGCATCAGCTTCGCCACGAGCCGCAGCATGTCAGCCGGGCACGAATTAAGCGGCTTCATGGCGTTGAGTCGCCAGGATACAGGCTGCGCGAAGGTGACTATCGCGTGTTCTACGACGTTGACGAGACGGTGCGCTCGGTGACTGTGCTCCGCGTGTTGAGCAAGGAGCAGTCGCTGGCGTATCTGCGGGAGGTGGGCGGTGCATAAGGTCGATATCGGAACTTTGGGCAAGGCCGCGCGTGACGAGATACTGAAGGCTTTCGAGGAGCCGGTGCTGCTGACCGACAACGGGGAACCTTTGCTGGTGGTGCGCAACTTGCTTGACGATGACGTGGCAGATGACCTGATTGCCTGTCACCCAGATTTTCGGGCGAGCATCGCGCTGGCCCGGCGGCAGAAGGCCGAGGGCAAGGTCAAGACGCTGGCTGAGCTGCGCAAAAAGTACGACGGTCAGTAGCCTGTTCCTTGTAAACCGTGGGGAGGTGTCCCCCGTGATCCGCGTCGTGATCGCCGAAGACCATCATCTCGTACGCCAGGGCATCTGTAAGCTGCTGGAAGCCGATGGCGACATTCAGGTCGTCGGGGAGGCCGACAACGGCTGGAACGCGTTGGCTATGACGGCGCGGCTGGGCCCCGACGTCCTGGTCCTGGATATCGCCATGCCCCAGCTCAACGGGCTGGACACCCTGACGCAGCTCAAGAACATCAACCCTGGCCCGCGCGTGGTGATCCTCTCCATGTACGCCGACC
>CAWEHT010000127.1:0-4902 GCA_963808455.1 uncultured Chloroflexia bacterium | reverse complement strand
TTTACCCGATCATCTGGAACCCGAACATCGATGCTTCGGTCATGACGCCAGCACTGAAACAAGAGCTGCAGGATGATCTCAGCAAGATCGCATCCGGCTCTCTTCAGGTCCCAGCGGTCCAGTAGCCTTCCAGCGCTGGTCCGGCCTGTCTGACCTGCGAAGCGGCTCGGCCCTCCTCTGTCAGCATGAGGGCTGAGCCGAATCGTCTCCCAGGCAGTTCTGCAAAGGGGAGAGAACTGGCATCATGGCTGCTGGCACCTTCTCAAAGGACGCCCCGTCCGGGCTGGACAACCGGCGCAATGCGCTCGCCGGGCTATGGCGCAACGCAATCCTGCCCGTCCTGTCGATCGTCGCCGCGCTTGCGGTGGGCGGCGTCGTTCTGCTGATCGCCGGGTACAACGTGGGCGACGCCTACGGTGCGCTGTGGCAGGGCGTCTTTGGCAACACGCGCAATATCGGCGAAGCGTTCGTGCGTTCGACGCCGGTCGTCCTGATCGGCGCCGGCCTGGCCGTAGCATTCCGCTGCGGGATCTGGAACATTGGCGCCGAGGGGCAGTTCTACCTGGGCGCCATCGGGGGAGCGTTCATCGGGCTTCACGTGGCCGGGGTGCCTGCTCCGCTTGCCATCCTGCTGGCCCTCGCCATGGGTTTCTTGTGCGGCGGTGCCTGGGCCGGCATTGCCGGCTGGCTGAAGGTGCGGCTGGGGTTGAACGAGGTGGTGACCACCATCATGCTCAACTACATCGCCACCGGCCTGGTCAGTTTCCTGATCAACGGACCCATGCAGGAAGCGGCCCATGCCAACCCTCAGACTGATGAGATCGCGGCGAGCGCGGTCTTGCCCCGCATCTGGCCTCCGACCCGAGTGGACCTGGGTTTTCCGATAGCGGTCGTGGTCGCCTGTCTGCTGGCCTTCATCTTGTTTCGCACGCCGCTGGGCTATTCCATCCGGGCAGTCGGCTTGAACCGGGAGGCAAGCCGCCACGCGGGCATCGACGTCAACCGCCAGTACCTGCTGGCCATGGTGTTGAGCGGTGGCGCTTCCGGCATTGCCGGCGCGGTCGCGGTCCTGGGCGTGGCCGGGCGGCTTTACGCCGACCTTTCACCCGGTTACGGGTTCGAGGGCATCGCCGTGTCGCTGTTGGCCAACAATCACCCGCTCGGCGCGATCCTTTCTGGCTGGTTGTTCGGCGCGCGCTGGGTTCGGGCTCGCAGATGATGCAGCTGACCGCCGGCATCCCCGCCGTGATGATCTCGATACTTCAGGGGCTGGTGATCTTGTTCCTGGTCTCGTTCCGAATCCTGGGTGACAGGATCGGCCGGGCGCCCGCGAAAGGACGCTAGCATGGCACTCGTCATGGCCCTGCAATCGCTCCTGGCAGCTTGCTTGCGGATGGCTGCCCCGCTGATCTATACCACGATTGGGGAGACGTACGACGAGCGGGCCGGCCTGGTGAATATTGGCCTGGAAGGCTTGATGCTGATCGGCGCATGCACGGCTTTTATCGTCGCCTTCTTGGCGCATTCGTTCCTCCTGGCGCTCTTGATGGCCGCTCTGGTCGCCGGGGTCTTCGGGCTGATCTTTGCCTACGTCACGGTGACCTTGCAAGCCAATCAGATCGTCACCGGCACGGCCTACAACTTGATCGGCCTGGGCCTGTCCAGTTTTGTTTACCGCGTTCTCTTTAGCAACGAGGTGGATACGCGGCTCGAGCCGATGCAGCCTGTCTCCATCCCCGTCCTGAGCCGTATCCCGTTCATCGGCCCGATCCTGTTTCAGCAGACGTGGCTCGTATATGGGGCCCTGCTGCTCGCGATCGCAGCGGCTGTGGTGCTCAACAAGACCATGCTGGGGCTGTCGCTGCGGGCTGCCGGAGAGCACCCCAAGGCGGTCGCGACCGCGGGGCTCTCTGTCGTCAGGTTGCGCTATGGCGCGGCCATCTTCGGGGCCATGTTGGCCGGGATCGGCGGCGCCTATTTGCCGCTCGCCTGGGTCGGCGTCTTTGTCGAGAATATGGTGGCAGGCCGCGGGTTCATCGCCCTGGCGATCGTTGTATTCGGGCGTTGGAAGCCGATGGGTGTGTTGTGGGCCACCCTCTTGTTCGGTTTTGCCTACGCTCTGCAACTGCGCCTTCAGACACAGAACCTGCAGGTCGCCTACCAGCTGTTACAGGTCCTTCCCTACCTGGCCACCATCGTGATCATGATCATCATCCGCGGCCAATCGGCGCAGCCGAAAGCGATGGGCGTGCCGTACACGGAGCGAGCATGAGCCCGTCTGGCCAACCCAGCAGCGTGAGCACATTGGAAGGCGCAGGGGGCCTTTGTCCCGTGTGCGGCTGATCGACATCTGCAAAAGCTTTGGCGCGCTCAGGGCGAACGATCACGTGTCGCTCGAGGTCATGCCGGGCGAGGTGATGTGCTTGCTCGGCGAGAACGGTGCCGGCAAGTCGACGCTGATGAACATCCTGTACGGCCTGTATCGATCCGATGAGGGCCGGATCGAGATCGACGGCCAGAACGTGAGCATCCGTTCCCCGCACGAGGCGCTGGCGCACGGTGTCGGGATGGTGCATCAGCATTTCATGCTCGTTCCGCCTCTGACCGTGACCGAGAATGTGATTCTGGGCACCCGCTCGCTCTTCCGTCGCGGGTCGATACTGCCAGACATGCGCAGCGTCGAGAAACAAGTCGATGAGGTTGCCTGTCGCTATGGCCTGAAGATCGATGCGGGGGCGCGCGTTTCGATGCTCAGCGTGGGCGAGCAGCAGCGGGTCGAGATCATCAAGGCGCTGTATCGCGGCGTGCGGTTGCTGATCCTCGACGAGCCGACGGCCGTGCTGACGCCCCAGGAGACGGATGACCTTTTCCATACTCTTCGGGCGCTGACGGCTGCCGGGCTATCGATTGTCTTCATCACGCATAAGCTGAACGAGGTCATGGCTGCCGCTGACCGGGTGACGGTGCTCAGGGACGGGGTGGTGGTCGGCCGCCGCCTGATAGGTGAGACGAACCCGCAGGAGTTGGCCCAGCTGATGGTCGGGCGCGAAGTGCAGATGACGATCGAAAAAGGCTCGGCCAGGCCAGGCGCCGAGGTCCTGGAGATCGCCGACCTGACGGTCGCAGGTGACGAGGGGCGCAAGCTGCTCGATAGTGTAGCGCTCCACGTCAGGGCGGGTGAGATCCTGGGCGTCGCCGGGGTCGATGGCAATGGGCAGCGCGAGCTAGCGCTGGCCATCGCCGGCTTGTTGAAGCCGGCTTCCGGCCGGATCTGCATCGCCGGCAAGGACCTGACCGGCAGACCGCCGCACGAGATCATCGAGGCCGGGGCGCGCTTCATCCCTGAGGATCGGCAGTCCGAGGGGCTCGTGCTGGATTTCTCGGTGGCAGAAAACCTGATCCTGAAGAGCTTCGCCAAGCCGCCGTTCGCCGTGCACCAGATGCTTCAGCGCCAGGCAATCGACGACTATGCCAGGCGCATCGTAAAGACTTTCGACGTGCGCACGAGCTCGGTGCAGGCCAAGACGGCCGACCTTTCGGGCGGCAACCAGCAGAAGGTCGTCCTGGGGCGCGAGATCGACCAGCACCTTGTCCTGCTCGTCGCCGCCCAACCGACGCGCGGCCTGGACGTGGGCGCCACCGAATACATCCATAAGACGTTGTTGGAGCAGCGAGACCGTGGGGTGGCGATCCTGTTGATCTCGACAGAGCTGGAAGAAGTGCTGGCGTTGAGTGATCGCATCGCGGTGATCTATGAAGGGCGCATCGCCGGCGAAGTAGCGGGCGATCGTGCCAACACGCAGAAGATCGGCCTGCTGATGGCCGGCGTGCGTCACGAAGACTGCGACTGACGGGCGAGGGCCGCCCGGGTCCTGACCGAGAGGGAATCATGAAAACAGTCAGCCTCGATGAGGAGCATGGGTCCGACACAGTGGTTACTGTGGTCAGCCAGCAAGGCTACTGCGGCGCCGGTTACCGCGTGGGCGACCAGAATCCGTTTCTCGGGCGTCAAGGTCGAGGGCAACATCTGCATCCATGCCCTGTGTGGGTTGTTGCCCACCGTCCTGGCCATGCGGTACGGCGCCCAGTTTCCCTGGCTGGAAAACCCGGATGTCAGCGTGCACGCATGCCCCGATGCCCAGAACCCCGTGGTTTTCGAGCTGCGCCGGCTGAGAAAGTAGGGCGAAGGAGCCAATGGCTACCATTCTCATCGAGGGCGGCGCGATCGTCACGCTCAACTCGCAACACGAAGTCCTGGACCCTGGCTATCTGTTCGTCGAGGACGGCAGCATCCTGGCCCTGGGTCCCGGCGCTCCGCCCGAGGGCCTGCTGGGCCGCGCCGGCGAGGTCTTGCATGCCGCCGGGATGGCTGTGATCCCCGGCATGGTCAATGCACACGACCATCTCTTCCAGACATTCGTGCGCGGCCTGTCTTATGATCGTTCGCTCTTGCCGTGGCTGCAGGAGATCGTCTATCCCATCAGCGGCACGATGACCGAGCATGACGTCTACCTGGCGGCCCTGCTCGGGCTGGTCGAGAACTTGCATGGCGGGGCCACGGCCGTTATCGACAATCAATACCTGCACTGCGCCCGAGGCAACGACGACGCCGTGTGTGAGGCCGCCTCCAGGATCGGCATCCGGCTGTTGTTGGCCAGGGGCTGGTCGGATCGCAATGTGCCGGAGGCCTTCTGTCAGGCACCTGGCGAGATCCTTGCCGAGACCGAACGGTTGCATAGGACCTGGCACAACCAGGGAGCCGGCCGCATCCGCGTGGAGTTCGGCCCCGGTGCTCCCTGGGCTTGCAGCGAAGAACCATGAGACAGAGCACCGCGAGCTGGCCGAGAAGTTGGGCATCGGCATACACATGCACGTGGCGGAGACCACGCCGAGCTGGAGATG
>CAWEHT010000126.1:0-23036 GCA_963808455.1 uncultured Chloroflexia bacterium | reverse complement strand
CGCACGGCGCTGGATACCTGGCTGCGAACGCCCGATTTGCATCTGTGCAACCTGCGCAATCGCTCCTGGCGCGGGCCTATCTCGCGTTACGCAGGATCCCGGGCCGGCGGTCGAGTCGATCGACGTCCAGAAAGGGCACCTGGCGGAGTGGCTGGCCCAGGAGCCGAGCGACCATCGCCGACCCGGTGGTGGCGCTCGTACGGCGGGTGCGGGCAGCCCAGGTGGAGGCCACGATCGACGCGCTGAAACGAGTTGCGGGCACTCGGGCATCCCGGTCGGCATGAACCTTCCTCGAGTCCTGACCGCCGCCGAGAGGCAGAGCGAGCGCCGGCCCGCGCGCGGGCTCAGCCTGCTCCGGGTGGCCGCTCGGGCTGGCCGCTCTCCTCTGCTGGTCTTCCTGCTTTTGCCTTGCTGGCGGTGCTGCGCTTCACGCCGGCACCGATGGTGTTCCACTACCTCGGCGACCCGGCCACGACCCAGGCCATCGTCCTGAGCCTGACGACGAGCACCATCACGGCACTATCGGTGCTGGCCCTGGGGCTGCCGGCGGCTTACCTGCTGGCGCGCAGGCCGCCGCGCCCGGCGTGCTTGCTGGAAGTATTGATCGATCTGCCGACCGTGCTGCCGCCCGCGGTGGCCGGCCTGGCGCTGCTGATGGCATTTGGGCGGCGCGGCCTTCTGGGGAACCTGCTCAACGGCCTGGGGTTCCAGGTGGCGTTCACGACGGCCGCGGTGATCATGGCGCAGCTCTTTGTCTCGGCGCCCTATTTCATCAATACCGTGGCCGTGAGCCTGGCGGCCGTGAGCCCGGACCTGGAGGAGGCGGCCGCGATGGACGGCGCCCAACCCCTGCAAATCTTCCGTCTGATCATGCTGCCTCTGGCGTGGCGCGGCATTGTGGGCGGCCTGGCCTTGTGCTGGGCACGGGCCCTGGGCGAGTTCGGCGCCACCATCATCTTCGCCGGGAACTATCCCGGGCGCACGCAGACCATGCCGCTGGCCGTCTACATCGGCTTCGAGATCGACCTGAACCAGGCGCTCACGCTGGCGGTGATCTTGTTGGCGATATCGTTCCTGGTCCTCACCGGCGTGCGCGCCGTGCTGCGCGAGCAGCGCTACCGGGCTTGACTCACCGGCGAGCAGGGTTCCCCCTCAGCTTTGCCCACCGCCCGCCGGCGTTAGCCGCGCGACGCCGGGGAACCGGTCAAAATGACGAATGAGGGCCTTGGACTGCGCCGCGATGTCGGGCGGATCGCCTGTCAGAAAACGCAGGATCACGTTGGCGTCGACGTAGGCACGGCTGGGGCCGTTCACTTGTCTCCTTGCGCGCTTCGCCTGCCCATGAGCTCGTGGACCTCCCGGCGCACGTCCTCCACGCCCGGATAGGGCCGCGTTGCCGGCAGCGCGCCGAAGAAGCTCGCCTAGCGGGCGCTGTGGCACGGGCAGCAACAGTGCGTGTTGCTCTTCGACCACAAAAAGCACCTGATCGCCTCCTGAGAGGCCGAGTGCATCGCGGACCGCTTTGGGAATGGTCACCTGCCCTTTCGCCGTCACGGTAGCCAGATCGGTCGCCATAGGTATCCCCTTACAAGACGAGAGAATTGGGCCGGGAAACTCTCATCAGTCCCCCAACGCCTTGATCAGCGCCTCGCGGGCGTCGGCGTAGTACAGCACTGTGAGTTTCATGGCCATCTCGTCGGACAGATCGTTGAGCTGGCGGCGGGCGGAGATGGGGATGAGCAGCATGGACGCGCCTTTCTCGACGGCCAGCTCGGCGATGTTGACCGCGTTGTAGATAGGATCCAGGCCGCCGCCCAGGTTGAGCCCGCCGACCGCCACCGTCCCGCCCTTGAGGCTCTTGCCCAACAAGGCGCTGCAGAAGGCGAGGAGGACCGGTAGCCCGAGCGCGCCGCCGCTCTTGGCCGCGTCGAAGGCCCTGACCTGCAAGGTGAACTCGTGGGCACGCGGGTCGCGGTCGCCCACCAGGTCACGGGCCCTGACCAGCAGGTTCTGTTCGGCGCACTTGACGCTTTCACGAAGCGGGCCCGGCACGGGGAAGTTGACGACGTGCAGGCCGGTGCCCGGCCCGGCGTTGGCTTCGATGCGGTAGAGCGCCGCGGCCTCTTCCGAACCACCCGGGCTGATCGCCCACACCTGGCCGGGTGGCAGCGGATCGCTGCCCACCGACGCTTCGCTGTGCAACTCCGGCGTTACGACGAACTGCTCGACGCCTTCGCCCATGACGTAGCTGAAATGCGTGTTCCGGAACTCGGCGCTGCCGACGCGCTTCTGCTGTTCCTTGACCCGCCGCCGGCATTCCATGGCCAGCCGCACGGCCCACTCCAGGTCCTCATCGGCGACGGGCATGTCGCGGTCGGGGTACAGCAGCTTGAGCAACCCGTTTACGGTGTGGTTGACCGCGGCGGTGTCGCGGCCGCTGAGCGCGCCGCCGTAGCGGACCCGGCCCTGGACCAGGCCCAACCGGTTCTCGGCACGCAGCTGGGACCAGCTCTCGGAGAGGAAATCGCTCACAAGCCCAAAATGAGCCGTAAACAGAGACTTGTCGAGCTTGGGCACGTCCCAGCCGGGCAGGTAGGCGTGGATGCGGTCCATGAAGGCGGTGTCGTTGCGCATCTCCGGAGGCAGAGGGCTGAACAGATGGCCGACGCGCTGCTGGTGCTCCACATCGACTTCGAAATTCCCAACCATGACGATGCTGCCGTCCGCACGGATGCTCTCCCGCCCGCGGCTGAACTCGCCCGACTCCATGTAGCCTTTCATTATATTGACGCCGTCTTTTTGGTCGAAGGACACGCCGGAGATCTCGTCGAAGCAGACGACGTCATATAGACAAACCAGGCCGCGTCGCCCGTTGGCGTTGTTCACGAACATGGTGGCGACCGTGGCCTTGCCGCCGCTGACCAGGTGCGAGTAGGGCGAGATCTGCTGGTAGAGGTGGGATTTGCCCGTGCCGCGCGGCCCCAGCTCGGCCAGGTTGTAATTGCGCTCGACGAAGGGCACCATACGCAGGAGCAGGATGTCCTGCGCCCGCGGCGGAATCCGTTCGGGCTCGAACCCCACGCTCCTCAGCAGGAAGCGCCGCCACTCTTCGGTAGTGAACGCCCGCCGCCCGCGCGCCAGGTCGTCGACCACACCGCGCTTGGAAAGCTGGATCGGCCGTACGAGCCGGATCCCGAAGGGCCGGCCGTTTTTCTCCTGGGCGATGGCCGCATCGTACTCAAGCATGATCTCGGCGAAGAACCCGCCGGTCAGCATGCGCTCGTGCTCGGCCACGATTTCCGGCGCGATCCGGACGTCGCTGACGCGCAGGCTGGGCAAAGTGGCCAGATAAGAATCGCTGCGAGTGTCCAGCCGCGCGGTGATCAGATCGATCAATTTCACGGTGCCCTGCTCGCGGGCCCGCGACTTGAACAGCTCCTCCTCGCCGGCGCGCACGGTGCGCTCGCGCATCTGCCGCTCGACGATGGACAGGCCCTCGTCGATATCGCGCTCAACCGTGCTGGCGCAGTAGCGGCCCAGGAGGAACTCGCCCACATAGGTCGGCACAGGATACTGGCCGCGGAACTTCAGGGCCAGATCCTTGCGCACGATGTAGCCGTCGAAGGCGGATGCCGCCAGTTGGTCAAGGCTATCCAGTTCCATAGGTCAGCCACCCACAGTCGTCAGCACCTGGGCGCAGGCGACCCCGGCGCCCGACAGCGCCACCACGAACGCGGCTTCGCCGAGGCGGTCGTCGTCCGGCACGAGGAGCGAGACTATCCCGTCCGCCCCAGGCCCCCTGACGTCATCCACGATGCTGGTCGCCGCGTCGGCAGCTTTGGTGCGGATGTTAACCGTCACGCCTTCGCCGGCCCCTTCCAACTCGACCCGGCAGCGCAGGCCCCGCCAGCTCACCTGCGTAATCGTTGCCGTGGGCACATTCCTGGCTGCCGCCGCGACCTCGATGATCGGAACGACGCACTCCTGCGGGCTCAGCCCGCCGTGCTCGTACTCCAGCCCCGCCTCGAAACAGGCGATCCCCGGCGGGACGGCAATGGCCACCGCGGGGTCCCAGCGCCAGGGCACGGTCGCGAAAGCGGTCTGAGCGCCCGGCTTCAGCACGGCGCAGCGGCCCTTTCGGGTCAGCGTCAGGTGCGACGGCAGGTCGGCCTTGGGCAGGCCGCCGGGCAGCATCAGCCAGCCGTGGTCGGTGATTACGAAGATGCGCTTCCAGCCGGCGTCCAGCAGCTCAGCGATGCGTTCGGCCAGGCCCTTCAGCTCTGGAGGCAGGTGGTGGGCGATCTTCCACCCATGCCCGTGGCCGTACTGGTCGATGGCCCCGGCCTCGGCCCAGCCGGCCCGCGTCGGGTCGCCGCAACCGTCCGCCGGCAGCACGGAATAGCCCGCATCCTCGAGCAGCTTGCGCAGGGCCGCGGCGGTCGCCGGCGCGCCGCTGGCTTTCACGACCGGTGTGAGCCCGGGCGCACCTCCGGCAAACTGCGCCGCCGCGGGCGAGATGGCGGGTTTTGCCGTGGGTGTGATGGCCGGCAGCGCGGCGAGGGTCCAACTCGTCTGGCAGGTGTAGCCGGCGGCTTGCAGCTCCACCTCCAGCCTCCGGGCGGCATCAAACCGCAGGGCATCGGTAAACAAGATGCACGAACCGGCTTTGCCCACCGGCTCGGGCAGGGCTCTGGGCACGTAGCGCGTGGCAGGTTCGGCGAGGACCGCGTCTTGAAAAGCCCGAGCGGCCGCTTCCAACCAGGGCCGGTAAAGCGCGAGAATGGCGCCGCCTTCACCGCGGCCGCATCCTCTGCCGTGGCCACCGTGGCAAGGGCGTCCAGCACCGCGGCGTCCGCCTCCCAGCCTCCTCCGGCATAGGCGTCGGCAATGGCCTCGACGCTCGCGCCGCCCAGCGACATTTCGGTAAGGAGGGCCAGCCGGCTCAAGTGGGCCAGCGCCATCGCCAGCCTGGCCCCATTCAGCCGGCTGGCCCTCCTTACCGAAATGTCGCTGGGCGGCGCGAGCGTCGAGGCCATTGCCGACGCCTATGCCGGAGGAGGCTGGAGGCGGACGCCGCGGTGCTGGACGCCCTTGCCACGGTGGCCACGGCAGAGGATGCGGCCGTGGTGAAGGGGGCAGCCATTCTCGCGCTTTACCGGCCCTGGTTGGAAGCGGCCGCTCGGGCTTTTCAAGACGCGGTCCTCGCCGAACCTGCCACGTGCGACGTGCCCAGAGCCCTGCCCGAGCCGGTGGCAAAGCCGGTTCGTGCATCTTCTTCACCGATGCCCTGCGGTTCGATGCCGCCCGGAGGCTGGAGGTGAGCTGCAAGCCGCCGGCTACACCTGCCAGACCAGTTCGAACCTCGCCGCGTCGCCGGACATCACACCCACGGCAAAACCCGCCATCTCGCCCGCGGCGGCGCAGTTTGCCGCAGGTGTGCCCGGGCCCACACCGGTCGCGAAGCCAGCTGCGCGCCGGCGAACGCCGCGGCCCTGCGCAGCTGCCCCCAGGATGCGGGCTATTCCGTGCCGCCGGCGGCGGGCGCGGGCGACCCGACGCGGGCCGGCTGGGCCGAGGCCGGGGCCATCGACCAGTACGGCCATGGGCACGGCTGGAAGATCGCCCACCACCTGCCTCCAGAGCTGAAGGGCCTGGCCGAAACCATCGCTAGCGCTGGACGCCGGCTGGAAGCGCATCTTCGTTATCACCGACCACGGCCGCTGATGCCGCCCGGCGGCCTGCCCAAGGCCGACCTGCCGTCGCACCTGACGCTGACCCAAATGGCCGCTGCGCCGTGCTGAAGCCGGCGCTCAGACCGTTTTCGCCACCGTGCCCTGGCGCCGGACCCCGCGGTGGCCATTGCCGTCCCGCCGGGATCGCCTGTTTCGAGGCGGGGCTGGAGTACCAGCACGGCGGGCTCAGCCCGCAGGAGTGTGTCGTCCCGATCATCGAGGTCGCGGCGGCAGCCAGGAATGTGCCCATTCAACGATCACGCAGGTGAGCCGGCGGGGCCTGCGCCGCCGGGTCGAGTTGGAAGGGGCCGGCGAAGGCGTGACGGTTGACATCCGTACCAAAGCCGCCGACGTGGCGACCAGCATCGTGGATGACGTCAAGGGGCCTGGGGCGGACGGGATAGTCTCGCTCCTCGTGCCGGATGACATCACCTCGGCGAAGCTGCGTTCCGTGGTGGCGCCGTTCGGCGCCGGGGTCGCCTGTGCCCAGGTGCTGATGATCGTGGGTGGCTGACCTATGGAACTGGATAACCTTTGACCAACTGGCGGCATCCGCCTTCGACGGCTACATCGTCCGCAAGGATCCGGCCCTGAAGTTCCGCGGCCAGTATCCTGTGCCGACCTATGTGGGCGAGTTCCTCCTGGGCCGCTACTGCGCCAGCACGGTTGAGCGCGATATCGACGAGGGCCTGTCCATCGTCGAGCGGCAGATGCGCGAGCGCACCGTGCGCGCCGGCGAGGAGGAGTTGTTCAAGTCGCGGGCCCGCGAGCAGGGCACCGTGAAATTGATCGATCTGATCACCGCGCTGGCTGGACACTCGCAGCGATTCTTATCTGGCCACTTTGCCCAGCCTGCGTGTCAGCGATGTCCGGATCGCGCCGGAAATCGTGGCCGAGCACGAGCGCATGCTGACCGGCGGGTTCTTCGCCGAGATCATGCTCGAGTACGATGCGGCCATCGCCCAGGAGAAAAACGGCCGGCCCTTCGGCATCCGGCTCGTACGGCCGATCCAGCTTTCCAAGCGCGGTGTGGTCGACGACCTGGCGCGCGGGCGGCGGGCGTTCACTACCGAAGAGTGGCGGCGCTTCCTGCTGAGGAGCGTGGGGTTCGAGCCCGAACGGATTCCGCCGCGGGCGCAGGACATCCTGCTCCTGCGTATGGTGCCCTTCGTCGAGCGCAATTACAACCTGGCCGAGCTGGGGCCGCGCGGCACGGGCAAATCCCACCTCTACCAGCAGATCTCGCCCTACTCGCATCTGGTTAGCGGCGGCAAGGCCACGGTCGCCACCATGTTCGTGAACAACGCCAACGGGCGACGCGGCCTGGTCTGTCTATACGACGTCGTCTGCTTCGACGAGATCTCCGGCGTGTCCTTCGACCAAAAAGACGGCGTCAATATTATGAAAGGCTACATGGCGTCCGGCGAATTCAGCCGCGGGCAAGGAGAACATCCGTGCAGACGGCAGCATCGTCATGGTTGGGAATTTCGAAGTCGACGTGGAGCACCAGCAGCGTGTCGGCCATCTGTTCAGCCCTCTGCCTCCGGAGATGCGCAACGACACCGCCTTCATGGACCGCATCCACGCCTACCTGCCCGGCTGGGACGTGCCCAAGCTCGACAAGTCTCTGTTTACGGATCATTTTGGGCTTGTGAGCGATTTCCTCTCCGAGAGCTGGTCCCAGCTGCGTGCCGAGAACCGGTTGGGCCTGGTCCAGGGCCGGGTCCGCTACGGCGGCGCGCTCAGCGGCCGCGACACCGCCGCGGTCAACCACACCGTAAACGGGTTGGTCAAGCTGCTGTACCCCGACCGCGACATGCCCGTCGCCGATGAGGACCTGGAGTGGGCCGTGCGGCTGGCCATGGAATGCCGGCGGCGGGTCAAGGAACAGCAGAAGCGCGTCGGCAGCGCCGAGTTCCGGAACACGCATTTCAGCTACGTCATGGGCCGAAGGCGTCGAGCAGTTCGTCGTAACGCCGGAGTTGCACAGCGAAGCGTCGGTGGGCAGCGATCCGCTGCCACCCGGCCAGGTGTGGGCGATCAGCCCGGGTGGTTCGGAAGAGGCCGCGGCGCTCTACCGCATCGAAGCCAACGCCGGGCCGGGCACCGGCCTGCACGTCGTCAACTTCCCCGTGCCGGGCCCGCTTCGTGAAAGCGTCAAGTGCGCCGAACAGAACCTGCTGGTCAGGGCCCGTGACCTGGTGGGCGACCGCGACCCGCGTGCCCACGAGTTCACCTTGCAGGTCAGGGCCTTCGACGCGGCCAAGAGCGGCGGCGCGCTCGGGCTACCGGTCCTCCTCGCCTTCTGCAGCGCCTTGTTGGGCAAGAGCCTCAAGGGCGGGACGGTGGCGGTCGGCGGGCTCAACCTGGGCGGCGGCCTGGATCCTATCTACAACGCGGTCAACATCGCCGAGCTGGCCGTCGAGAAAGGCGCGTCCATGCTGCTCATCCCCATCTCCGCCCGCCGCCAGCTCAACGATCTGTCCGACGAGATGGCCATGAAACTCACAGTGCTGTACTACGCCGACGCCCGCGAGGCGCTGATCAAGGCGTTGGGGGACTGATGAGAGTTTCCCGGCCCAATTCTCTCGTCTTGTAAGGGGATACCTATGGCGACCGATCTGGCTACCGTGACGGCGAAAGGGCAGGTGACCATTCCCAAAGCGGTCCGCGATGCACTCGGCCTCTCAGGAGGCGATCAGGTGCTTTTTGTGGTCGAAGAGCAACACGCACTGTTGCTGCCCGTGCCACAGCGCCCGCTAGGCGAGCTTCTTCGGCGCGCTGCCGGCAACGCGGCCCTATCCGGGCGTGGAGGACGTGCGCCGGGAGGTCCACGAGCTCATGGGCAGGCGAAGCGCGGAAGGAGACAAGTGAACGGCCCCAGCCGTGCCTACGTTGACGCCAACGTGATCCTGCGTTTTCTGACAGGCGATCCGCCCGACATCGCGGCGCAGTCCAAGGCCCTCATTCGTCATTTTGACCGGTTCCCCGGCGTCGCGTGGCTAACGCCGGCGGGCGGTGGGCAAAGCTGAGGGGGAACCCTGCTCGCCGGTGAGTCAAGCCCGGTAGCGCTGCTCGCGCAGCACGGCGCGCACGCCGGTGAGGACCAGGAACGATATCGCCAACAAGATCACCGCCAGCGTGAGCGCCTGGTTCAGGTCGATCTCGAAGCCGATGTAGACGGCCAGCGGCATGGTCTGCGTGCGCCCGGGATAGTTCCCGGCGAAGATGATGGTGGCGCCGAACTCGCCCAGGGCCCGTGCCCAGCACAAGGCCAGGCCGCCCACAATGCCGCGCCACGCCAGAGGCAGCATGATCAGACGGAAGATTTGCAGGGGTTGGGCGCCGTCCATCGCGGCCGCCTCCTCCAGGTCCGGGCTCACGGCCGCCAGGCTCACGGCCGCGGTCTTGATGAAATAGGGCGCCGAGACAAAGAGCTGCGCCATGATCACCGCGGCCGTCGTGAACGCCACCTGGATCCCCAGGCCGTTGAGCAGGTTCCCCAGAAGGCCGCGCCGCCCAAATGCCATCAGCAGCGCCAGGCCGGCCACCGCGGGCGGCAGCACGGTCGGCAGATCGATCAATACTTCCAGCAAGCGCGCCGGGCGCGGCGGCCTGCGCGCCAGCAGGTAAGCCGCCGGCAGCCCCAGGGCCAGCACCGATAGTGCCGTGATGGTGCTCGTCGTCAGGCTCAGGACGATGGCCTGGGTCGTGGCCGGGTCGCCGAGGTAGTGGAGCACCATCGGTGCCGGCGTGAAGCGCAGCACCGCCAGCAAGGGCAAAAGCAGGAAGACCAGCAGAGGGAGAGCGGCCAGCCCGAGCGGCCACCCGGAGACAGGCTTGAGCCCGCGCGTGGGCCGGCGCTCGCTCTGCCTCTCGGCGGCGGTCACGGACATCGAGGAAGGTTCATGCCGACCGGGATGCCGCGAGTGCCCGCAACTCGTTTAGCGCGTCGATCGTGGCCTCCACCTGGGCTGCCCGCACCCGCCGTACGAGCGCCACCACCGGGTCGGCGATGGTCCGCTCGCGCTCCTGGGCCAGCCACTCCGCCAGGTGCCCTTTCTGGACGTCGATCAACTCGACCGCCAGCCCGGGATCGCTGCGTAGCGCGAGATAGGCCCGCGCCAGGAGCGATGTGCGCAGGTTGCGCGGATGCAAATCGGGCGTTCGCAGCCAGGTATCCAGCGCCGTGCGGCCGGCTGCGGTCGGCTCGAAAATGATCCGCGACGGGCCACTGACCTGCTCCTGGGCGCGCTCGATGATGTAGCCACTCTTGGCCAGTTTGCCGAGCAGGAAGTAGATCTCGCTGCGCTCGATCCGCCAGATGGCGTGCAAGGCCTCGTCGGACTTGACACATTGCGCCAACTCGTAACCGTGCATGGGCCGCTCGCACAGAAGGGCGAGGACGATATTCTCACTGGGCCAGCTTGCTTGCATAGATGGCTTTCCCGATAGTCGCGATCAATTCACAGGGCCAAAGTTATGCTCTGCTCAGATTCTAACTAGATCGAGCAATGTTGTCAAGTTAATCAGGGCTTGCTCTGTTAATCAGGGCTTGCTCTTGACAATTCCCTGCCTCTCTCCTATCATATGTGCGATTTGAACCGGTACAGTCCTGCATCCCTCTCGAACCTATCGGTCTTTCTTTCACCTCTGGCCGTGCCAGACTCTGGACTGGAGAAGCCGGCCGGGCCTGTATAGCCGATGCCCACGACCAGGGATGGGCCAGGGTGCTCGGACGCAACGCCAAAAGGGAGGAGATAAACGCATATGAAACGGAAGTTAGGTCTGCAGCTGTCGGTGCTCGTCTTGCTGGCAGCGTCCCTCGTTCTGGGCGCCTGCTCGCCTGCCGCGACGCCGCTCCCACCACAGCCTACAGCGGTTGCCCAGGTCGCGCCCACGGAGGCGCCAGCGGCCACGCAGGCGCCCGCGCCCACAGCCGCAGCAGCGAAGCCCACGGCCACCCCCTGGGCGATCACCCCGGGCACGCTGCGCCTGGCCACCACCACCAGCACGGCGGACACAGGCCTGCTCGGCTGGCTGCTGCCCCAATATGAGAAGGCCACCGGCGTCCACGTCGATGTGGTTGCCGTCGGCACAGGCCAGGCCATCGCCATCGGCAAGGCCGGCGACTGCGATGTGCTGTTGGTCCACGCCCGCGCCCAGGAAGATGCCTTCGTGAAGGCCGGGGATGCGAAGCAACGCTTCGACGTGATGTACAACGACTTCGTTATCGTGGGGCCGCCCGATGACCCGGCTCACGTTGCGAGCGCCGCGAACGCCGTGGCAGCCTTCCAGGCGATCGCCAACACGCAGAACACCTTCGTTAGCCGCGGTGACGGCTCGGGCACGCAGACCAAGGAGCTGAGCATCTGGGCCTCGGCCAAGATCACGCCGACGAAAAGCCTGCCGTGGTACAACTCCATCGGCCAGGGCATGGGCGAGACCCTGGTCTTCACGAACGAAAAGGGCGGCTATACCCTCTCGGACCGCGGCACCTGGCTTGCGACGGCGTCAAAGCTGCCCAACCTGAAGATCCTTCTGGGCAGCGACAAGCTCGCCGACAACAAGGACAAGACCCTGCTCAACCCGTATGGTATCATGGCGGTCAACCCGGACAAGCACCCGGGCGTCCAGTATGATATGGCCATGAAGTTCGTGCAGTGGTTCAAATCGGCCGATACCATGAAGATCATCGGCAGCTACGGCCTTGACAAGTACGGGCAACCGCTATTTTATCCCGACTCTGCCGAGTACAAAGCGGCACAAGCAGCCGCACAGTAAGCGACCGGCGCATAGCATGTTCTGAGGGCGCCCTGCAGCCCATCGGAGGCACATAGAACAGCCAGCAGGGCACTGAAGGTGCCGGGTGGGCTCGATCGTCGTAAAGAAGACCGTTTGCAGCGAGGCAATCTCGCAGACGTGTGATAAGATGGGTGCAATATCTCGGTTCGGGCCAGCCCGGGCGGTGAAGTTGCACCCATCTCATTTCTTTGCGCCGGTGTGGTTCATGGACAGCATCGAGACACTCCGTTGAGCACTTTGCTGCAGGGCCTGATCGAGGCGTTCCACCTGATAGCTACCCGCGATGAGGCACTGGTCGAGATCGCAGCCCTTTCCCTGCGGGTGTCGCTCCTGGCGCTGGTCATCAGCACCCTGCTGGGCGTACCGGTAGGGGCCGTTCTGGGGCTGACGCGCTCGCCTTTCCACGGCTTGATCACGGCGTTGCTGTACACGGGCATGGGGCTGCCGCCTGTGGTGGTAGGGCTGTTCGTGTACCTGATGCTGTCGCGCAGCGGGCCCCTGGGGGTGTTGAGCTGGCTGTTCACGCCCAAGGCCATGGTCACGGCCGAAGTCGTGATTGCGTGGCCTCTGGTGACCGGGCTGACCATGACCTCTTTGCGTGCCGTAGACCCTGGGCTGCGCCTTCAAGTGCGGTCGCTGGGCGCCACGCGCATCCAGGAGGCATGGGCCGTGCTTCTGGAAGCGCGCATCGGGGTCGTGGCAGCGATCGTGGCCGCCTTCGGCAGCATCATCTCGGAGGTAGGCGCGGTCATGTTGGTCGGCGGCGACATCGAAGGCAGGACCCGTGTGCTGACGACCGCCATCGTGCTCAGCGCGCGCGATGGGCGATTTTGCCCAGGGTATGGCGCTGGGCATCATCCTCTTGCTCCTGGCGTTCGTTGCCAATGTTGCCCTGCTCCGCCTGCAAGGCCGGACCGTGCGGTGATCTACGAAGTCGACGCGTTGAAGCAGGTCTATGGCGGGCGGACTGTGCTCCAGATCGAGCGGATGGCGGTGCGTGAAGGCGAGAATCCTCGGCCTGGTCGGGCCAAGCGGCGCCGGCAAGAGCACGTTGCTGCGGCTGCTCAACTTTCTGGAGCGCCCTTCGGAAGGGGTTATTCGCTTCTGCGGCGCGGCCCAGCGGGGCACAGTGGCGTTGGGGGTGAGGCGCCAGGTGACGACCGTGTTCCAGCGCCCGGTCTTGCTGCATGACAGCGTGCGCAACAATGTGGCCTACAGCTTGCGCTTGCGCGGCGAAAAGGCCGCCGAGCGTGTTGACCGCGCTTTGGCCGAGGTGGGTCTCCAAGGGTTGGCGCGGAGGCCGGCCCAAACGTTGTCGGGGGGAGAGATGCAGCGCGTGGCGCTGGCGCGCGCCCTGGTCGTCGAGCCGCGCGTCCTGCTGCTCGACGAGCCGACGGCGAACCTCGACCCGTACAATGTATCGCTGATCGAGGGCTTGATCCGCGAGCACAACCAGCGCGCGGGCACGACCGTGGTCCTGGTGACACACAACGTGTTTCAGGCCAAGCGCCTGGCCCACCGCACTGCCCTGTTGCTCAACGGTTCTCTGGTGGAACTGGCAGAGACGCCGCTATTCTTTACCTCGCCCGCCGATGCCCGCACGCGCGCCTTCGTGCAAGGAGAGATGGTCTACTGATGAAAGAGAGCTCCACGAACCCCCCTGCGGAAGGCCGGGGTGGGTCAAAGCTTTCGAACGAGCCGAAGGACCATCCCTTCGAGATCCGGGTTAACCCCTGGAGCGCAGAGCCGATCTACCAACAGATCGTGGGACAGGTGCGGCTGGCCGTCGCCGCCGGGCAACTCCAGCCCGGCGATCGGCTGGAACCCGTACGGCAACTGGCGCGCCGGCTGGGGGTCAACGCCAGCACGGTGGCGCGATCTTACCAGTTGCTGGAGCACGATGGCATTATCGTGACCAACCGGCGCGGCGGGAGCACCATCGCACGCCGCCAGAACACCGATAGCCTGCGCGCCGAGCGCGAGAATCGCCTGCGCGGCCTGCTCGAAAGGGCCCTGGTCGAAACGCTGGCGCTTGGCTACGCCCCGGAGGAGGCAGAAGCCGCGTTCGAGCTGCAGCTGGCTGCCTGGCGGGAACGACGCCAACGGCCCTTAGCGGGGCGCCGGCCGGTCGCGCCGGACGCCACGCCGGGTTCTGAGGCGGCGCGCCTGACCCAGTTCGTGGGGAGCCACGACCTGGCGCTGGAAGCGCTGTGGGGCCAGGCGCGGCGGGCCGACCCGCCGGGGAATTTCACCGCCCGCTACGTAGGCAGCGTCGATGGGCTGCTGGCACTGCTGCACGGTGAGGCCGGCATCACCGGCGCGCATATCCTCGACGAGGAGACCGGCGAATACAACCTGCCGATCCTGAGGCGGCTTTTCATAGGCGAGCCCTTGTGTGTGATGACGCTGGCCGGGCGCGAACAAGGGCTCATCGTCCCGCCCGGGAATCCGCGCCGGCTGCAGGCCGTGGCCGATCTGACCCAGGCCGGCCTGCGCTTCGTCAACCGCCAGGCCGGTTCCGGTACGCGCACGCTGCTGGAGCACCGCATGCGCATGGAGGGCATCTCGGCCCGGCAGATCCACGGCTTCGAGTGGGTAGAGGCCACGCATCTGGCCGTGGCGGCGGCCGTGGCCGAAGGGCGGGCAGATGTGGGGCTGGGGCTGTTTGCCGCGGCACGCGCCTATGGGTTGGGCTTCGTACCGCTCGCCCGCGAGCGCTACGACCTCATCCTCCGCGCGGAGGATCGCACCGTCGCACCCCTGGCCGGCCTGCTGGCGTTGCTCCGAACGCCGGAGTACGTGGCCGTCCTGGCCAGGCTTGGCGGCTACGACGCGAGCCATACCGGGGAAGAGCTGTTCTTGTAAGGGGCTGCGGTGAACCAGGCCGAGGCCCGAGAGGTGGCCGGGCGGCACGGCATTTACCTGGAAGCCCTGGGGGCGACGAGGGCGGGGTGATCGGCGCGCTCGCCCCGGTCGGGCTGACGGCCTGAGGCGATGCCGGACGCTACATCCAGGTCGGCTGCTGCCAGGAGTTGGCGGGCCTGCTGCCGGTCGAGGCTGTGCTCAGGGCCGGCGCGGATGTCGTCGAGACGGCCGAAGGGAACGCGATCAGCTCTGGCCTGGTGGAAGTCGATGGCCTGCGGCCTGCCAGGCGGAGCGGCCTGGCGGTAGCCGTGGCATCCGAATCGGGCGGCCGCTGGGTGGCGGCCAGGCTGGGTGTAACGCAAGAGCTGTCGGGCGTGGGCCGCCCGGAGCTGAAAATGGCTTGCTACAGCGGGCGATGCGTGCGCAAACGCTCCGGGCTAAGGAAACTCACCGATATTTTCGCGTCTACACCCGGTCAGGCTGGACTGATTTGCTTTTGGCGCGCTCGATGCTACAATGCACTTAAGTGACCGCCGGTACAAACTGGCCCCTCCGCGTTTCGTGTTGCTTGTGGCGCTTTGTATGTCGGCGATCCACGACTGGCGAACGAACTACTGACGCCTGTGTATTCCATTTCGGATTCAGCGTGAGAGTTTGTGGAGGCGGCGAATGCGAAGGCTTTCGCGTCGTGATTTCCTGCGCTTGACGGCCGGCGCGGCCGTCGGAATCGAACTGAACCGGTTGCTCGCCGAGACGGCCGCGGCGGCGCCCTCGGTGCCCTCGGTAACGCCGGCGGCCGGAGCCTCGGGATGGCCCCTCGCGGCCGTCTCACAGGGCACGAGCAGCGATTCCGGCGAGGCGATCCTCAAGGTGGCCTTGGATGCCGTTGGTGGGCTCGGCCGTTTCGTCAAGGCCGGCCAGGTGGTCACCATCAAGCCCAACGCGACCTGGGCTTATCCACCCAAGACGGCATCCTCGACCGATCCGGACCTGCTCCACGCGCTGATCATGATGGTCCACGAGGCGGGCGCGAAGCAGATCTATGTGGTCGATCGCCTGACCATCTTTGACAAGCAATCCAGCCTGCAGATCTCTGGCATCGGCAAGGCCCTCGAAGGCCTCCCGATCGAGACGGTCTTCTATGACGGCTACTCGGCGCCCGACGAGGTCTGCACGACCATCGATCTGGCCAAGGCGAAAACGCCGGACTTCCAGAAGCTGAACTTCCTCAAGGCCGCAGTCGAGTCAGACGTGCGCATCAACCTGGCGTTGGCCAAGAGCCATCTCGTCGTGCCGGCCACCTTGTGCATGAAGCACATGATGGGCTTCATGCAGACGCCCAATCAGCTGCATTCCCAGCTTTATCAGGGCATCGTGGATATCAATACGGCTTCCGCAATCCAGGCTACCCTGCATATCCTGGAGGCGATCCAGGTGCGGCTGCCGTTCGGCAACGCCCGCCAGGCAGGCGGCGACGAGACCGAAATCACCAACCCGCACATCGTCAAGCGCGTGAACCAGATCGTCGTGGGCACCGATCCTGTCCTGATCGACTCCTATGCCTTCGTGAACTACTTCAACATGGAGCCCAAGCAGCTGCAGTACCTGCAGCTGGCCGGGGAACAGGGGCTCGGAGAGACGGACGTCAAGCAGGCTGCCGCCGACGGCAGGCTGCGCACCTTCTCCGCGACGCTGGGGTTGGCCACCGCGACGCCCTCCCCGACTGCCACGCGCGCGCCGGCCGCGACGCCCGGCCGCTCGGCGGCCGGCGCGCGGGCTTCGGCCCTCACACCCGCCCCCACGAGCACGCCGCTGCCGACGCCCACTGACGATCCCGGCCTGGCCCAGCCGGCCGCGCAAGAGGTTGCCAGCGCGTCGCAGGTGCCGGACGTGCTCGATCCCGACCGGTTTCTGAGCGGCGCGCTCATCCCGGCGGCGGCGGTGGTCGGCGGGGCCGGCGTGGTGACAGGCCGGCGGCTAAGGCGCAACGAACGGGGAAGCGCGAACACGGAACAGGGCGCAGGCCCGGTTCGTCGAGCCGCTGCTCAGCCTGTGCCAAGCGATGATCCGGCCGATCTGCCCAGCGGCGCGCAGCCTCCCTGTGGGGAAGCATCGGACGACCCTCCGTCGGAGACAGAGGCCGATGCAAAGAGGGAAGAGGGAGCCAGCAGGCCAGAAGAGGGGCCATCGGGCGCCTTGCCGGAGGCCGAGGCCCACCCAGCTGCTGGGACGGGCGAGGAGCACACGGCCCTTGAATGACCGGATGCCGGGGGACTCCCCAGGAACGGAACTGGGGCACAGCGAGCAGAGGGATACAGGGCCGCGTGCGGCCATGGGAGACCAGGGGAAAGGCAGCAGGGAACGGCCAAGAGGCTCCACTTTCTACCGCCCACTCCGCGCCTCCTCCGTCTGGAGCGACAGGCTTGGGCGGAAAGCAGTCCAGGTAGGTTTTCTTCTGCTGTTCCTGTATCCTTTCGTCCCGGTCGTCTACGGGCGGTTGACCGGCAACGCGGCGCCGGGCCTATCGTCCTGGCTGTTGCCGTGGGACCCGTTGCTGTTGCTGGGGCATCTCGTGCACCGCGATTGGGCTGCAGCGGTCATTGGGGCGCCGCTTTTGTTGCTCGCTCTCACGGCCTGCATGGGGCGCGTCTTTTGTGGCTGGGTTTGTCCCATCGGCACCCTGTTAGACTGCGTGCGTACGGTGGCCCACCCCGGCCCGGCCCACGGCCCGGGCTCGCCCGGCCTCCCGCAGCCGCAGGGGAGGCGCGGGCCTCGCGGCCGGTCGCAGGGAGCCAGGCGCGTGCTCTGGTTCCAGGAGGCGGCCAACAGCCCGTTGCGCTACGCCAGTCCTCGGGGCGGCGGTCGCCGGCGGTCTGCTCTCTCTGCAACTCCTGGGTGCCCTGGACCCGCTGGTGGTCTTTCAGCGCACGGCCACACTGGTCCTCTTAGATTCCCTGGCGCTGCACCAGGCTCTTTTGCGCACCTACCTGACGGCCTCGGCGATCTTCATCGCCATCGTGGTGTTAGAATTATGGCAGCCCCGCTTCTGGTGCCGGCACCTGTGCCCGCTGGGCGCGCTGCTGAGCCTGGCGTCTCGCCGCTCGCTGCTCGTCCGCCGTGTTGGCGAAGCATGCAACGGCTGTGGCGAGTGCCGGCGAGCCTGCCCCATGCGAGCCATTCCGAAGGAAGGGCACGACACGAACTACGGCGACTGCCACTTCTGCCTGGCCTGTGAGAGCCTTTGCCCACGAGGCGCGATCTCATTTGGGCCGGGCGCCTTGGCCGGCCGGCGGTGGCACGCCGAGGGGCAGGGCACCGGCCCGGACGGCAAACCCTATCTGAAAGGCCACTACGCGCCGGAGCCGGCGCCGCGGCCTGAGTTGACGCGGCGGACTTTCCTGGCCGGGCTGGCCGCTGCCGGTGCGGGGCTGGCGCTGCCGGCGACGCTGCACGCCATGCCTCGGGTCCCGATAGTGCGCCCGCCCGGGGCCCTGCCGGAAGCGGATTTCCTGCGCACGTGCATCCTCTGTCAGGAATGCATCCGCATTTGCCCCACGACCGGGCTTCGCCCGACCATCTGGCAAGCCGGGATTGCGGGGGTGGGCACGCCGCAAGTCAAAGGCCGCCTGGGCGGGTGTCTTTTCGTCCCAAGTTGCCCGCAATTGTGCGCTCAGGTCTGCCCAGTGGGCGCGATCCGCCCGATCACCCGAGCGGAGATGAAGCTTGGCCGGGCGAGCGTGGACCACTCCGCCTGTCTGGCCTGGGACCAGGGCGTCAAATGCCTGGTCTGCGTCGAAGCCTGCCCGACCGGCGCTGCCGGGCCTTTCGACGGGCGCGTGGTGGTCGATCCGTTGAAGTGCACCGGCTGCGGCCGGTGTGAGAACGCCTGCCCGGTCGCCGGCAGCGCTATTCACGTCAACCCCCTGGCCTCGATCTAGTGCATGTGCAGAGAGGGTCTTCGGTAGGGGCGTTTGTCATGCTGAGCGGGTGGACGAGACAACCAGCGCCGCGGCGGGACGCCAGCGAAGCATCCGTCTGGTGTCACCGGAAGGGCTCCTCGCTTCGGCACTAGCAGGGCGGAGCGCAGCATGAGGCTGCCCATGAGACGCGACCGCGACACTTCCCTGGGTCAAGAGATGCCCCGCGGCCGGGTTGCAGGGCTACGCCGGGAGGCTCAACCGCTCCAGCACCTGCTGGAGCACCTGGATGAACCGTTCGTTTTGAGTTTGGGTGCCGATGGTAACGCGGCGCGTACTCGGGCAGGTTGTAGCCGTTTCCCGGCCGGATGATAACGCCCTGGGCCCGCAGCGCTTCGATGACGGCGCTCGCCCGTGGCCCCAGGCGAACCAGGATGAAGTTGGTGTGGCTTGGCACGCACGCCAGCCCCATGCGCTCGAACGAGCGATAGAGGTATTGGCGGCCTTCCTTGACCGCAGCCAGCGTCTGCTCGACGAAGGCAACGTCGCCAAGCGCGGCTTCGCCGGCCACCTGGGCCAGATAGTTGACGGGGAAGGAATCGGCGGCGGCCCGCAGCGCGGCCTGCACCCTCTGGTTGGCGACCCCGTAGCCGAGCCGCAGGCCGGCGACGCCGTAGATTTTGGAGAAAGTGCGCACGACGATCGTATTCTCCCGGCCTGACCGCACGTAATCCAGCGTCTGCGGGTAGTCGGCGGCGGTCACGAACTCCTTGTAAGCCTCATCGAAGACCACCAATACGCGGTCGGGCACACGGGCCATGAAGCGCTCGACTTCGCCCGCGGTCACGATCGTGCCCGTCGGGTTGTTGGGGTTGCAGACAAAAAGCAACTTCGTGCGTTCTGTGATGGCGGCCAGCATGGCATCCAGGTCCAGCCCGAAGGCCCGCAAGGGCGTCTTGACGACCTCGCCGCGCATGATGTGGGCTGCCGTGTCGTAGTTGGGGAAGGATACCTCGCTGACGATGACCTGATCGTTCTCGTCCACGAAGGCTTCGCAAAGTTCACGGATCAGGCCGTCGGCCCCATTGCTCACATGGACCTGCTCGGGCCGGACATCCAGATGCGACGCAAGGGCACGGCGCAACTTGTACGCCCCGTCGTCGGGGTAGTAGTTGACCTGCGAGAGGGCCGCCGCGATGGCGGCAACGGCCCTGGGTGAAGGTCCGAGAGGGTTCTCGTTCGAGGCCAGCTTGAGCAGGCCGTCCGCGCCGGATGCGGCCTGCTCTCCTTCGACAGGGTTGGCCGGCTCGTCTGGCGTGATGCGGGCCAGGCCTCGCTGGATGCTCATGGATTCGCTCATGAAAACGGTATACTCCTCTGTTAGGCCCGGCTGATGCGGCACAAGGCCGAGCGCAGCGCAGGCGTAGCCAGCACCGCGTCGGTGGCCTGGTCATCGGTCAGCAGGTTGGCGTTGGCCTCTTCCCAGCCGTGGACCAGTCCTACCATGCCGGGCAGGACGTCTGTCGTGACCTTGGCTTTGATCTGGATGTGGCCCAGGCGGGTTTCGACCAGCACCCGATCGCCGCTGGCGATGCCGTAAGATGTGGCCGTCGTGGGGTGGATCTCGGCCACCGGCTCGGGCGCGTGCGCGCGCAGGCCGGCGAGGTCGCGGTAGCGGCCGTGGGTGAACCACGTCGTTTTGTGTCCGCAGTTCAGCACGAGGGGATATTTCCCTGCGGCCTCGGGCGCGCTCAAGGGGCTTTCTGCCGGCTCCTCATAGTGCGGCAGCGGATCGAGGCCGAAACTCTCGAGGACGTGCGAGTACAGCTCGACTTTGCCTGAGGGTGTGCGGAAACCGGCCTTCTCGTAGCGCCGCGGCTCGGGAGCGGTGCCCCAGTACATGCCACCCGGGTGCGCCTTGAGGTCGGCGATGCTCACCCCCAAAGGCGCCAGCTGGCAGGCGATGGCTTCCTCTTCATCGGCCCACGGATAGTGCTCGCCGTAGCCCAAGCGCGTGGCCAGCTCCTTCCAGAACCACCATTCTGAACGGCGTTCGCCAGGATCGACCAGGGGCCGGCGCAGAGCCAACCACCAGACCGGCTTGCCCGGCCCGTGGGGCGCGGCGGCGGCAACCAGCTGCGTCTTCTCGTAGGCGCTGGCCGCCGGGAGGACGATGCTTGCCATCTGGGCCGTTGGCGTCATGTAGAGATCGAGCACTGCCAGCAGGTCCAGCCGGGCGAGGGCGTCGCGCACAGCGTCGAGTTGGGCCAGGTCAGCAGCGGATTCGTCCCTTGCATGATGACCGCCTTGATGGGGTATGGCCGGCCGGTCAACATCGCGTCGAGCAGGGCATTGCCGGGCACGAAGCCCGCGCACTCGACGAAGAGGGGATAGCGGTCGGAGCCTAAAGGGCGCAACCCGGTGGGAAGGTGCCCGCTCAGCTGCATGTTGGCAAGCGGCAACGCTTCGCCGAGCACGTGTCCGCCTGGCACGTCAAGATTACCTGTCAGGGCGCGCAGGATCATCGCAGCGCGCAGTGTTTGGGCCGAGTTCGTGTGATGTTCGAGAGCGTTGCCGGCGTCCAGGTGGGCGGGGTGGGCGCTGCAATACATAGCCGCGCAGCGCCGGATATCGTCATCGGGCACCCCGCTGATGCGGCTGGCCCACTCCGGCGTGTAGGGTTTGACGCGCTCGGCCAGGGCGTCAAACCCAAAGGTCCAGCGCTCGACAAAGTCTGCGTCGTAGAGTTTTTCGGCGATGACGACGTTGAGCAGGGCCAGTGCCAGCGCAATATCGCTGCCGGGGCGTGGCGCCAGGTGCAGATCGGCGCGCTTGGCCGCCTCGCTGCGCCGCGGGTCGATGACGATCAGTTTCGCGCCCTGGCGTTGGGCTTCGTGCACGGCGTGCCACTGAAAGGGATTGTGGCTGGTGGCCGGATCGGAGCCCCACAGCAACAGGCAGCGTGTGAGCCCGCCTTCCCAACCGTCGATCTGCTCCTGGCCATAGGTCAGCCGCTCTGCGATCACCGACGGTTCGTAGCACAGGTGGTCGTGTTGGACCCAATTCGGTGAGCCGAAGAGGTTCAGGAAGCGCCGGTCCCAGCCGTCGCGCATGAATTGCCACATCTGGGTCCCTTCCCAGAGGGCGAAGGCCTGCGCGCCATATTTCGCCTTGACGTCGAGCAGTCGCGCTGCAATGGTGTCCAGGGCCTGGTCCCAGGAGATGCGCCCCCACTCCCCGTTCGGCTGGCGCAGGAGCGGATGGCTCAACCGTTGCGGATCGGCCACCAGCTCGCGGGCACTGCGTGCCTGCACGCAAAGCCGGCCCTCGCTCAGCGGGTTGGAGGGCGTGCCTTTGATGTCGGCGATCTCGCCGTCCTGGATGTAAACGTCGATGCCGCAGTTGTCCCCGCTGCACATGGCGCAGAGCGTGTGCACGATTTCCATGCGGTCTCCCTCCCGGTGCTCCTCGGCCCGGTCGCTCAATCGCCGAAACGGACCTGGCGCCCGAGCAGCCGGGCCAGGCCATCCGTGAAGAGATTGATACCGATCACGAGCCCGGCTAACGCGCCCGCCGGCGCCAGGAGGGCCAGCGGCATGACGTCCATGGCCACGCGGTTCTCGGCCATCATCAGGCCCCACTCCGGCGTGGGAGGCCGCACGCCGACGCCAAGGAAGCCGAGAGAGCCGATGAGGATGGGCGCCCAGGCGGCCCTCACGCCGAATTCCACCAGCAAGACGCCGGTGGCGTTAGGGGCGATCTCCCGCACCACAATCGAGAGTGGTGATTCCCCGCGCTGCGGGCGACGGTAACGAAATCACGCGTACTTGCGCACCAGCGTGTCGTAGGCCGAGAGATCCCCGGCGCGAACCCTCTCGACCAGGGCTACGTCGGGATGTTGCTCGTCTTGTCCTGCTACCGGTTGGATGGTCGACATGGAATTCGGATGCGAAAAATCGCGGCAGATTGCCTAAGCAGACCCTTTGGAACGCCCAAAGGCGCTCAAGTGAGCCGGTAAACGTAGAGTGTACCGGACCGAGCGCCAGGAAACCAAATCCCATTGTTTGAGCCACGCCGTAACGCGACTGATTCTCCCACCGCCTATCGGCCCCCAAATCGGCATAAAGTGGAATTATGTCTGGTTTCTTCTCCCCGCGGCCTATCGTTGGCCGCCGCGCTGGTTGCCTTGTGATTCTTCTCGGAGTTCTGACCATGGCGCGGCTGGGTGGGTCGCAAGCCACGGCGACGCCCGCCGCAAACACATCCAGCTCCGGCGTTGCGCAAGCAAATTCGGCGAAGCCCTCGGCGACGAAGAAGCGCGCCGCGAAGCCCAGGCCCACGCACCGGGCCAGCCGCGCGGCGCGTGTGGCGCGCACCCACCGTATCAGGCTGGCCTTCGTCGCTTCCAAGGAATTGGAGCCAATGGCCCAGCAACTGGCCACTCTGCGCACACCTGAGGCCTACGCTGCTGTTGCTGCCTACGCGCACAGCCATACGGGCGATGCCGCGGCGGCGGCGTATTTGGCTTTGGGCCATGCCTATCTGCTCGACAAGCGTTTTGCCGATGCGGAAACTGCTCTGGCGCAGGCGCGGCGGGCCGATGGGGAGCTGGCCGACTACGAGGATTTTCTCGACGCCGAGGCCGGCCACGAGGCAGGCGACGACGCGGTAGCCGAGAAGATTCTGCAGGGTTTTACCGAACGCTATCCCGACAGCA
>CAWEHT010000125.1:0-15728 GCA_963808455.1 uncultured Chloroflexia bacterium | reverse complement strand
CCACCGCCGCGATCAGCGCAGCGACGCCACCGGCTGCTTCTGCCGGGGTGGCAACCTCCGAGACGGGTGGCGGAGCGCTGTCGGCTACGCTCGCGCTCACGGCCACGGCCGTGCCGACCGAGGCGCACGCACAGGCATAGGCAACTGGCAGTGGATCGCGGGCGCCCCCATGGAGTTCGACTACACGCATAAGGGAGGCAACGCTCCCACGCAGCTCCTCGTCTCGGGTCTTCCTCCCAACTCCGTCGGATTCACCGTGTACACGGATTCCCAGTGGAGGAGCCTGGCCGGCGGCGATCTGACGGTGAGCGCGCTCGGCAAGGGAACTACCAACGATGTGGTCGATCCCCTCGCACTTTTCTGGCAAGGTGGCACGAGCGACAACGGGCTTTTCCACGTACAGGTCTTCCAGGTAGGGCCAAATACCCGCGCCTGCGAAGTTCTGGATCGGCGAGACCACGGCCTCGGGAGCTGGCCCTTTGATCCCGCTTTCGCCCCCGGCCGTCTTCAAGTAGCAGAAAACAGCAACCGACCGCGCGGCAAAGTCTCTCGGCCCGATCTCGTGAGCCCTCTCAAGCGGCCCGGACGAGCCCGGTGACCGCAGGGGTTCCCAAGCAAGACAGGCAGGATGCCCGGGACGACACGCTGGGATACCGGGTATCTTGCCTGACCCGTTGACGAGCGCAGGGCGGATAGGCGGAGAGAACGCTTTGGCCAAGCGAACCGCGACCAAATCTTTCGGCACCTCAAAACGCGAAGCACATGATGCATCCAGGTTCTACAGCCGGCCCCTCTACGCCCCGGCAGGGTGGACGGCCGAGCCAAATGATGCGCAGGCCGGCGGGGACACGGTGCCCGATGTGGTGAAGAGGCAATCGCTGCCACCGGGCCCTGCCGGCCAGATGCCCGGCGAAGACCACGAAGCCGCCGGCACTGAACCGCAAGGTTCCCGCCACACCCCACTGGGCCCGGCCAACCGCTGGCACGAACTGCTTTTGCTGCCAATCCTCGGAAAGCATGCCTATCCCCGACGGGTCAGTGGCCCTGGCGTTCACGTCGCCGCCGAGTACAACGTGGGCAAGGACTACGACGACGAGCTGACGCTGGACCAATACTTCAGCCTCATCCGCCGTGTCACGAGGGAGGTGTACCGCGTCCTGCTCCCGGGTGGACGCTATGTGATCAACCTGGCGAACCTGGGCCGCAAACCTTATATCCCCTTGCACACGTATTTCTTCCAGCTCCACATGCAGGTCGGTTTTCTCCCCATGGGGGAGATCATCTGGCTCAGAGGCAAGGGCGCCAACGGCAGCTGCGCCTGGGGCAGCTGGCGCAGCGCCAGTTCCCCACGGCTCCGCGACCTGCACGAGTACCTGCTGGTATTCGCCAAAGAGGGCTATGAACGCCGCGACAAGGGCGTCTCGGACATTTCCCCCGAAGAGTTTATGCAGGCGACCCTGTCACTTTGGGAGATCGCGCCAAATCGGCGCGCAAGATGGGCACCCTGCGCCTTTCCCGGTTGCGCTCGCCGAACGCGTCATCAAGCTGTATTCCTTCGTGGGCGACGTCGTGCTTGATCCATTCGCCGGCTCGGGATCGACATGCGTGGCGGCAGTGCGGCACGCACGCCATTACGTCGGGTTCGACACGGCGCCGGCCTACTGCGAGATTGCAGCGCCGCCGGATTGCCCAGGCGGAGGCCGAGGCCACTGCTCCCCCAATGCTGCCCGGCCTCGATGGCGATGACGGGACCCCGGCCATGCCCTGCACCGCGAGCTGAGCTGCTTCGGTCCAGAAGGGATCTGGCTCCCAGGCCCACACAATTGACGCGATCTTGCACTCGTGGTATATCAGGTGTAAGTCAATTCTAAGGCAGGTGCGCCGTTATGGCTCCGTCATCACTCAAGTTCACCCGGGGTGTGCCCCCGCCCGAGTCGTTCCCGACCGCGCAGCTGTCAGAATGCGCCCAGAGTGTGCTGGCGAAGGAAGGGGATACCATCCTCCAGTACGGGTCTGCCGGCGGCTATGCGCCGTTGCGCGCCCTGATTGCCCAGCAGGCAGGGGTAGCCGAGAATCGGGTGCTGCTTGGCCAGGGCTCATTGCAGCTGGCCGACTTCTGCGCTCGCCTGTTGATCGAGCCGGGCATGCCGGTCTATGTGGAAGAACCCACCTATGACCGGGCCCTGACAATCTACCGGCGCGCCAGGGCGCGTGTGGTAGGCTTCCCGCTGCAAGCCGATGGGCCCGACGTCGATGCGGTGGTAGCCCGCCTGGCGAGCGGCGACCGGCCGGCGCTCTTCTACATGATCCCCGATTTCCAGAATCCCAGCGGTTCCGTCCTCTCGCTCGAAAAGCGGCGGCGGCTGGCCGCGCTGGCCCAACAGCACGGTTTCTGGATTATCGAGGATGTGCCCTATCGCCGGCTGCGCTATCGAGGGGCAGCCCTGCCCAGCTTGTTCGAGCTGGCGCCGGATCGCGTCCTACAGATGTCGTCGTACAGTAAGCTCATCAGCCCGGGCCTGCGTGTGGGTTACATGATCCTCCCTGACACGCTGGCCGCGGCGCCTCGACCAAGATGGCCGAGGATACTTACATCAATTCGAGCTATCTGAACCAGGCGATCGTCTACGAATTCATCCGTCGCGGCTGGTTGGAGCCGAATATCTCCCACCTATGCGAACTGTATCGGCCACGGCTCGACGCCATGCTGGCGGCCCTGGCCGCACAGATGGACGGCCTCGCCACCTGGCTGCGGCCGGCCGGCGGCTTTTTCGCCAGCGTCTCGCTGCAGGCTTCCGTCTCCGCCGATGTCTTGCTCGCCTGCGCTCGCCAGGTTAATCTGGAGTTGACCGACGGGCGCGGTTTCTTTGCCGATGGGGGCGGCGACGCCTTCATCCGCCTGCCGTTTTGCGCTTTGACGCCCTCCGAAATCGAGGACGCGGTGGCAAGGCTGGCAGAGGTCGTGCGCAAATTGCCCTAGAAGCCTGGAAACACGAAACCGGCCTCCATATGGAGGCCGGTTTCGTTCGTCTGATGCCTGAGGCGACGGCCGGATTCGAACCGGCGATGGGGGTTTTGCAGGACCCCTGCCTTGCCGCTTGGCTACGTCGCCAGATGCAAGCCGATTCTAACCCAGTCGGCGGCCCTTGTCAAACCAACTTCTGCGGTTTGCGGCAGTTCCTGCGCAATCTTCACGATGCACGCGGCTGTTGATGCGACAATTTGCCGTCATATCTTGCGAATTGCTTTGCGCTGTGCGTCACCTTGCTATGCGCACCAGGAGGCGCCGAGTGCCGGAGATCCGCCAGTCGATTGCCACCCGAGAATGGGTGATCATCGCCACAGAACGAGCACGACGACCACACGATTTTCTGCAACGAGGCCAGCGAGCTGACCGAGCAGCGCCCGGCCAGGAAGACCGATTGCCCCTTTTGCCCGGGCAATGAGGAAGCGGCCACCATGGAGATGCTGCGCTGGCCCGCCGAGGGGCCGTGGTCGCTGCGCGCGCTGCTCAACAAATACCCCGCGTTGAACAGCGAAGGCAAACGCGTGCGTTGCTTCGACGGCATCCACCGCTGCATGACCGGGGTGGGGCGCCACGAGATCATCGTGGAGTCACCGGTCCACGAACACCTGCCTGGCCTTGCTCGACAGCTCAGCCGTCACACAGACCCTGGCTGCTTTTCAGGCGCGCGGCCAGGCATTCGCACGCGATCCGCGCATCGAGCACATCGTTTTCTTCGAGAATCACGGGCTCAGCGCCGGCACATCTGTCGAGCATCCTCACGCACAGCTCTTGGGGTTGCCTCTGGTGCCGTACGATGTGCGCAACCGCATCGAGGAGGCCGGCCGCTATTTCGATGATACGGGCAACTGCGTCTATTGCGACCTCTGGCAGGCCGAAAGCGCAGAAGGCACACGGCTGATCGCGAGCAACGAGCTCTTCGTCGCTTTCGTGCCCTATGCAGCCCTGTCGCCGTTCCACACCTGGATCGTGCCCCGCACGCACCGGCCGAGCTTCCTGTCGGCTGAGCCCGGTGAGCTGGTAGCCCTGGGCCACATCCTGCGCGACGTGCTGCACCGCGTCTATGCCGGGTTGCACGATCCGGACTACAATTTCATCATCCGCTCGTCGCCCCTGCAGCGCTCGGAGCGCGATTATCTCCACTGGTATCTATCCATCATCCCGCGCGTCAACGAAGCCGCGGGCTTCGAGATGGGCAGCGGCATGTTCATCAACACGGCCCTGCCGGAAGAAAGCGCTTTGTTCCTGCGCTCACACGATCATTGACGGTTCCCCAGAACTGGCCTAAAATCTTCCATGGATGGTTCCCTATGAACCTCCGAGACTGACTGCGATGGAGGGATATGAGATGCAGAGCATTCTTGCCGATGAACTGAAGCTGCGCCTGCTCCCGGTGGCATTGATCTTCACGAACGAGAAGCCGGAAGGGGCGCTCCAGTACGAGCAGGGAGCGCGGGGCTGCTTGATCCCAATGCTGTGTGCGGCGGCGGAGGGCAAGACTGTCGTCTTCGATCGCGATACCGTGCCTTGCCCGGGCGGTATGGTCGGCCTGGAATTCTCGGCGGGCTGGGGCGATCCCGATGCCTTCGCACACTTCCTCTCCGTGGGCGGCGGGCCGAGCCACCGGGAGGGCGAAGGGTACAAGAAGACACCAGAGCTGGCCAAGGAAGCCATGGGCGGCCAGCCCAGCACCATCGACCCGCACCCTTATCGAGTGTTCAAACCGCTTGCAGCCGTTCAGCCGGAAGAGGAGAGCCCACGTCTGGTGGTTTTCCTGGCCAACGCCGATCAGAATCTCGGCCCTGGCAACGCTCGCGAATTACGGACGGCCGACCAACGACAACGTGATCCTGCGGTTCGCGGCCGGCTGCGGCAGCGTCTGCCTCTTGCCTGACCGGCTCAACCTGGAGGAGCCTTTCCGCGCCGTGCTCGGGATGACCGACATCAGCGCCCGGCCCAACGTGCCTGCCGACCTGCTCTCCTTTACCATCCCGTGGCCGATGTACCTGGAAATGGAAGGCAACGTCCGGGGCAGTTTCCTGGACCGGAAAGACTGGCTGAAGGTCAAGGCCCGGTTGCCCGGCTAAGGACCTGTAAAACCATGACTTCCGCTGCTGTCCATCGATGCCGAAAGGAGCGTGGCCCATGAAAAACCGCAGCCTGCTTATGATCCCAGGCCCCATCGAGTTCGAGCCGGCCGTGCTGTCTGCCGTCGGGGCACCGAGCGACAGCCACGTGTCAGCTGGCTTTATCGAGGTGTTTGGGCAGGCCCTCGAGCGCATGCGCCAGGTCTTTCTGTGCGCCGAAGGCCAACCCCTGGTGCTGGCAGGCTCCGGCACGCTGGCCATGGATTCCGCCGGCAGCAATCTCGTGGAGCCGGGCGATCGCGCGTTGGTGCTCAGCACGGGCTACTTTGGCGAGCGTTTCGCGGCCCTGCTCGAGCGCTACGGCGCGCGGGTAACGCAAGTGCACGCCCCGATCGGCTCTGCGCCCGACCCGGTCGAGGTCGAGCACGCCCTGCGGGGTGACCGTTTCAAGCTGATGACCATCACCCATGTGGACACGTCAACCGGCGTGCTGGCCGACGTGAGGGCGCTCGCCCGGCTGGGCCAGGCCCATGGCGCCCTCGTCGTCGTGGACGGCGTCTGTTCCGTTGCCGGCGAAGAGCTCCGCATGGACGATTGGGGGGTGGACCTGGCGCTGACGGCCTCGCAGAAAGCCATCGGGGTGCCTCCGGGCCTGGCCCTGCTGATGATCGGGCCGCGAGCATTGCGAGCCTTCGAGGCCCGCCATCTGCCCGTGGGCAGCTACTATGCGGATTGGTCGAACTGGCTGCCCGCCATGCGGGCCTATGAGGCCAGACAAAGCGCCTATTTCGGTACGCCGGCGGTCAACCTGGTCTGCGGGCTGAACGTCAGCCTGGGTCAGATCCTTTCCGAGGGCCTGGAGGGACGCTGGGCCCGGCACCAACGCCTGGCCCGCGCCTTGCAGTCGGGCATCGCGGCTTTGGGCCTGGGGCAAGTACCGTCAGGGGCGGATTGTGTCGCCCACACGATGACGGCCCCGCGTTACCCGGCGGGCGTGCAAGGCGCCGCATTCCTGCTTCACGCGGCGCAGTCAGGCGTCGTGCTTGCCGGGGGCCTGCATCCTGCCATCAAGGCCGAATACTTCCGTATCGGGCACATGGGCGCCGTGAGCCTGAGTGATATCCTCGGCGCCCTCGGAGCCGTGGAAAGCGCGCTGGCCAGGTGCGGCCATCCGTTCGAGCGGGGCGCCGGCGTCGCCGCGGCGATGGCTGCCTCCGCGCAATAGGTCATCCGTTCGATGCGCGTCGCTTTGGTGGCACCTTTCGGCTTGCGGGCCAAGGGCACGACCAGGGCCCGGGTGCTCCCGCTGGCGCAAGCCCTCGCGTGGCGGGGCCACCACGTGCGGCTTTTCGTGCCCCCTTACGACAGCCCCGAAGACGCTGGCCTCTGCTGGCGCGAGGGCGGCGTCACGGTGATCAACTTGCCCCTTCCGCCAGGCGCAGCCGGGAGCAACGGTTTCTGGCAAGTGCGTCTTGCCTGGCGCCTCCTCGCTGAGGTGCGGGCCTGGTGTCCGGATGTCGTGCACGCCTTCAAGCCCAAAGGGCCGTCAGGGTTGGTGGCGGCGGCGCTCTGGCAGCTTGAGCGTGGCACACGCACCCCGGCGCCGCCTCGCCAAGGCGGCGTTTGGCCGCCCGGCACACGCCTGGTGGTGGATACCGACGATTGGGAAGGCCCTGGAGGCTGGAACGACGACCCGCGCACCGGCTACACTTCCGCGCAGCGCCGGGTCTTCGCATGGCAGGAACGCTACGGCCTCTCACACGCCGGCGCCTGGACTGCCGCCAGCGAATGCCTGTGCGAGCGAGCCATCGCGCTGGGCGCAGACCCGTCCCGGGTTTTCAAGCTTGCTAATGGGGTCGCCACCAATGACCGGCCGGACGGCCCGCAGCGTTCCTCAACCCTATCCCAAGAGGATGGCCCCCGCAAGGCGCCCTCCATCCTGCTCTACACGCGTTTTGCTGGCGTGCGGGCCGCGGATGTCGCAGAGATCTGGCGGCTGGTCAGCGAGCGCCTGCCGGCGGCGAAGCTCGTGATAGCCGGGCGCGGGGTGGGGGGGAGGAATGGGAGCTGGCGCGCCGGCTGCCTGGGGTGCAGGTCGCAGGCTGGACCGAGCCGCAATTCTTGCCCAGGCTGTTCGCCGGCCAGGAACTGGCCATTGTCCCATGGGCCGATACGCTGCCGAACCGCGCCCGCTGCAGCGCCAAGGTGCTGGAGCTGATGGCCGCCGGCCTCCCCATGGTCGCGTCCGAGGTCGGCGAATTGCCCACCATGCTCGCCGGTTGCGGGCTGCTGGTGCCTCCTGGTGACCACGTGGCTTTCGCCGAAGCGATTCTGGCGCTGCTTGCCGATCCCGAGCATGCCAACCGGCTCGGCGTGGCCGCCCGGGCGTGTGCCCGAACCATGTACAGCTGGGATGGGCTGGCCGAAATTGCGCTCGCGGCCTATGCGGCCGCAGGATGCTGAGTCATCGGCAGCCTGGCTCCGCCTCGCCTGACTCTCCACCGGCGGGGATCTCGGCCCCCGGCAGCCTTGTGATGAGAATCTCCCCGAAAGGACATTCCTGGCTGGCCACGATGCTGCGGCGCTTGAGCAGTTCCAGCACAGCCAGCAGAGTGACGATGACCTCGGCCACGATGATCCCCCGGCGCTGCCCCGTAACGTGTCGTTGGATTTCTTGCAGAAGAGACTGGAAAGTGACCGTCCGGCACCCACTCGTAAGGCGTCCGATGAGGCGGATCTGGTCGTCCACCGTCATCGTGAAGGGCACCACCACACTGCCCACCCCCGGGCCGGCAGGGTGAGCCCCGAGCGCCCGCGCCACGGCGGCCAGGAACTCGGGCAGGCCCACCACGCCGGCCTCGAGATGTCGCGCCACTTCGGGGGCCGGCGCGATCCGCAGCATATCGCGCGCCGGCCCGCCGCGATATCCTGCAAGGCCTGCGCTGCATCTTTGAAGCGCCTATATTCGCGGAGCTGGCGCGCCAGCGTTTCGCCGGGGTCCTCTTCCATCTCTTCCGCCGGCCGGGCGGGTTGGGGCAACAGCAGGCGAGACTTGAGCCAGACCAGCCGGGCGGCCATAGCCAGGAAATCGGCCAGGGTGGCCGCCTGGACGCTTTCGATCCCATGCAAATGGTCAAGAAACTGATCCGTAACGAGGGCCAGCGAGACAGTGCTGATGTCGAGCTTTTCACGCTCGATCAGATGCAGTGAAAGATCCAGCGGTCCCTCGAACACCGGGAGGCGGACCTGATAATCCATAGCTCCACCGCAAGCGTCAAATCACAATGCTCTGAAAAGTAGTCCCCAGGTACCATTGCAGTCTTGGCTGGCGCATGTTAGTTTGCTAGAGGGCCGGAAGGGTTCGGACCACACACGTGCTGCCATCATCTCAGGGGGCTACTCATGATCCTGAGCTTGGGCCAGGGAGAGCCAAGCTATATTCCCGACCAGTTGTTGACCGGACGCGCACAGGACGTTGCCGACCAGATGTACCTGGCGTTCTTGCAATGTTACGCGCGCGACCCATTGCAATGGGACATCATCTGCTTCTTCTCACATCATCAAGAAGAGTGGTGCCCGCTGGCCATTCTCGCCGGCGAGATGGCCCAGCCAGAGTCGTTGATCGCCGAGCGCTTGGCAGAATTGGCTGGCATGCGCCTGCTCTACGAACGCGTGCTGAACATCGGACCGCAGTATTGTCTGACCAGCTCACTCGAGCTGCGCCGGCTGGTCGTGCGTCTGGGCGCCGAGTGGAGTTGAGCTCCGCTCAATTTCCCAGATACGCGCGTTGCACATCGGGGTTGTCCAGCAACGCCTGGCCCGAGCCCTCGTGGCGGATCTGACCCAGCTCCAGCACGTAGGCCCGGTCGGCCACGGAAAGCGCGCGACGAGCGTTTTGCTCGACCAGGAAGACAGTCGTCCCCCGTTCGTGGATCCTCATGATCTCCTCGAATACCGCATCGACCACCAACGGCGCCAGCCCGAGCGAGGGCTCGTCCAGCATCAGCAGGTCGGGGTTGGTCATGAGCCCCCGGCCGATGGCCAGCATCTGCCGCTCGCCGCCCGAGAGGGTCCCCGCCTTCTGTTCCCGCCGCTCCTTTAGTATCGGGAAGTAGCCGAAGACCGCATCCATGTTCTCGAGGATGCGCTGGCGAGGCAGCGTGTAAGCGCCCATTTCCAGGTTCTCATAGACCGACAGCGAGGGAAAAACGTTGCGTTCCTGAGGCACGAAAGCCAGCCCCAAGGGAACGATCCTATGAGACTTGCGTCCTGTGATGTCTTTGCCTTTGAAATGAATGCGCCCGGCCCGCACGTCGGTCAGGCCGAAGATGCTGCGCAGCGTCGTTAACTTGCCCGCGCCATTTGCGCCGACCATCGTAACGATCTCACCCCGTTTGATCACCAGGTCGATGCCGAGCAACACCTCGCTCTTGCCATAACCTGCCACCAGCTGATCGATTGCCAGAATCGCATCTTGTTCGCCATTGCTGTTGTCGCTCATGCTTTTCATCCACCCAGGTAGGCGCCGATGACTTCTTGGTTGCTGGACACCTCGGCCGGTGTGCCGTCAGCGATCTTCTGCCCATAGTTGAGCACGACGAGATGATTGCAGAGATTCATGATGACCCGCATGTCATGCTCGACAATGAGGAAGGTCTTGTGCATCTCGACACGCAGCCTGCGGATGTAGTCCAGGATCTGGTTGACGAGCGTGGGATTGATGCCTGAGGCAGGCTCGTCGAGCAAGATCAGATCTGGGTCGGTCATCAATGTCCGGGTGATCTCGACCATCTTCTGTTCGGCGTAGGAGAGGCTGCCGCAGTATTGGTTGGCCACACCCTCGAGGCCAACCACGGAAAGCAAATCGCGGGCCTTGCTCAAGTTCTCCCGCTCTTGCTGGCGGACGCGCGCTGTGCCGAGCAGGCCCAACACAAAGTTCTCACCTGCCTGATCTTTCGGAGCCATCAGCAGGTTCTCCATCACGGTCATGTCCCGGAAAACACGCACAGTCTGGAACGTGCGCGCGATACCCCGGCGCTCGATCACATAGGGCGGCAGCCCAGTGATCACGTCTTCCTTGAAGCAGACCATGCCGGAAGTAGCCGGCAGAAAACCGGTGATCAGGTTGAAGACGGTGGTCTTTCCGGAACCATTCGGCCCAATGAGGCCACAGATCTCTCCCGAGCTAACTTCGAAAGAACAATGATCAACCGCCCGCAGCCCGCCGAAGTCCTTCGTGAGGTTTTCGACTTGTAGCATGTTCTTCCATCTCCCGATAGGTCGTTTTGCGCTCTGGGATCAAGCCGCGAGGCAGAAAGATCGTGGTGACGATCAGAAGCAGCCCGAAAATGAGTTGTTGCAACGCCGACGGGTCCAGCCACTGCGGCAGGGTGACGAAGCGCAAACCCTCACGCAACGTGACAAAGACTGCGGTGGCGATGATGCCCCCGATATTGTTGCCCCGACCGCCCAGCATGATGATCAGGAAAATAAAGAAGGTCAACCACATGACAAAGCTGGATGGGTCGATGTACGTGATGTAATGGGCAAACAGGCTGCCCGCCAGGCCCCCCATGCCCGAACCGATGACGAGGATCGTCATCTTGAAACGATAAGTGTCCTTGCCGAGCGCCTGCGCCCCGGTCTCGTCCTCGCGGATGCCTTTGAGCACCCGGCCAAACGGCGAGCGCAGCAGACGCTCGGCGATGACGTAGGTTACCGCCAGGCAGACGATGCCGAGGGCGAGGAATTTCGGCTCTGTATCGAACGTGATACCATTGAATTTGATGCCCGCGAAGTTGATGTGGAAGAGCGACGCATGGGGGATGCCGGGTATGCCGTTCGGGCCACGCGTCAAAGACATCCAGTTGGTAAAGACGGCGCGCATGATCTCGCCGATGCCCATTGTGACCACCGCGAGATAGTCGCCGACCAGATGTAGCGTTGGGATACCCACCACGAACGCCAGCAGCCCGGCCAGGCAAACACCAGCCAACATGTCAAAAAACCAGGGCACCCCAACCTTAGCCAGGATGGCGGATGTATAGGCACCGACGCCATAGAAGGCGGCCAGGCCGATGTTGAACATGCCGGTGGCGCCCATCACGAGATTCAGCGAAATGGACAGGATCGCGTAAATGGTGATGAGGATTGCGAGATGGATTAGCAGCGAAGGGTCAAAAGACATTGCCCCAACTCCCATTCACCACACATGTCATAGCACCGTGGAGGTCGCCTGATCCTTCTTACCAAAGATGCCGGCGGGGCGGATGAAGAGCGCCAGGATCAGGATCCCATAGGCGATGGTATCTTTCCAGACGGCCGGGATGTACCACACCCCCAGGTTCTCGGCGATGCCTATGAGAAAGCCACCGACGATCGCACCGGGCACACTGCCCAGCCCGCCCAAAACCACTGCGGCGAACGCCTTGACCGTGATGACAAAACCCATGGTCGGCTGGAGATTGCTATCCAACCCGATCAGGCAGCCGGCAGCGGCCGCGAGGGCCGATCCGATCGCAAACACCGCCGAGATCACCAGGTCCGAATCCATGCCCGAGACTTCAGCCAGGTTGACGTCATCCGCCACGGCGCGGATCGCCTTCCCCAACCGCGTCCGGTAGAGCAGCACATACAAGAAGACCATCAGCACCAGGCTGGAGCCGATGATCATCAACTGCACCGGTGTGATGAAGACCGGCCCGATCGCGATGCCTTCCTCAGTCGGCAGCCCGAAGCTCTTGATGTCCGAGCCCATGACGATCATGACGATGGCATCCAGCACGAACGAGACGGCAATCGCCGTCGTCAGGGGCGCGAGCTTCGGAGCATGGCGCAAAGGACGATAAGCCGTCCGCTCGATGATTACGCCAAGCAGCCCCGTAAGGATCATGGCGGCAAAGAACGCGATCACAAAAGGGATGTGCAGCCACGCCACGGCCAGGCCAAACATGATATAGGCGCCGAAGGACGCCACCGAGCCATGGGCGAAGTTGATGAACTTCAAGGCACCGTAGACCATACTATAGCCAACGGCAGCCAGGGCGTAGGTGCCGCCAGCGATCAGACCGTTGACCAGGAGCTGAGCCAAGATAGCCATTCAGGTTCTCCCCGGTATCCCGTCAGGCGCAATTCGGGTGGTTGCCAGGAGCGACTTCCTCCTTCGGAAGCGCGCAGAGCTGGTGGCATTGCGATCAGAGACTGCGGCCGTCTGGCAGACGGCCGCAGTCTCTGCAAGCAGCGCTCAACAGATGCCTGGCACGGCTAATGCTGGTAGAGCACCCATTGCCCGTTCTTGACGGTCATCCAATCGAACGAGCCCTGCGAAAAGCCCTGGGCATCGAACTTCTTGGCCCCGGATGCGCCGACGAAGCTGTTCGACACGTCGAAGAGGGCCTGCTGGATGCCATCTGCCGTATAGCCGCCCTTGCCGATTGCTTGGGCAACCAGCATCGTCGTGTCGTAGGCGAAGTTAGACCAGATGGTCGGTTCTACATTGAACTTCTTGACGAACTCATCATGGAAGGCCTTGTATTGCGGCGTCTGGGTCGAGCCGGCGCTCAACCCAATGGCACCCTCGACCGCATCGGCTCCCGCCTGCTGGATCACTTCCGGGGTTTCCATCGACACGTTGACCACCCACTGCGGCGTGAAGCCCAGCTCCTTCGCCTGCTTCATAACCAGCGAGCCTTCGGCGACGTGGTTGACGATGAACACCGTCTTGGCGTTCGTGGCCTTCACCTTCAGCACCTCGGTGCGGAAGTCCTTGTTGCCTCCCTCAAACGGCTGCGCGATCACGATGGTGCCGCCGGCGGCCTGGAAGTCTTTGACGAAGGTGTCCTTGACCCCGATGCCGTAGTCATTGTTGATGTACATCACGGCGGCCTGCGTGACGTTGAGCGACTTGGCGACGCTGACCCACTCCGCGCCTTGCTCCGAGTCAGAGGCCATCACCGAGAAGAAGTACTTGCCGCACTGGCGCAATGCTTCGGCGGTCGAGACGCTCGAGATCTGCACGACATGCATCTCGTTGGCTTTCGGGCAGATGCTGAGGCTGACAGAGCTGGAGGCCGAACCCATCACCACGGGCACCTTGTCGGACTGCACCAGTTTCAAGAACGCCGTCTGGGCATCGGCCGCGCTCATCCGGTCGTCCTCGTAAATGACCTGGAGGGGCACGCCGTTGATGCCCCCCTTGCCGTTGATGTCATCCACGGCAAGCTGTGTGCCTTTCATCAGGCTCTGGCCGTAGACCGCCCCATCGCCGGTCAGGTGATTTTCGAATCCAACCTTGTAAGCAGACGGAGTGCCACCAGAAGAAGCTGAGGGGGCGGTGGAAGTCATCGCGCTGGTGGTCGTCAACGCGTTGCTGGCCGCCGGCGCGGCTGGGGCGGTGGTAGCGGCAGGCGCTGCGGGGGCAGAGGTGGGCGCGGGTTGCGCACAGGCCGCCAGCACCAGAACGGCGACCGTGGCCATGACAAACAGGATGCTGAATACCTTGGGCTTCATGACTCTTCCTCCTTTTCTTTCGGCAGTGGCGACCGGCTAACCAGATTCCAGACTGGCAAGGTCGCCGATCACGAGGGTAAGCATTTCGGCGCGCATCGCCTCCGCGATATAGCGCCATCGCGTCGAACTAACCCGTCATGCCATTGTAGCGCTCTCTCACCTCCCTCCTGCCCGGTTAGAGGGTACGACATCCCAATTTACAATCGGAAGATTGTAATTACAAAGGTGCGCGGAGTATACCACATCGCGAAAGGGTGTCAACTCGCGCGTGCGCCGGGGAGGGGTGGATCTGCCCGGCAATCGCCAGGCTCGAAGCCTGCCATCCATCAGCGCTGCTAATCATCGGTACAGCAAGCATACCTATGGCGTGGGGATGTCAACTCCCACAGGGGGGCTGTCAACTGCCACCGGGCCGCCCCGGCCGCCCGCGCCGGCACCGCGGGTGGCTCCCGGCTCGAGAGGCCGGCACGTCGCGAGAGGCGGCTCAACCACGTGCGCCACAGGGTCCAGCCTCGCGGCCGCACCTCTAACCCGCATCACAATCAGAGGTGTACAAAACATACCATCTGGCCAAGGGCCGTGCACGCGCGCATGGCCTGGCAGAGGAAAGGGCTCTAAGGAACCAGCTCGTTTTGGCCTCACGCTTGGCCCCTGCGCGGTGCCAGGGTATAATCATCCAGGCCAGTGTGTCCCTGCGTGAGCACACGTGACTTTCGGCAGGAGGCAAGCTCTGTGGATATCGATTGGTTTGGTCATTCCTGTTTCCGGCTGCGGGAGCAAGGCGTGACTATCATTACAGACCCATATGACAGGACCCTGGGCTACACCATGCCCCGGACGCGGGCCGACATCGTGACCGTCAGCCACGATTCCCCCGGCCACAGCGGTATCAGTGCCGTGAAGGGCGACGCCAAAGTCCTCAGCAAGCCGGGCGAGTATGAGGTGAGAGGCATTTTCATCACCGGCGTCCAGACGTGGTTGGAGGCCGTCAAAGGCCAGCCAAAGGAAGAGAACGTCATCTTCGTGTTTGAGTTCACGGATCTCACGGTATGCCATCTGGGCGACCTCTCCAAGGTGCTGAGCCAGGCACAGGTGGAAGCGCTGCCCGACGTCAACGTCTTGCTGGTGCCCGTTGGGGGACATGGCGCCCTCGACGCCGACAAAGCGGCCGAGGTCATCAGCCTCTTGGAGCCCCGCATCGTCATCCCGATGCACTACCACACGCCGGTCTCCACGGCGGAGCTGGAGCCGCTCACGAAATTCCTTAAGGAGATGGGCGTCGCCGGTGAACAGACCCCGCAAGAAAGCTTGCGCGTGATGCGCAGCGACCTGCCCGAAGAGACGCAGATCATCGTTCTGGACTACAAGCAGGGTTAGCTGATGTTCCGACGAGGCTACGCCGTTGGAGGATATGCCATGAAACGCAAGAGCCTTTCTTTGCTATTTGCCAGCCTGCTGATCCTCCTGAGCCTGGCAGCCTGCTCTAGCTCCGCCCAGGGGACGCTGTCGCCCGGCCCGGCCGGCAGCCCGACTGTAGCTGGCCCGGCCCTCGCCCCGGCAACGGGCGCGGCGCCCGAGCCGGCGGGCAGCGCTGATGCCGCGCTCATCAAGGCCGGCAATGCCGCGGTGGACGCGGGAGACCTGTCGAAGGCAGAAGGCGAGTTCAAGGCGGCCTTGGCCGCCAACCCGGGCGCGGCTGCGGCCCAACTGGGCCTGGGCAACGTCTACGATCGCCAGGCCCGCTACGCCGAGGCTGCAACCGCCCTTCAGGCAGCCATCAAGCTGGATCCCGAGCCTGGTCGCGGCGCACACCGACCTTGGCGTCGCCTACTATCAACAGAAGCAGTTCACCGAAGCGATCGACCAGTACAAGACAGCCCTGACGCTGCAGCCAGACGATCCGGACACGCTCTACCTGGAGGCGGTCGTTTACCTTCAGCAACAGGACCTTGCTGCCGCTCAACCCCTTCTGGAGCGGGTCGAGCAGATCAAGCCCGACCTGCCCGAGGTTTACTATGGCCTGGGAGTACTGTACCGGCTGAAAGGTGACAAGGCGCAAGCCATCGCCAATTTCAAGAAATTCCTGTCGCTGGGGCAAAAAGCCCAGG
>CAWEHT010000124.1:0-9757 GCA_963808455.1 uncultured Chloroflexia bacterium | reverse complement strand
CCACGAGGAGGGAGCCTCTTCGTCCAGCAGCGCGAGCCCGCTGCCATCGGCCGGGCCGGATCAGGCCAGCCAGGAAGCCGCAGCGTGGTCGTCGCTGGTGCCGCCCGATCGCATCGTGGCACCGGCGATCGGGCTGGATAGCCCCGTCGTGACCGTGGGATGGCACGTCGTGAACGATTCAGGCGGCGACTCGCACACCGAATGGGACGTCGCCTCCTATGCCGTGGGGTGGCAGAAGAATTCGGCCTTGCCAGGCCAGGTTGGCAACGTGGTGCTCACCGGGCACAACAACATCGAAGGCTCGGTCTTCCGCAATCTGGACGCTTTCCAGACGGGCGACATCATCACCGTGTACGCGGGTGGTCGCTCTTTCGATTATTATGTGACCGACAAGTTCGTGTTACAAGAGGTTGGCGTGCCCTACTCGCAGCAGCTCGCGAACGCCAAATGGATTGGCACTTTCCCGGATGCGCGGCTGACGCTGGTGAGCTGTTATCCGGCGACCAGTAATACCCATCGCATCTTCATCATCGCCAGGCCGAAGGGGTGAAAGGCAGGGGTGACGATGCCTTTACACGGATGGCGCGCTTTGGCGATTAGCCAAGTTAAGCGCGACAATATAGCTGAATTGCAGATTGCGACGGTTGGTCCGGCTTGAGGCCGGAGTTCGCGCTGTTTTGAAGGAGCGACGATGCTGCCCAGCACTGTACCATCCTTGATGTTTGCTTTGCAATCAAGTCGGGCGTGTCTGGTCTGGCCAGGCAGGGCGCTTACCCGCCAGGGGAGGCGCGTTCCGTTGCCGTTGAGTGATGGCCCCGAGGCCGGGCGCTTGTGGCAGACGTCCGCGAGGATGCCTGTCCGGGCCTGCCGCCAGCGGGCTTTCAAGACGCAGCAGGACTTGTTGCTGGGACCAGATGAGCCCGCCGGTTCCGGCGAGCCCTCGCGGCCGGTGCGGCCGGCACGTCCGGTGCCATTGCGAATCTTGATTGCCGACGATCACCGGCTGTTGCGCGCCGGGCTGCGCGCCTTGCTCAAGACGGAGCCGCAGATCGAGGTGGTGGGTGAGGCGGGCGACGGCGACGAAGCGTTGGCACTGGCGAACAGCTTGAACCCGGATATCATCCTGGCCGACATCAGCATGCCGGGCCCCAGCGGTATCGAGATCGCCCGGGAGCTCAGGGAGCAGTCCTCAGAAATCCGGGTGTTGATTCTGACCATGCACGAGGACGACTTGCTGGCCAGGGATGCCTTGCAGGCCGGCGCCTCAGGCTACCTGGTGAAGCGTGCGGCCGAGAGCGATCTGGTCGCGGCAATCCAGACCGTGGCGGAAGGCGGGACATACCTCGACGAGTCGTTGAGAGCTTCAACGCGCGAGGCCGAGGCCGCCCCGGCGCCCCCATCGCTCGAGCCCGCACCCGCACTGACTCCGGCGGAGCGTGATGTGCTGCGCGCTCTGGCGCAGGGCAGGCCGAACCAGCAAGTGGCCGAGGAATTGCACCTCACGCTCGAGGTCCTCGCCGAGATCCGCGCCAGGCTGGCTGAGAAGCTGGGGGCCCACAGCCGGTTGGATCTGATCGCGCACGCCAGGCGCATGAAATTGCTCTAGAGGCCATTCCCTTCGGTTGAACTCACGCGCTGCACTCACTGCCAGCGCCAGCCGCCCCCACTCGGGGAGCGTCAGCGTTTCCCGCGCCGTTGGGGCTCGACACCTGCCGCGTCCAGCCAGGCGGCTGCCTGAGCCGGCGGTACGGCCAGTCCAGCAGCCAGCGAGTTGCGGAGCTGCTTGCGGCGCTGACCGAGAAGCCGCACACGCCACACGAAAGAAGAGCCGTGCGGGCGCGTCCGGCAGGATCGGCTCCGGATGGCGCTGCAGGCACACCAGGGCCGAATCGACCTTGGGAGCCGGATAAAAGGCGCCTGCCGGGATGCGATCCGCGATGCGGGCCGTGGCGTAGAACTGGACGCCAAGCGCCAGAAGGCTCATGGCCCGTGGGCGCGCGACGATGCGCTCGGCTACCTCACGCTGTAAGGTCAATACCGTAAGGTCTGGAGGCGGTTGAGCTTCGAGAAGGTGAGGGATGGCAGCGCCGGTGATGTAGTACGGCAGGTTGGCCACCACCTTGTAGCCGGACCCTGGTCCCGCCAGTTCAGACATCAAAGCCCCGATGTTTACGTCAAGGATATCGTCGTGGACGACCCTGACCTGCGGCAAGTCTGCGTAGCGCGGTCTTTTAAGAAGGCAACCAGCCGGTCGTCGAGCTCGACGGCCACCACCAGCCTGGCGCGCTCGGCCAAGAGGTCGGTCAGCACCCCCGGCCCGGGCCCGATCTCGAGCACGGCATCGCCGGCCGACAGCCCGGCGGCGGCGACGATGCGGGCCCGGTGCGCAGGGTTGAACCAGGAAGTTCTGGCCCAGCCCTTTGCGCGGCCGGATGCCTATTTCAGCGAGCCGGGCGATCAGCGAAGGCATGACAAGCACTGGGATCGCTTCAATTGGTGCTGCCCAGCGCCTCTTCGACGCTGCCGAGCATGATCAGGCCGGTGAGGTCCTCCAGAGAGTCGGCGTCGCCGAAAGCGGCGGGCAGGCTGTAGTCGCGGTTGTAGCTGGCCACGAAGTGGACCTGATCGGGACCCAGGCCTTTACCGGGCACGGTGCTTGCGATCAGATCGTAGTCCCATAGGGGGATGCGCTCGTCGGCTGCCACGATGTGCACGATGTGGTTGATGGTGTTGGCTGACCCTTCCTGGCGATCGGGCTTGGAGCCGACCACCGGTATGACGCCGTTGGCGATCCAGAACTCCACGATCTTGCGCAGGTCGGCGTCGTAGAGGTCTGGATTCGAGACGTCGTTGGCGCCAAGGCGGATCATAGCCATAGCCGGGTTGTTGAGCCGCAGCTCGCAATCGAGCGGGCCTTCGCCGGGCTGGCACGCGTCGGAAGCGTCCCAAGAGGGATCGAACTCGGTCCAGGTATGCATGCCCCGTTTGGCCGCCGCGCTGGCCCGGCCGAAGGAGCCCGGGAACTGGTCGATGACCTGCCCTAAGCAGCCATAGGGGCCGAGCTGGTAGGCGTCAGGGTCCGCAAAGGCAGCCAGGAACGGCGGGTAGACCATGGTGCTGTCGCCCACCTTGGAGAAGGCATGCGGGTTGCGCCCCAAAGCCTGGCCGCGAGCGTAGATCTCACGTATGTGCTGGCGGGCGGCCTCGGGCAGCACCACGACACTGTCGAGCGACAGGCCGTTGAGGTGCGTTGGCAGGTGCCAACCGGCCAGGTGTGGGACAGCTATGGCCGAGGCGTTGCCAGCGCCCGCCGGGAGCCGCGGCACGATTAGCTCCTGCCCGATCTGCAGGTCCTGTGGGTCGGTGATGCCGTTAGCGCTTTGCAGCGCCAGCACCGGAACGCCAAACTGGTAGGCAAGGGCGAGGAGGGTATCGCCGGACTGGATCGTGTAGGTGCCGGGTGTAGGCCCGCTGGCTGGCGTCGCAGAGCCATAAACGCTTGCAGCGCCTGGCTGAAGCTGGGGCTGTGGTGCCGCCGTGGGTGTAGCCTGGGGCCCACGGCGTGGGAGGGCCGGGACCGCGAAGCTGGGCACCAGGGGCCACGTGGCTGCTATGCCGGCCCGGCCCGGGCTGGCCTGCGGGCTACCTGCAGAGGAGGCTGCCGGCGTGCCGGGGCGCGATACGGCGAGCGCCGCAGTAATCCCGGCGAGCGGGGCCGCCGGCGTACCCTTGGGCGGCCCTGGGTCAAGGGCTGAGCGTTGCGTGGCGGCCGGTATTGCCGGGCCGCCGGCGGCAGCGGTGCCGGCGCGTGACTGCTCCGTCAGGGCGGCAGCGGCACGGCTCGCGCTGGCCTTGACCGTGAGCGCACCGAGCGAGCGCGCCGACAGCACCAGGACCAGCCCGCCGAGGCAGGCCGCGATGACCTTGCGTCGCATTCTTCCACTCCTGGATGGTTTCTTTCTTCCCAAATTCGGGTTCGGCTCGGCGGACAGGAGGCGTCCGCGTCCCGTGGTGGGTCCACTATGACTCTGGAGAGCCATTATAAGGCACTTCGCGAGTTCCGCCAAACCCGCGCCGAGCGCGCACTTGCCATCACAAACGGGCAGACGCAAGATCATGGGCGGGATGCCGGCTCGCTGCCGATGCCGCCACGGTCCCCGCCGCGCCGGGCTCACCGCCTTCCATGACAGGGTGCTTGGCCGGGTCGAACGCAGGTCAGGCCCCGACGCGAAGCGTATGAGAACTGGCCACAGATGCGCCTGCCGCATCCCCCTTGCGGGATCGGGCCCAGCGAAAGGCCTCGCCCAGTGCCAGGACGCTGACCCCGATCAGCAGGATCACAAGCCAGCTGCTCCAGCCCAACGGCACCGTATTGAAGACGCTGCCGCCGAAGGTCGTAAAGAGGACCTGCAGCACGACGATCGAACCCTCGGTGGCCAGGAACATCTTGCTTTGCAGGACGCCCCGGAAGGCGGAGCGCTCGGGTCGCACTGAGCGGGCGTTGAAGGAGTTGCTCACCTGCATGAATACGTAGGCCGTGAAGAGAAACGACGCCTTGTACGCCGGCGACCACGGGGCGCCGAGATAGTCGGTGGCCTGCATGGCCAGGATAACGAGGACAAAGTAGGCGCCCATGAACAAGCTGGTCTCGACCATGCTGCGCGTTACAAAGGGTGCTCCGCGGCGCAACGGCGGCTCCCGCATGACCTCTGGCCGAGGGGGCTCGAGCGCCAATGCCAGGGCGGCCAGGGTATCCATGATCAGGTTGACCCACAACAGCTGCAGAACGGTGAGGGGCAGTTCTGAGAAGCCGGCCCCGGTGATCCCTGCGAACCTGGCGAGCACGGCGAGCAGGGGGCTCAGGAAGGCGATCGCCAGCGCCGAGACGTTGACGGTCAACTGGAACTGGATGAACTTCTGTATGTTCTCGAAGAGCGTGCGCCCCCAATGGACGGCGCGGAGGATGCTGCCGAAGTTGTCATCCGTCAGGATGATGTCGCTCGCCTCCTTGGCGATGTCGGTCCCGCGCAGCCCCATGGCGATGCCGACATCCGCCCGCTTCAGCGCCAGCGCGTCGTTGGTGCCGTCGCCGGTGACGGCCACGACGTGCCCTTGCGACTGCAAGAGCTTGACCAGCCGCTGCTTGTGCTCGGGATCAGAGCGTGCCAGCACCTTCAGTTTTGGCAGGAGAGCCAGGGCCCGCTGGTCGCTCATCTGGGCGAACTCCTCGCCGGTGATGACTTCAGAACCCGGTCCGACCAGGCCGACGAGCTCGCCGATCACGCGGGCGGTGTTCGTGCTGTCGCCGGTGACCATCTTGACGTCGATGCCGGCCTCGCGGCATTCCCGAATGGCAGCCGGAACGTCGGGCCGCACCGGATCGCTGATGCCGATGAGGGCCAGCAGAGTGAGATCCTGGGCCGAGTCGCCCTGCAGGAGCTGCGCCTCCTCGCCATCGACGCAGCGGTAGGCCAGGGCCAGGGTGCGCATGCCGCAGCTTTCCATGTTGGCGAGCCGCTCGGCCAACCGCTCACGATGGGGCTCCAGCGGCTCGACCCCGCCTGCCGCCTCAACGGAAACGCACTGGCGCAACACGCAGGATGGAGCGCCTTTGGTCAGGATCGCGACCCGTCCGTCATGGCGCACCGCGGTGGCCATCCATTTGCGCTCGGAAGAGAAGGGGACCCGCTCGAGCACGTCGGCCCCCTCGCGCAGGCCCACGTAGTTGACGCCCTGGTCCCGCAGCCAGGCCAGCAACGCCCCTTCGGTGTGGCTGCCGATGAAGCGCAGGCCATCGCCGCGGATTTCCAGGTCGGCGGTCGAATTGGCTGCGCAGGCCAGGGCCAGCATTTCGAAGGCGGGCGAATGGCGCAGGCAGAGCGCGTCGGGCCCCTGCTCCTGGCTGTGAGTCTCGCCGCTCACGAAGATCTGATAGACCGACATGCGGTTCATCGTCAGCGTGCCAGTCTTATCGGAGCAGATCACGTCTGCGCAACCGATGGTCTGGGTCGCGTCCATCTTGCGTACCAGGTTGTTATCCTGCCGCACCTTGCGCATGCTGAGGCCCAGGCTGATGGTGATGGCCATGGGCAGGCCTTCGGGCACCGAAACGACGATGATGGTCGCGGCGACGACCATGTACCTCAGCATGGGGGTGAAGATCGCGCCGACCAGATACCGGAAGGTGATCTGGGCAGGGGCCGCCCAGATCAGCACCATGGCCATCCCGATCAGCAGGGCGCTGGCCCAGCCGCAAACGATCAAACGGACCGGGGATATCTGCCGGTGCGTCAGGGCCAGGTAGACGACAGCCAGGAAGACGATCACTGCGGCCGCCCCCAACATAGCGCGCCCGGCCTCCCCCAGGTCACCGAACTGCCCGCTCATGAGGCCGGCCCCAAAGAGCGTGGCGAAGATCAGGGCTGCCGCCGCCGTGCCTGCGATGTTGATCAGGCCGGCCAGGCTGTTGGACCTCTCGCGGAGCGGCGTCTTGGCATCCACCTGGGCGCCCAGCGCCGCCAGAAACTTGCCCCCGCGTGAATGATCGCCGACCGCGGTGACCAGCATGTGGCCGTTGCCTTCGGTAACCGTGGACAACCCCACGAGCTGGCAAGGCTCGCGGATGTCGATCTCCGGCAGCGCCGGCCCGCCTGAAGCCACGCCGGGCGCGTGGCCGACCACCAGCGGGCGAAGCCGGGCACGGCGGCGGCCGGCCGCTTGTGCACCGGCGCGGGCTCGCCCGTATACATCGACTGGTTGACCATCAGGGCCGTAGCGTCGGTGACGACACCGTCTGCCGGCACGCGGTCCCCGCCCTCGAGGAACAATAGATCGCCGACGACGAGATCGTTGGTGCTGGCTGCCTGTGCCCGCCCGTCCCGCACGACCTTGACCGGAACGTTTTCGGAGTCCCTCTTCAGGAGCTCGAATGCCTGGTCGGCCTTGTGCTCGCTGATGAACTCTGCGCCGGTGGCGATTGCCACGGCAACCAGGATGGCGATCCCCTCGAGGAACCCCGCCATGCCCTGGCCGGTGAGGTAACCAAACAGCCCGGCAAGCAGAGCGGGACCGGAGCATGCGCAGAGGATGATGATCGTAGGGTCTTCGAACTTCTTGAGGTAGGTCTTCCAGAGCGGCGGCTTTCGGCGAGGCGTGATGACGTTGCTGCCGAACCTGGCGCGGCTGCGCTCGACCTCATCGGCGCCCAGGCCCCGGCTGAGGTCGGCCTTCGTCTCTTGCAGCAGGGCGCCCAGAGCTTCGGAGGGCGTCAGCACTTTCGGCAGCGACTCCGGTGGTAGCCCAGTATCTTGCACGGCATCTCATCCTCTGCGACAGGTCGCCACCTACAAAAAGAGGCGAGACCCCACAGCTCCAAAGCCGCGGCGGTCTCGCCTGTCGTGTCCGTACACTTAGAACAGCCGGGATGCCTTTTGGGCGATCCGGTATGTTCACTGTTCGCTCCGCCTCGCTTCGCTGAGGCAGAGTGGGCTACTCCCCAACCTGACGCCAGCCTACCACAGGCGGGGGTTTGTGTCAAGTGGCACACAACCCTGATGTGCTTGCGACGCAAGGCCTTTCGGGTTCACGATGGCCGAGAAGGGCGTCTTAGTGGTCCATCCGGAAAGTTGGCCGCGACCGGGATCTCAGCCTATTTCAACAGGCTTGGTGTATCAGCCGGCGGGTTTCCCCCTGCGGGGACTGCGCAACCCCCGGGGGGCCTTCAGGGAACTTGCCGGACGCACCACTTCCCTGCCCGGTCCCGCACCGGCCCCGCGGTCGCTACGTCGCCAGCCGTTCCAGCAGCTTGCCATAGGCCACCTGGCCGCGCTCAAAGTTGGCCAGCCGAAAAAACTCATTGGGCGCGTGGAACCGCTCATCCGGCAAGGCGAAGCCAAAGGACACCGTATAGACGCCCAAGGAGCGCAGAAAGGTCTCGCAGACCGGCACGCTGCCGCCCATCCACATCAGATAGGGCGGCCGGCCGTAGAGCTCGGTCAGCACGTCGGCGGCTGCCTGGTTGAAAGGGTTATCCGCGGGCATCTGGTAGGGCCAGGCAAGCGCCTCCCCGCGCTGCACCCCTACCCGCACGCCGCTCGGCCGGTGCTTTTGCACGTGCCGCTCCAGCAGATCGAGGATGTTGGACGGCTGCTGGTCGGGCACCAGGCGGCAGGAGATCTTGGCGTGCGCTTCGCCGGGCAGCACGGTCTTCATCCCCTCGCCGGTGAAGCCGCCCCACATGCCGTTCACTTCGAGCGTGGGCCGGATAGTGGCCCGCTCGAGCGTCGTGTAGCCCGCCTCGCCGGCCAGCCCTTCCAGGCCCAGCCCGGCCTTGTACGCCTCCTCGTCAAACGGCAGCGCAGCCAGGCAGGCGCGTTGTTCAGGGGTGGGGGCCACGGCGCCGTCGTAAAAACCCTCGACGGCCACCTTGCCATCCGGCCCATGCATCGAGGCCAGCAGCTCGGCCAGGGCATGCAGGGGGTTCGGCACCGCGCCCCCAAAACCGCCGGAGTGCAGGTCCGTGTTGGCCCCGTAGACATCGATTTGCATGGTCACCAGGCCGCGCAGGCCGACAAGCAAGTTGCCCTGGGTCTCGCTCCACTGGTCGCCGTCTGCGCTGATCGCGATGTCGCAGGCCAGCAGGTCACGGTGAGCGGCCACGAAGGCCGGGAGCTGCGGGCTGCCGATCTCCTCCTGGCCCTCGAAGAAGAACTTGACGTTGACCGGCAGCGCGCCTTCGACTGCAGCAACGCCTCGACGGCCGCGATCGCGGCGACGAGGCTGCCCTTCATGTCGCTGGCCCCCCGTGCATAGACCCGGCCTTCGGCCACGAACGGTTCGAAAGGCGGATGGGTCCACAGGTTCAGCGGATCGACCGGCTGCACGTCGAAGTGGCCGTAAATGAGGACAGTGGGCCTTCCCGGGGTGTGCAGCCACGCGCCGTAAACCAGCGGGTGACCCCCTGTCTCCAGAAGTTGCACGTCCTCGATCCCCGCAGCCCTCAGCCGCTCCGCCGTCCAGTTCGCTGCCCGCCGCACGTCGCCCGCATGCTCACTCAAAGCCGAGATGCTGGGGATGCGCAGCAGGTCCAGCAACGCGCCGACATGATCCTCAGCATGGGCATGCAGATAATCCTGCCACTCCATCATGTGAGCCTCCTTGACTCCCCAAAGCACTTCTTCATCGGAACCCGGCACCCCTGCTCGCCGGAGGACTTCAGTTTAGCACGCCAGCGGTCCTGGAACCTTAATCCAATCTTCCGACTACAATCAATCGGCGAAGCCATTGCTAAATAACTGAAGTACGGCGTGGCGACCTGCGAAAGCGCGACGAAGGCAGCGCTGCGCGGTGAGGCCACGATTGGCCGGGCCCGCACCCTGCGAGCCTTTGCCAATTCAATGCTGTGGTGCTACACTGGGGCCAATGGGGATGGGGCTCCCCGGCGCACGTGAGCCGAACTGTCGCAAGACTGATAGCCTCTGCCGGTGAACGTGGGCAGGGGCTTTTTTGTCTGTTCGCGCTGCACGGAACTTCAACCCTGCGAACGCCGGCGTCCCGCAGCTGATGGCCAAAAAGAGGTGAACGATGATTCCAGCATGGTCGCAGCGCTCAGACCGCGGATTTCCATACCACGTCGAGCAGAATCCGCGATCTTCCGGGCACTCTCGCTCCAGTTGCCGAAGCGGCTCTGCCCGCTGGCTCCAGGCCCGATTGTATATTCGTAGCGCCTGCCGACACCTTTGCTTCGGACACGTTCTGC
>CAWEHT010000123.1:0-16580 GCA_963808455.1 uncultured Chloroflexia bacterium | reverse complement strand
ACGGCACCATGTTGGGCGGAGCCGTGGCTGGTGCCGTGGCCGTCGGCAACGCTGCCGTCATCGCCGTCCACCTGCCCGGCAACCAGGCGCTCCTCGCCGGCATCAGCCGCGGCCGGGCGACCTTGGGCCTGGCCTGGCTGCTCGCTTCCCCCTGGGTCCTGCTGGCCATGCTGGCCATCGACGGGCTGGCGTTCGGCGGCCTCTGTGCCCTCTGGCGACTGGCGACCGCCCGCATCGAGGCCTGGCAGCCCGGCGAATGGCACGCGAGGGACGGGGCAAGGAGGTGGGCCCCTCAGGGCCATTCCATGTTGCAGCCGGCTCCCAGCGTGGCCACTGGAATGGGAGGGTGCGCGCCATTGGGACCGGCCGCCATCACACGCCGGTCCCTGCCAGGGGATGGATGCTCACGAAGGTCCCCGGAGGGGATGGATTCGGCGGGATGGACACGAAGGTCCCCGCACGGGGACAGATCAGGCTAACCAAAGGCTCCTGTCCATCCTGTAGAATTGAGCGCGCGGGGACCCGCAACCGGGCCGGGTGAACACAGCGCAGGTGGCCGGGCAGGGCGCGATGCGCAGCGCAGGCGGCCGGCGGGGCCTGATGCGCAGCGCAGGTGCCCGGCAGGCGCGACAGGCAGCCCAGGCGGGGGACCGCGCAGCGCAGCGCGGTCCCCCGCCTGGGCTGCCTGTCGGGGCCTCACCCGGCCGCGGGCGTCGCGGCCGTCAATGCCACGGCCTCGTCGGCGCGTAGGGCCATACAGTTCACACCCTGCACCGGCCCTTCCTTTGGCGGCACCTCGGCTGCCGGGAAGCGGATAATCTTGCCAAGCCGCGAGATGGCAAAGATGTCATCTCGCTCGCTTACCCCGGCCGCGCCCACTACCCGCTCCGTTTTCAGCACCGTCCTCCCGCCGGCTCCAGGCGCTTTGTTGGCCGCAAATGTAGCCATCTCGCGCAAAGTGCCCTTGCCTTCGTTGCCCAGGACGAACACGCCCCATCCGCGCTCACCGCCGCCACGCCCGCGACGGCGTCGCCAGGGTCCACGCGGATGCCCAGGCACCCACGCACGGGCACCAAGCGCTCGGCGAAGCGGATGCCCAGCCCTTGCCGCGTGACGATGAAAAGCTCAGCGTCGCCGGGCGACCAGCAAGCAGCCGCAGGCGGGCCACCTTCCCTGATGTCGTAGAGCAAGGTGCCCGGCAGCAGGCCGTCGCCGAAGTAGTGGTGGCGGATGCGCCGCACCTGCCCTCGCTGCGTCACCAGGAGCAGATACTGCCCGCCGCTGGCGGGGAAGACGACGCTCAAGCGCTCTTCGGGCAAGAAATTGAACTTCTGCGCCAGCGGAATTCCATGGGCGCGCACCGGCGAGTTGGGCAGATCGCGCACCGGCAGGCGAAACCCCCGGCCCTGTGTGGTGAGCAGCACGAGGTGCTGGCTTTCATCGGCCACAGCCAGGAAGGCAGGCGGGTCGCCCTCCGGCGCATCCAGGTCGAAGATGCCCATGCCGCCCCGCCGCTGGCGAGGATACAGGTGCCGCGGGGTGCGCTTGGCCACTCCCGCCGCGCTGATCGTCACCAGATTGCAGGTGGTCGGCGGCTCCGCCGGCTCGAGGGCTTCGCCCGGCTCCGCCTCGCGCGGCAAGCCGGCCTCGCGTCCATGCTCGGCGCCGCGCCGTGCCGCGCTCCCGTACGCGCACCCTCGTTGACTCGGGCAGCGGCTCGGCCGCTGCTTCCAGGCGTTCCAGCTCAGCTTCCAGGTACTCGATATAGGCGATGACGCCCTGATCGGCCTGGCTGAGGTCGGGGCGGGATGGGATGCCCATGCTTGGTCCTCTCTCTAAGAAAGTGGGAACACGCGGCTCAGTAAGATGTCATGCTCGGCGGCAGGTGCTCGATGCGATTGAGATAGATCACACGCACGTGACCGTCTTCGCGAATGGCGACGAAATCGATCGCCGCGTTGTAGTGCAGAAAGAAAATCCCCGGATCCCCGGGGGGTGGCCCGGAATGGCCGTTGCTGTCCTGCGGCGCTCTGCTGTGCAGGAGAGCCTTCAACAGCGCATCGATGAACCCGCCGTGCGAGACGATGGCAACCCTCTGGCCGGCACCGAACGCCGCTTGGGCCCTCAGCTCTTCAGCCACCACGGCCGCCCACGCGTGGCATTCGCCCCATTCCTCAAACTGGCGGTTCCACCACCCTTGCTCGGTGATGGCTTCCGGCAGAGTGAAATTCGGGAAACGGCCCAGGATTTGCGGGCGTGTCATCCCGGGCTTGCCGACAATCAGCCGGCTGCCCGGCGCGCCTTCATCCAAAAACATGCCGCCTTGTTCGTGGACCTCGATCCAGACCTGCGGCTTGAGGTCGAGGGCACGCGCAAGGAAATCTGCTGTTTGCAGCGAGCGCAGCATGGGGCTGCAGTACAGGTGAGTCAGGCCATAGCCCCTCAGATGGCCCTCTGCGCGCACCCCTTCCGGTGCTGCGCCGACCAGCGGCTGGCAACCCCGCGCCAGGTGCTCGGCCAGGCACTCGGCCTGGCGCTGGCCCAGTTCCGTCAACGCCGGGTCCTCGACCCGTTGCTCCTGGTTAGAGAGCGCGTTATTGGTCGATTCGCGCGTGGCGTATGATGTACAATTCCATAATCTAGCTACCTCAATGAGGACGCGGACTCCAGGCATCGAAGGCCCGTTTTCACGCGAAAACGGGCCTTATAGCTTCTATTGTAGCATGCCTCCGTTGAAAATCGGCAATCACGCACACCTTGGACCTGCGAACGCGGGCGACGAGCCCGTCTCTGAGTCGCCAACCGGCGTGGTCGCTACCCGGCCGGGCAGGGCGTGCAAACCCGGCATGTGAGCACGGGGCTTACGCACCGGCTCGGCCGTTCGATCTGCCGCATGGCGGCCCAATCTGCTCGCGGCTGATTTCCAGCCCGGCTGCGCATTTGAGCGAGGCGCTGGAGAGGACCACTGGCTGCACGGCCAGGGCAGCACGGGCGGCGATGTCGGGCCCAGCAGGCGGGTGGCACCGCCCCGGCCGTGTTCGGCGTGATGCCGGCCCTTCGACGAGGTTGTTAGTGATCGAGCGACGGCAGGAAGCTTCCGAAAACGGAGGGCGGTTGGTAGCCGACCGTCACGAAGCACAGCTCCTGCTCTCCGCCGCCTGACTGAGTGACGTTCCATTTGAAGGCCAGGGCATTATGGAAATTGTCAACGGTCACGGCTGGCGCAATTTCTTGCCAGGTGTTCGCGAAGCCCGTAAGTGTCGAACCCGGAACCGAAGTGAGCTTTGCGGGAACGCTTGTCGTCCCCCCAAGGGCGAATTCCTGGATGTAGGCCGTCGAAGACTGCGCCAACGCTGTGTTGTAATAGCCAAAATATACTTCCTTCAGGATGCTGCCGTCTGGGACGTTGATGCTGGCGCGCCAGGTGCCGGCGGATGTGGGGTTCATACACCCATCGGCAATAGAAGTGGGGTAGTTCCACGTCAGGCTGCTGCTTTCCGGGATGAACCCGGAGCCGGCGACGGTGAACCAATATTCGTTTGACCTCGTTGCCGAAGGCTGCGCCCATCCGGCGCCGGTAGGAATAGCGCCGGGCCGTGTCACACTCGTGGCCTCGGTAGCTGCCTGATTGCCGGCCCCCGGCGGTGAGGCTGGCGCGGGCGCAGCCGCCAGGGGCTGCGCAACCAGGAAGAGGGCCAGTAGTGCGGTTGTAAGACGTCCAAACATTCTAACCTCCCGTGCGAATGTGAATCGAAGGGCGGGGTGTTCGAAAAGTTGCCAGGTTCCACCCTGCCTGGGTGGTGTCGTCGCTCACGATCACGCTCGGCGACGGGATGCCCGCCGGAACATCCGACAGTATCAAGAGCGGCGTCAGGACGCCGTGTTGGGCGTCGTCAAGGGTGGTTTTGGCCTACGGAGAACTCCCGGGTCGCGTTGAACGTGGCCTTACGTGCAGGGGCAAAGGGGTCGGATCATTCGTACGTGCGGCCCATGGCCACTTTGGAATCACTGCCCCAATGGGCGGCCCTCTCACAAAGGACCCGCTCTGGCGTATGACTCACCTCCAAGACTGCCCTGGGAGGCGCACAGCCACCGTCGCGCATTATATCACAGGGCGCAGGGCCCGCGGCTGATCACTTTGGTCCTGCCGCCACACGCTACTGGAGGGCCGTGCCCTGCTTGCCGGACGTGGCAGACCTCACAGCATGGGAGCCTACCGAGCCGGCCAGCAGGGTGGGATGTAGGCTGTCCTGCCGGGTGGCGCTCGATCGGAGGTGAGAAGGCCCACAGGGCGACCGGGGTGGTTAAGGCGGGCGTGACCGGATGTGGTATACTTCGCGCCGGCACCCGTTTTCCCACATGTGCTGATGAGATGCGCGAGGTGACCGCCTCGCCGATAATGGCTGCGTCCTATCGCGGCCCCTCTGCTACGGCTGGCAGCGTTCCGGCGGCACGGCGTCTCGGCGGCCGCGTCGCAGCGGATGCCTGGGGCCGGCGCACCTTTCGCGCCGTGACCCGGGCCTTGCCCTGGTTGGGGCGTGAGGAGGTGACAGCAGCAGCCCGAGTCCGTAGTGATCGCCAGGTTCAGGCTCCCGTAATGGCCGCACTCGGCCCGCAGGCAGGGAGATGGGCTCCCCGCATCGGTAGGAGGAATTCCAATGGCGCATATCCTATCTGTTGATGCTCAAATCGATCACACCGTCGAGAGGATCAGGGCCAGGCTGGGGCAGGAGAAGATGACCTCGCTTCAGCGCTTCATGTGCCTGATCACGGGGGAAGTTCCGGACCGCATGCCGCTCTTCATCATCCTCGACGAGGAATGGTGTGCCCACTACATCGGTTATCAGATCGACGAAGAATTCGCTTCCAACCCCAAGAAGCTCGCGCACGCGGCGCTGGTCGGCTGCGACCGCTTGCAGTCCGACTTCTGCGACCCATTCCTCGACACTTATGTGATTGGCCCCGATGCCATGGGGGCCAAGGTCTACTTCCACGAGGACAGCCTGCCGGAGATCATCGATCCGCCGGTCAAATCTCCCGCCGACTTGAGCAAGCTCAAGATCCCGATCCGTATCGAGACGGCCGGATGCCGGTGCAGCTCGAGGCCGCCCATATCTGCAAAGAGAAGGCGGGGGACGTGCTCCCCATGCTGGCCTCTATCTGCGCGCCTTTCTCCTGGGCGGCCAACCTGCGCGGCATTTATGACTTCCTGGCCGACCTCAAGCGAAATCCCAAGTTTGCCCATGACTTGCTGGACATCTGCACCGAGGCCTGCGAGGAGATGATCAAAAGCTATCTGAGCATCGGCGTGCAGCCATTCCTGGCCGACGCGACGGCTTCTACCTATCTCATTTCCCCCAGGCAGATCGAGCAGTTTGCCGTGCCGACCTATGAGAAGCTGATGGCCGACCTGGGGCCAAATGCCTTCTCGGGCATGACCTGGGCGGAATACGACGTTCAGGCGCGCAATTTCCGGCTGCCCGTGCTGCGGGGCCTGGGCATGACCAACTATCGCTATTGCCAGAGCGATGCCGGCGCGCTGGAGAGCGAGGTGCTGGAGGGCAAGCGGTTCGCGCACGAAACGCACGCTCCCTATGCCATCGGTCTTTGGGGGCGCTGGTTCCAGAGCCACACACCCAAGGAGATCGAGGCCGAGGTCGAGCGCCTCATCGGCCTGGCCGGCCCGGAATGGCCGTTCATGGTCGGGCTGTGGAGCGTGCCGGTCGGCTGCCCGATCGAGAACGTCAACGCCTACCTCCGCGCCGCCATCCGGTGCGGCACCTTCGCACCGGCCTCCGAAGCGGCTCCCGTAGCCGTGGCATGAGCTTCACGAACCGAGCCATCTAGCGCCAAAGGGGGATCCATATGAGTGGGCAGGAGATCCTGGAAAGACTGAGCCAGGCCATCGTCGAGGGTGAGATCGAGCAGGCCGGTGCGCTGGCCGAGGAAGCCGTCAAGGCCTCTTGCGCCGCCGCAGAGATCGTGCGCGTGGCCTCGCAGGGGATGAAGAAGACGGGCCAGCTCTACGAGTGCAAAGAGTATTTCGTCTCCGACCTCATCGCGTCGGCCGAAGCGATGAAAGCGGTGATGAAAGTGGTCGAGCCTCTGATCGCTGTGGACAGGGCCGCGGCGGTGGGCCGGGTCGTCATCGGCACGGTGCAGGGTGACGTGCATGACATCGGCAAGAACCTGGTCTCGACAGTGTTGCAGACGGCAGGCTTTGAGGTGCACGATCTGGGCATCAACGTGTCGGCCAAGGCGTTTGCCGAGAAAGCCGTCGAACTGCAGGCGGACATCATCGGCTCTTCGGCTTATACGTCCACGGCCCTGTCATACCAGCGGGACATCCTGACCGAACTGAATAAGATCGGCCGGGACCGCTTCATCTATGTCGTCGGAGGCGCTCCCACCAACGCAGAGTGGGCCCGCAACATCGGGGCCGACGGCTGGGCACCCGATGCCTGGGAAACAGCGAAGCTGCTGGCTCACCTGATGGACCTCAGGCGCGCCCCGGTCTCCGCGTGAGTTTCCCCGCCGGCAGGCCGGGCCGACGCCCGGCCTGCCGGCACCTTCGGAATGGCCCATGAGTAGCTGCCAGGTCGATTTTGAGCCAACCGGCATCCGGGCGCGCGCCGCGAGGGGGCGCGCCTGAACGAGTTCGCGCAGTCGGCCGGGCTGCCCCTGGTCGCGGTGTGCGGCGGCAACGGGCTGTGCGGCCGCTGCCTGGTGCGCGTCGTCGAAGGCGAGGTCTCGCCCTTGAGCAGCACAGAGCGCGCGCGGCTCACGGAGGCGCAGGCCGCCGGGGGATACCGCCTGGCCTGCCTGACGCAGGTGCTGGGCGACGCCAAGGTCGAGCTGCCTGCCGCCTCGTGCCTGGCAGAGCAGCGGCTTGAAGTCGACGGCATCCTCGCGCCGGTGCCCTTCGACCCACCGGTTCGGGAGCATCTGGTGGCGCTGCCGGCGCCCGGCCTGCAGGACCTGCGTTCCGACTGGACGCGGTTGCGAGAGACGCTGCAGGGCCGGGCAGACGGGCCCGCCTTGCGCGGCGACCTGATGGCCCTGCGCCGCCTGCCCGGCCTCCTCCGCGCCGGAGGCTGGCAGGTGCGGGCCGCAGTGCGAGGAGACGAGGTGGTCGATGTTCGGCCTGCCGGCCAGGGGCCGCTGGGGCTGGCCCTGGACATCGGCACGACCAAGGTGGCCGGATACCTGGTGGACCTGGAAAGCGGGCAGGATTTGGCCGCCCGCGGGATCACGAATCCGCAGATAGTCTATGGCGAGGACGTGATGAGCCGGATCGCGTGGGCGATGAACGGGAACGCCCGGCTGCTGCACCGCGCCATCCTCGACGGCGTGGCCGGGCTGGTTGGCGAGTTGTGCCATGAGCCGGAGCGCATCGTCGAGGTCGTGCTCGTGGGCAACACGGCCATGCATCACCTCGCGGCCGACCTTCCGGTGCGGCAGCTGGGCCTTGCGCCGTATACGCCGGCTGTGACCGACGCGATCGACGTGAAAGCCCGCGACCTGGGCCTGCACGTGGCGCCCGGCGCCTACGTCCACTTCTTACCCAACGTAGAGAGCTTCGTCGGCGCCGACCACGTAGCCATGATCCTCGCCAGCGGCATTCACTGCACGCCGAAGACGGTGATCGGCCTGGATATCGGGACCAACACCGAGGTGGTGCTGGCTCACCGAGGAGAGCTGATCAGCTGTTCCACAGCTTCCGGGCCGGCCTTCGAAGGCGCTCACATCAAATATGGCCTGCGGGCCGTGGCCGGTGCCATCGAGCACGTGCAGCTGGGGGACGCCGACGTGGAGGTGGCGACCATCGGCGGGGCGCCGCCGATAGGGCTCTGCGGGTCAGGCGTGCTGGAAGCTGTCGCCGAGCTGAGCCGTGTGGGCCTGCTGAACCGCCGGGGCCGGCTGGCCGGTGGGCCGGGCGTGCGCGGGTCCTGCGGCGAGCGGGAGTTCGTGCTGGTGCCGGGGTCTCGCAGCGGCAATGGGCACGATATCACGCTGACCCAGAGCGATGTCGTGGAGATCCTGTTGGCCAAAGGAGCGATGCGGGCAGGGATCGATGCCCTGATGCGGGCCATGAAGGTGTGCGTCAACGACATCGACGAGATCGTCATCGCCGGCGCCTTTGGGACGCACATCAGCGTGGCCGCTGCTGTGCGCATCGGGATGTTGCCCGATGTGCCGCCTGACAGGTGCCGGCAAGTCGGCAACGCCGCCGGGATGGGGGCCCGGCTGGCGCTGGTCTCACGCTCGCAGCGGGCCGCGGCCGGCGAGATCGCGCGGCGCGCCCGCTACCTGGAGCTGACAACGCTGCCGGCCTTTGCGGCAGGCTTCGCCCAGGCCATACGCCTGCCTGCGGCCCGAGAGCGTGGCGAGGGATAGGGCATCGGTCGCCCGCCACGAGCCATGTGACGGGCAAAATCGCGGTCGGCCCTGAGCCGCGCGCGTGCACTCGGGGGGTCCGCGTCATGGTTGCTGGGGGCCGGCCTGGCCCCCAGGATGATGCTCCAATGTTTCTTTGTAGGCGGCCAGGCGGCCCCCACAAAAAGCAAGCGAGAAAGTTGGGCGTGGGGCCAGGCGGCCCCCACAAGAAGACAGGCGGCAGCAGCCAGCGCTTAGGGGGCACAGCCCCTCTGGCCCCACGCCAGACCGCGGTGCCCAGGCGTGCGGCTGCGAAGGGGTGCGCGGCCCGGGCTTGAATGGCCACGCGCATCGCCCTGCGATCGCCAGACCCTTGCCGCCGCTATGAGGGCTGGGGCGAGTCGCTCCTATCCTCATTGATCAAATACTTGGCCGCCACGGCTTCGAGCGAGCAGCCAGCTGGTTGGCCGTCGTGCAACCGGTGCAGCACATCCAGGTCAGATGTCCAGGCGGCATCGCCGGGCGCCAGCAAGGCGACGCCGCCCGGCTCATAGGTCGTGCGGACCTGGCCACCCTTGAAATAGTAGACGTCGTCGCTCAACGTCACGGCGTAGGGGCGCATGGCGGGCGGCATGTCATTGGGCTTGAACCACAACTTGATTTCCCGCTCTGCTTCCTCGAGCGTGGCGGAGGCGTGGATCAGGTTGTCCATCCGCTCGCTGACCACGTTGCCGGCGGCATCTTTGACGGGGACCAGCGTGCCCAGGGCGCGGATGCAGCCGGGCCGCTTCTCCCTGGCCACGAGCGGATTGGTCGGCCCGGCGATATAGCGTATCTTCTGCACGGCGTCCGGCCCCTGGTAGACGAGCGCGATCACCCTTCGCTTCTGGGGCTCATCCGGATAATGCGATAGCCCCATGATGTATTCGAGCAGCGGAGGGTAGAATGCCTTGCCGCGATGTTCCGCATAATGCTCTTCGGCGAGCATCTCGCTCACGTGGACGATCTTGGCTGCGGCGAAGCGCAGCCCCGTGTGGAACTCTGACAGCAGCGAAAGCACATAGCCTGTCAGCGAATTCTTCAGGGCGTCGGGTTTGATGAGCACGAGCGTTTGTTCGAGTTCGGCGCTGGCCATTTGTGTCTCCCTACGAAGATGGGTTGTTGGAAGATCAGGCTCGCGGGGAAAATGGGATCTGTTGTGTCGTGGACCGCGGCCCAGCGCGAGTATAAGGCGGCAGACAGGCCCTGTCAACCGGGGCGGCTGCGATCTGAGCTAGTCCCCCGCCTTCTTCCCGGCCATCATCAGCCCAACTTCTTCGATCCTGGCGTGGTCCGGTGGCGCCTCGCCGACGATTTGGCCTTCGTACATGACCAGGATCCGATCGGCAACAGCATAGATCTCTTCCAACTCGGTGGAGATGAGCAGGATGCCTGCGCCGCTGTCGCGTTGGCTCAGGATTTGTTGCAGGACGAACTCGGTGGCCCCCACGTCGATGCCGCGGGTAGGCTGGTTGACCAGCAGGAAGCGAGGGTGCCGGAAAAGCTCGCGTGCCACCACCAGCTTTTGTTGATTGCCGCCCGAAAGATGCTCTACCTGGTTGTCAACGTCGCTCGTGCGAACGTCGAACTTGGTGACGAGCTCCTGAGCGTGGTCGGCGATGTGGCGGAAAGCGAGGAACCCGTGGCGGCAATATGGACGGTCGCTGTAATCGTGCAGGATGAAGTTCTCGGCGACCGAGAATGGCAGAATGACTCCCATCTTGATGCGATCTTCGGGGATGTGCGCAAGGCCCTGGTGTGCCAGGGCTCGCGGCGAATAGTGTAGCGCCGTCGGGTGCCCGCACAGCTTGATCTCTCCCTCGGCCGGGGGCAATAACCCGCTGAGGGTCAAGGCCAGCTCAGACTGCCCGTTGCCGGAAACGCCGGCGATACCGACGATCTCGCCCGCGGAGACCTGCAACGAAAGGTCTTTCACGGCGGTCAACCCGCGCTCGTTGACCACCGTCAGATGCGACACCGAGAGCGCCGGCTCGCCCGGACAGGCCGGCTTGCGCGGCAACTCCATCAAAACGTCGCGACCCACCATCATGCGTGCCAGCTCCCTGGCGTTCGTTTCCTTCGTGTTGACGGTGGCCACTACCTTGCCGTCGCGCAGGACGGTCACGCGGTCGCTGGCCTGCATGACCTCTTCCAACTTGTGGGTGATGAAGATGATCGTCATGCCGCGGTCCGCCAGCCGGCGCAGCAGGCTGAGCAGTTGGCCTGTTTCCTGGGGCGTCAACACGGCCGTCGGCTCATCCAGGATCAAGAGGTCGGCCCCATGGTAGATGGCCTTGAGGATCTCCACGCGTTGCTGCTCTCCGACCGAAAGTGCGCTGACGTACGCCTGGGGATCGATCTCCATGCCGAGGTCCCGTCCCAGGCTCCGGATGGCCGCGGCCACCTTACCCATATCGTGGAGCACGCGCCATACCGGGTATTGCCCCAGGACCATGTTCTCGACAACGGTGAGGGTCGGCACCAGCATGAAATGCTGATGCACCATGCCGATGCGGTTCCTGATGGCATCCTTGGGCGAGCGCAGGTGCAGAGGTTGGCCCTTGAGGTAGACCCGGCCTGCATCTGGCTCATACATGCCGTAAAGGACGCTCATCAGCACGGTCTTGCCGGCGCCGTTCTCACCGAGCAGGCAATGGATCTCGCCGGCCTGGATCTCGAGGCTGACGTGGTCGTTGGCCAGCACCCCGGGGAAGGTCTTGACGATGCTATCGAGCCGCAGCAAAGGCGTGTTCGCCATGGGGTAACTCCATCGACCCGACTAATGTTCGCTCTCAGGCCTCGTAGGGCACGCCCAGCACCTTCGGCGCCAGCGTGCGGCCCCGCAGCCCAACCAGCGCCACCAATGTGGCGATGTACGGCAGCGCCTGCCAGAACTGGTAAGGGATGAACAAGTGGTTGGTCATGGCCTGCAGGCTCAACCCGAAGGCAAAGAAGACGCCGAAGAGCAGCGATGCCCAGAACGCGCCCCAGGGTTTCCAGCGACCGAAGACCACCACGGCCAGCACGATGAAGCCGCGCCCCGATGTGATCTGCTCGACGAACTGGTTTGTGTGAGCCATGGTCAGGAACGCGCCGCCGAGGGCCGCCAGCGCCCCGCCGATCAGGCAGCAGGAATAGCGGATGCGCGCGACATTGATGCCCACGGTGTCGGCGGCCCTGGGGTGTTCGCCGAGCGAGCGCACGGCCAGGCCAAAGGCCGTGTGATACAGCACAAAAGTGGCCAGCGCGGCCAACACCACGGTCCCGTAGGTCAGGATGCTGTGCTGAAAAAGGATTTCGCCCAGCACCGGGATCTGGCTCAGGTAAGGGATGTCGATCGGTGCGAACACCTCGATCCCGTGTACCATGCTGGTGAAAAGCGTGCGATAGAGGAACCCCGTCATCCCGAGGCCGATCATGTTCAGCGCTGCGCCAACGACAATCTGGTTGGCTTTGATCGTCACGACGAAGACGGCAAACAAGGCTCCGATCAGGATTCCGGTGAGTATGGCGGCGAGCAGCCCCAGGTCACGGCTGCCGGTAAAGCTTGCGACCGCGAACCCGGCAAAGGCGCCGAACAGCATCAGACCCTCCAGCCCGATGTTCAAGACGCCGGAGCGTTCGGAGAAGACCTCGCCGATGGCGGCATAGATCAGCGGCGTCGCCAGCCGCCAGGTGGCTGCCAGTATCGTTGGCACCAATGCTGCTAGAAAAGCCGTGTCCATGCCTGCCCCCTCGTGCTGCACGCCGATCGTGAAGCGCACATGCACAGGTTTTTCATGCCATCATTCCAAGCGTGCGGCCCGAGCGCGGTAGACGCCAAATGCTACCACCGACAGGATGATCAGCCCCTGGATGGCGAAGACGAGCACCGACGGGATCCTGGCTGTGATTTGCATCATGTCGGAGCCCGATCGCAGCGTGCCGAACAAGATACCCGAGAGGATGATGCCCAGCGGGTTGTTGCTGGCCAGCAGCGACACGGCGATGCCGTCATAGCCGAAGCCCGGCGAGATCTGCTGATAGAGCCGGAAAGCGATGCCTGCCAGTTCTACGCCCCCTGCCAGCCCGGCGCTGCCGCCGCTGATGGCCATGACCAGCAGGATATTGCGCGGCACATCCATGCCGGCGTAGCGCGGCGGCGTTGGCGTTGATGCCCACGGCGCGGATGCTGTAGCCCAGGCTCGTCCTGAACAGCAGCACATACAGCGCCACTGCCAGCAGCAAAGCCAGCAGGAAACCGATATGGAGCCGGGTTGGCGGGAGGAAACGCGGCAGCAGGGCGCTCTGGTCAATGCGGTCAGTGTAGGGATACTGGCCGCCCTTTTCGATCATCGGCCCCGTCACGAGGTAGCCGGTGCCGGCGATGGCGATGTAATTGAGCATGATGGTGGTGACGATTTCCGAGGCGCGGAACCGGACTTTCAGCCAACCTGCCAGCATCCCCCAGGCGGCCCCGCAGGCTGCGCTGGCCAGCAGCGCGAGTGGGAAGTGAATGATCGACGGCAAGCCGTGCACGTAAAGGCCCACGGCCGCGCTGCCCACCGCCCCGGCGTAGAATTGGCCCTCGGCGCCGATATTCCAGACGCTGCACCGGAAGGCCACTGCCAGGCCGGAGGCGATCAAGATCAAGGGTGTGGCATAGATGAGCACCTCGGTGAAAGTGCGCAGGTCGCTGAATGCCCCTTGCCACATCGCGATGTAGGAGATGACTGGATTGTACCCTGCCGCAAGAAGGATCAGGGCGCTCAACGCCAGCGCCACGGCGATGGCGGCGACGGGCATCAGCAGATCCCTGGCCAGCCCGCGCAGCCGCTGCCCCGCGCGCCGGCCCGTGATGCCCACGGCAATCGGCGCGCCGGCTACAGGAGCAGGTTGGTCCCCTGGCAGAATAGAATGTGTCATAGCTCTTCGGACGTGCCTTGCTGGTTCATCCGGCAAGGCTCCCTCGCCGGATGAACCGGTCAATCGTCAGGTTGTGGCCGCAGCGGTCATTTCAAGCGGCCGGATCGGCCCAGGCAAGCCCCACCATCAGGGCAAGATGTAGACGCGAGCCCGGCTCGAGTCTGCTGAAGCCCTTACTTCGTCGGCGCCAGGGTATTGACCTGCCCGGCGCCGATGGCTTTCTTGGCTGCCTCGACGGCGTCTTTCACATCCTGCGGTATCTGCCGCTTGCAGGTCGTATCATAGTCGAACTTCATCACGGTGGGGTCGGCGATGCCGAACTCCACGTTCTTGCCGGGCTTGAAGGTCCCATCTTTGACCTCCTTCGCCATCGCGACAATCCCTGCGCCGTAGTCGGAGGTGTAGTTCGCCAGCACCTGCCCTGGGGCGCTCTGCGTCGCCGAGGTGAACGCGCCGAACGTCCAGACGTTGGGGCCTTTCTCCACGACTGCCTGATAAGCGCCCTGGCCGGATACGTCGGCGTCAGGCACGATGCAATCGGCGCCCTGCGCGATCATGCTCAGGGCAGCTTCCTTGGCCGCCGCAGAATCGCTGAAACTTCCTGTGTAGGTCGAGTAGATCTTGAAGCTCGGGTCAATGCTCTTGGCGCCGTTGATGAAGCCGGTGAGGGCCTCGGAGACAGGCGTCATCTGGATGCCGCCGACAAAGCCGGCTGCCTTGCACATCTTCGCCGATATCACACCCATCAGGTAGAACATCTGGTCTGAAGCCGTGTTCAAGCCCGTGACGTTTCCTTGATGGATGCGGCTGCTGGAGATGAAGAACTGGGTGTTGGGATAATCCTTCGACACCGTGACTGCCGAGTCCTCGAACTCGTTGCCGTGGCCGAGGATCAGCTGATAGCCCTGGCTGGCATAGTCGCGGAACGCTTTTTCGTAGGATGCTGGGTCTTGCTGGAGCTCGACGTACGAGATCTGCGCACCGAGCTGGGATTGGACCTGCTTCAAGGCATCGTAAGCGATCTCGTTCCAGCCTTGATCGTTGACGCTGCCGGGGCTCAGCAGGCCCATCTTGAAGGCGCCGGCCGGCTGCGCCGCCGCCTGGCTGGTCGGCTGGCTGGCTTGGGTTGGCTGGGCTGCCTGGGTTGGTTGCGCGGGGGTGGTCGTGGCCGGCGCCGCGCAGCCGGCCAGCAGGGCAACCGCCGTGATGGCCATCAATACGTATAGTAAGCGCTTCTTTAACATCTCTGAACTCCTCCAGGTTAATTAGAAGATTGCCGCGAAACCGTTGCTTCAGACCAAAGTTATCCCATATCGAGCATAGGCACCGCTCCTTTTCCGCTCGATTGCTGCAGTGCTTCGAGCACTTTCTCGGCCCTGGCCGGCAGTTCTCTGATGCGAGCGCCGGTAGCGTTGAAGATGGCATTCAGCACCGCGGGCGCGGTCGGGCACACGCCATCTTCGGCGACCCCCTTCGCTCCGAACGGCCCGGCCGCATTACCTTCCTCGACAAACTCCACCGTGATCTCCGGCATGTCTTGTGCGGTCAGCAGCTTGTAATCGACGAAGTTCGGGTTCAGGGTCTGCCCGGTCGCGGCATCGACGATCATGTCCTCGACCAGGGCGTAGCCAATCCCCTGGTGCACGGCGCCCTCGATCTGGCCTTCGGCGCTGCTTGGGTTGATGGCCTTGCCGATGTCGTGGACCGCGACGAATCGCAGCACCCGCGTCTGGCCGGTCTCGGTATCGACCTCGACCTCGGCAAACTGGGCCGCGAACGAATAGTCATTCTGCGGAGCGAAGCCGCCCTGAGCCAGGATGATAGGCGCCCCATGGCCCTGTTCGGGCCGCATCACTTCGCCGAAGGTCGAGCGCGCGTCCGGGCTCGCCTTTGACGCGAATGACCCCTGCCCGGCTTTCCAGCTCTGCTGCGGCGACGCCGAGCCGGGCAGCCGCCAGGACAAAAAGCTGGTTCTTGGCATCTGCCGCCGCCCGTTGCGCGGCCCCGCCGGCGATGAAGGTGGTCCGGCTGGCGTAGGCGCCCAGGTCGTAGGGGACGGCATCGGTGTCGCCGGAAACGACGCGGATATCTTCATAGCAGATGCCCAGTTCCTCAGCGACGATCTGCGCGATGACAGTCCTCGCCCCCGTGCCAAGGTCCGCCGCGCCCACCCTGACCTGGGCCGTCCCGTCTTCATTGATGGCAATCACGACGCTGGCTGCCTCGCGCGTCTCCGGGTAGGCGGTCGCCGAATGCAGCTCACAGGCCACGCCCAGCCCGCGTTGGATGGGGCCCGGCCGGCGCGCCGCAGGCCTGCGCTTGTCCCAGCCGATCAGCTTCGCTCCACGGCGCAGGCACTCCTTGAGTTCCGTGCTCTCGAAGGGCGTGCCGACCGGCCCTATTTCGCCGGGCCGATACGCGTTCCGCAGGCGCAGCTCGATAGGGTCCATACCGAGCGCTTCGGCGATCTCGTCCATCTGGGTCTCGAGGGCGAAATAAGCCTGGGGCGCCCCATAGCCACGAAAGGCGCCGGCGATGGGCGCGTTGGTGTAGACGCACAGGCCTTCGATGCGCACGTTGGGGCACTTGTGCAGCGAGCCGAGCATCATGCATCCTACCCAGGTGATGCCGGGCCCGTGCGAGGCGTAGGCGCCCGAGTTGGCGATGTAGCGTGCCTGCCGGGCCGTCAGCCTGCCGTCGCGCTTCACGCCTTGCTTCAGTTCCACGATCACCGGATGCCTCGTGCGCCCGGCCACGAACGTTTCCTCGCGGGTGTACTCCATCTTGACCGGCCGGCCCGTGCGCATGGCCAGCAGCACGGTCAGATACTCCAGCTGATAGAGGTCCTGCTTGGCGCCGAAACCGCCCCCCATATGCTCGGCAATCACCCTGATCTGGTTCATGGGGATACCAAGGACGTCGCTCAACGTGCCGCGCACCATGAAGGGCGCCTGGGTCGAGCTCCAAACGGTCAGCCTGCCCCCAGGCTCCGGGCGACAGACACAGACATAAGGCTCCATGAAGGCCGGCACGTGCCGGGACGTGACGTAGCGGCCCTCGAAGATGATGTCGGCCTCGGCAAAGCCCCGTTCGACGTCGCCGGCTTTGACGATCACCGGCGGGATGACGAGGTTGCGCCGGCGCGGGGCAAGGTCCCCCAGCCGACGGCCGGGCGGGCAAAGGGCCCAGCGGCGCTTCACCGGCCGGGTGGATTCCCGGCGCGTCCGGCTGCATGGCTGCTTCCGGGTCGAAAACCGCCG
>CAWEHT010000122.1:0-5040 GCA_963808455.1 uncultured Chloroflexia bacterium | reverse complement strand
TGCTCATCGACACCCCACGAAAAACTGAATGATCATAGCTGACCCTTCCAACAGGTTTGACACCGCCCTAGCTTGGTGCTATTGTTTTGCATAGGATAGGTCCTGGCAGAACCCGCTTTCCGCTATCCCCGCATTGACCGGTTCTCCCTCTCACACGCGCTGCCCGGTGCAAATCTGGGTCGCGCCCGCCTTCGCCACACCGCCATTCCGCTGCCCTGCTTGGATCGTGGCTACTGACGAGAGGTGTGCTATGAAGACTAGATCCCTTTCCCGGCAGCCCAGCTTGCTTGCGATCGTTTGTGCCCTTTTCGCGCTCCTTTTCTACGCAGCGCCGGTGACCGGGTACGCGGATAAGAGTGCCACGCGCAGGCCAACGCCTGCGCCGGTGGTCGGCGGCCAAGCAGGCCACGTGCCTTCGCTGCCGGTAGCCGCTTCCGGAACGCTACACGCCATGCCAACCGGCACGCCGCAGACCGCCGCGGGCCGGGGCGGAGCTGCCGGGCGTACGAAACCCATTCCCGCGCCGCCGGCCTTTGTCCCCGGCCGCTTGCTGGTCAAGTTCCGCCAGGCTCCCAATTTTTCCATATCCAAGGCAGGCGCCTTGCAGACGGGCCTCACCTCCCTGGACGGTAGGTTGGCCCAGGGCAAGGTCAAGGGTGCCAAGGCGCTCTTTGCCGTCGGGGGCAGACCCCCTACTAAACAAAAGGCAGCCGGTGCCACGGCGTTCTCCGCGCGTGGCCTGGACCGGGTCTTCCGCCTGGACTTCGACCCCACCGCCGGCATGTCGGAAACATTGGCCGCCTTGCAGGCCGATCCCGACGTCGAGTATGCCGAGACGGTAGTTGCCAAAGTAGGCTTCATCGCTCAACCCCATGACCCGCAGGGCCGCACTGACCGTGCGTTTGCCGGGCGCCAGCATCGCCCCCACCAGCAAGACGGTGGCCAACCGCCACACCCGCCGACTGAATACCGGCGCAAAATTGTCCAGAACCTGTATAATGGCTGCAGGCAGGATAAGCATTTCGCAACCCCACTGGCAAGTGGATCGCGCCAAAACTATCCTGCCTCTCGTTTCCTTTCTATAAGCAAATGGCCAAAGTCCAGATAAGGAGGTGTCCGAAAATGGAAGACATTAGTGATCTACAGTCAGGGATTGATCGACAGTGGGAGTATGGCACGCTGATCATGAGCCAAACTGCTGGTCTCTTCGGCACGCTGGGTGCGAAGCTGGCTGTCCAATGGGCATCGACCTTGCCGGATGACGGCAGCCTGACTTTCGAACAAGCGCTCCCCGACGTATTGCGGAGGCTGGGGCACGCTGGCTGGGAGATGATAACAGCTGCCACAAGTTCGAACGTCCGCAACGGCACGTCAGCGGAGATGTTCCTCATGTACGCGTTCAAACAGCCAGTCGCTCGGACCGAAAAAGAAGCATTGGCTCAGCTGATCGATCCGGTAGCACTGCGAAGGCGGGCGGCATTGTGCCTGGAACGGCAGGATTATGACTTGGCTCGCGCGGTTCTTAGCCGCGCGATATCCTTTGGTCCAACTGACCTGGACATTTACTACTCTGCACGCGCCCACGTCCATCTGTGCTGTGGCGATGAGGAATCTGCCCTCAAGGACCTTGAACAAGCGGTTGCCCACAACCGGACTTGCGGTGAGGCATGCAAGGAGTTGGGGGATATCTGGTATCGGCGTGGCAACTACGACAAGGCGGTCGAGCAATACGGCGCGGCTCTCAAGTTTCTGCCGGAGGACGCTGATCATCGGGCGGTGTTGCAGCAGGTCCGGGAGCGCTTTGTTGAGTCCGTGTCCCAAAAGCTCGGCAACCCGCGCGACGCGGCCAAACAACTGAGAGACTACATGGCTCGCGGCGCAACTGGATGCGCGGCGAGCGCAGCGCTTTGGCAGCCCGGATCTCGGAGCTTGAGCGTCGGAAATAACCGGGTCAAGTTGAAGGCTATTCACCGGCTGCGACTGCTGGCAACTATCCAGCCTGCGTAGGCAAACGGGCAGGTTTGGCGCGGGCTTTTCGCTCCCAAACGAACGGAGATCACCGCTATGTTACCAACGACGTCGCCACCCCAGAAGATCCCCGCCAAGCCCCCCGCGCCGCCTGCGCCCAGATGGTTCGCTGCGGCAAGCCCAACTGCAAGTGCGCTCGGGGTGAGCTGCATGGCCCGTACTGGTGCCGGTTCTGGCGCGATGATGACGGGCGGCAGCATAAGGAGTACGTCAAGAAAGCTGACCTGGAGGCCGTGCGGGCGGCTTGCGAGGCATGGCGGGAGGAGACGCGCGAGCTCGGCTCTGGCGGGAAGTGCTGCTCCCGTCGAGTGCCTCAGGACCGGCAGGGTGCGCAGGGCGCGCGGCGTGAGACGAGGTTGATCCGATCGAAAGCTATGGCAGGATGCTTAGGGTTCTGACGGGCTATCTCAGCCAGGAGTCGTACCGTCCGGCGCTGCTGATCAGAACCCTGCAAGCCTTGGCCCGGCGATGGTCGGGGCTCCCAAAAGGCGCGTGCAGCCTGCAAGGACCGAGTCGCTGCTGTCGGGGTGTTAGGGCCTGGGGAGCCGCATCCGCCGCTCAGAAGCTGCGGCTAGCCTGCAGCGTTTTGGCCTCCATGCGTGGAAATGGTCAGACGGCCTGCCTTGACAGGGATCAGCTGACCTGCACCTCGAGCAGCCATTTGCCCCAATAGGAGCCTGTCTTCTTGGGCAATACGGCGCGCACTGGGAAGCCATCGAGCACTGGCAGCGGCTGGCCATGCCACTCGTACGCTAAGTAGTCGTCGCCCGCCTGCGCTTCCGCCAACGGGATCGCGGTGACATAAGCGTCGCCGCAGTGAAATTCCACCGTGCTGGCGTCCTGGTGAGGACGCGCCAGCCCCAGCACGTGCGCCAAGGTCACACCGGCCCAGGTGCCGTGATCGAGGAAGAACCCCGGGCACTCCAAATCCGGCGAAGCCTCGACCCGCGGTAGACAGCGGAGCTCGTCGTAACTCAGGCTCAACGGTTGTTCGACCTTACCGGTGACCTGCAGACGGTAGCCAGCAAGGTCGATTTTCTGGGCCTGGCCGGTCTGGTGGATGCCCGTGATCGGATCCACGCCCAGATAGCCGGGGGCGGGGGCGGCGGTGGGCGCCACAATCGGGTGGAGAGCGCAGCTGGTGGGCCTGGCGAGAGGTCGATCTACCGGGCCCGCCGGATTCTGGCCATCCGCCGGTGGCGACACTTCAAGCTTCCCGGCGCAAGCCGCCAACAGCGCGGCCGGTAGCAGCGCGCAGGCCGCCAGCACCGTGCGCCGGGTGGGCAGCACCTGGGTGGGGCCAGCGGCAAGATTTCGCCGCCGTGCACTGTGGGGCGCATCGCGCCGGTACACCAACGTCAACAGGTGGGACATATCAGACTCCGAGGGCCAAATTGCGCTGGCGGGTGCCTGGCCCCTCCACCAGCATTGTAGATTAAGTCACGCCTATGTGCCAAACATGTTGTTGACCAAGCAACTTCGGCCTACCTAAGCGCAGCTATCTGTGGTAAGATGGCCGATAGTCGAAGAGGACTGCCTCGCGGCTGGAATCTGAGGCCGAGGCGCTGCCAGACACGACGTAGACGTTCTGGCACCCGGTGGACTGGAATGGTGAGCCGTCTGCGTCAAGCTCTTGGCGCGGATGGCTTCTTTTGTTGCCCGCTCCGATCTGATCAGATATTCCTGACCCAACATGAACCGCGGAGTCGCTGCGAGGGACCGCTGCCCGCTAGGTATGCCGCGTGCGCCCGGCACACGCCTGCCTGAGGCGCCTCTCGGCGGGGGCGCTGCGGGGCACGATCCGCGAAGTATCAACGGAGTCGCAGCCCGAGGGACAGCCGGGGCCGGGATACCGGCCGCCGGGAGGAGGATCGTGGGCCAAATGCTTGACTGCCTTATGAGCCTCATCGTCTTGCTGGTGTTCGGCGCGCTGACGGGGATAGTCGCCACACGCAAAGGGCGCAACGGCTGCGGCTGGTTTGCGGTGGGTTTCTTGCTCGGCCCGCTTGGTCTCATTATTGCTCTGATCGTACTGGTCGTTGCACCGGACCGGGCAACGGCTGAGGCTGCAGCCGTCACTTCGGGCGGCATGAAGAAGTGCCCATACTGCGCCGAGCTGATCAAAGCCGAGGCGATCGTATGCCGATATTGTGGTAGAGACTTGCCTGCGACGGTCAGCAGCCCAAGTGAAGCGCCCCCCGACGACGAACCGGGCGAAGGCCCCCTGGACGATGGTTTGGGTGAAGCGACTCTGGCAGAGCATCTATCATCGCAGCTCCACTGGCGGGAGCGGGCGGCCGAGCGGGCGCGGCGACGAGCGATCCTGATGTCTCGACCGCGCGTACGGGGAGGTGCCATGCACTTGGCGCTGCGCAAGCGCCCACCCGTCAAGGGCTCTGGCGCTCAGGATGCGTGATCGGACAGCACTCTCATCACCCATCGATTTTTCCTTCCGAATACTGCTGCATGCGAGCGAGCATGAAACCCGGGCTGGAGACCCCGCCGGATAGACGATGGCCGGAGAACGGATGCGGATGTCCTATGCCGAGGATAGGGCCTTCGAGCTGTGGCGGAGTTTCGTGCCACGGCCAGGGGAGATCCTGAACCGCTTGGTTCAGAGCTCTACGCGGTCGAAGTCTACGATTACGGCCCGCTTTACTCCACCGACTTCGACCCCGCGAAAGAATTCGACAAGTGGGCCGCCGTCGCGGTGACGGACTTGGCTGCCGTGTACCATGATATGGAAGCGTTGGCTCCGCCGGGTGGGCTGAATGCCGTCTACCTGCACAAGAGGCTAGCTGCAAATGCGCCCGCGGCGAGCTGCACGGGCCGTATTGGGCCCGCGTCTGGCGCGATGAGGACGGGCGCACAGGCAGTACTTAAAGAAGTCCGATCTGGAGGCCGTCCGGGCGGCCTGCGAGCTTGCGCGGGAGGAAACGCGGGAGCTCAGGTCAGACGAGGCGCACGGGGAGGGCCGAGTTTTGTGCGCATCCTTTGCAACTTCGTGAGCGT
>CAWEHT010000121.1:0-17876 GCA_963808455.1 uncultured Chloroflexia bacterium | reverse complement strand
TTCGCCGTACCTCAGGACCGTGCAATATCGTGCTATAATTGGTGCGCCGAAACGTGAGGGCCGGATCGTTGCCAGCAGCCGGCCCTATGGCGCGCAAGGCCGGAGGGAGAACGGACCATGGACCCTGTCACGATCATCAGAGAGGCGCTCGGCATCCAGGACGAAGCGGTGGGGGTGAAATACACCGACGATACGCCCGCAACCAAGCCGGCAGAAGGCCACTATGCCGTCTGCAACGGCATCCTGGAGGCCGCCAGGGGCAAGGTGATCTTGCTCTCTGAAGCGACCTGCGCTTGCCCGGGCGGCAAGAGCCACATCGGGCTGACGCAGACCAGGCCGGCTTCACTCAAGCTGCTCGTCGAGGGTGAAAAGCTCTGGTGCGATGTCAAGACGGCAACGCGGTCGCGCATCCAGACCCAGAAGATCGCTGCCCCGCCCTTCGGCATCGCCTGCAAGGTCTACCTCTACCCGATGGGCAAGGAAGTTTTCCCGCCGGACCTGGTGATCTTCCTCGCCAATGCCGAACAGGTATCGCGGCTCATCACGCTGGCCCAATACTGGGATGGCAAGACCCCCTCTTTCGAGATGAGGGCCTCGCTCTGCTGGAGCGCGATCACCTATCCGCTCGTCACGGGCAACTTCAACATCACGGTCGGAGATATCGAGCGCGCGGCGCATGGCCGGCTGGGCGCCGAGCCTGATGATCGCTTCGGTGCCCGGGGAGCAAATACCGCAGATCGCGGCCGCAGCCGGCAGGAGCACGGCGGGGACGGCACCGCAGTCTGAAGAATTCGAGAAGATGGTCGCCGGCATGATGACGGGCTGATCCAGGACCATTGCGGCAAGGGCGAGCCCGGGGGCGTGCCGGCCTGCGGCAGCGTCAGAATTGCCCTCCCATGCTCCCGGCGTACCCTGTCAGCTCCACATAGCCGCTCCCGGAGACCGGCGCGCCGCCGGTCCCTTCCGGTGGGCCGCGCCCTCCCAGTAGACGTAGCTGAGGTCCATCTCCTGATCCTGCAGGTAGGGCGTGACGGTCAGGGCCAGCCCGGCGGACGGGACGCTGACCCTCCAGCCGGAGGGATAGTCCGTTCCCGTGCGCGGGCTGCGCCATCGGCCCAGCGCCTGGACGGCAAAATCGGCCGGGCCCAGCCGGCGGCTCGTGCCGTCGGGCGCTACCAGCATCCCGACCGAGTAGGGATCGAGGCTCCCGCCGGCGTCGCGGATCTGGCTGATCATCAGCTCGCGGCCGTCGGCCAGCTGCAGGCCGAACCAGTCCCAACCTGCCTGGTTCGCCGCCGAGCGCGCTGGTGCTGAACTCGTGGTCCATCCAGCTCAGGCCGCTGACGGCGAAAGCTCGCCCGCCGACGGTAACCCGGCCACGCGTGGCGATCCGCGTCAGGCTGTAGTAATAAGAGGCGTTGCCGGGATCGGGGCCCTTGCGGCTGTAGCCGGCGTTTCCCTCCAGGACCGGCGCCTCGAGGCTGTCGAGGTCCAACGCCAGCTCGATCCCCGGCTTGCCCGCAACTTGCCCGCCGGCCGCCGCCTCGCCCGCCTGCGCCGCCTCGAGCCGCACCTGCGCGGCGCTGCCGGCCTGTGCCACCGACCAGTCGTCAAGCCAGACGTGAAATGGGACGGCCTGGGCGCCGGCCAGCCCGGCCGCGCCGCGCTCCAGGCGTTCGTAGGCGTAATGCTGCCCCCCGGCCACATCTGTCAGCGCCAGATGTGCCATGTAGACCTGGTCGGTGGCCCAGTCTGAGGCCGCGTGCGGCCACCTCGCCGGGCGGCAGCAAGGCCCGGCGGAAGAACGTCAGCTGGTAGCCGAAGTGCTCGCCGCCGTCCGCCGTCAGGTTCCCCGTGTAATACCACCACTCGGTCTGGTAAGCGTCGTGCGGCCCGCTATCGGCCGGGAAGTCCAGCGGGCGCGGCCCGGTCGCGCGCCGGTAGCCGGCAGGGCCGGACCCTGCCGGCTCACTGTCCCCCGGCGGTGGCGCTTCGCGCCTCGCCGCGTCGCCCGGCAAGGGCGTCCCCTGATCCCTGGCGGCTCGCGCCGGGGCCAGGCTCGCCCGAGGCTGCGCCACGTTCGGCGGGGTGCGGGGTGTGCCGGCGGTTGGCCGGCCCTGGCAGCCGGAGGCCACCGGCGCGCCCCCCAGAAGCAGGGCTGCAACGCAGGCCCACAGCCCGCATTTTCTATGCATCCGTTCGAGCCGTTTCGTGATCCAGCATCACTCGCCCCTCACCGCTTCGGCTATGACCGCGCGGGCCATGCGCCACGCGGGGTAGATCCCTGCCAGCAGGGCGGCCGCCACGGCCAGCAAGAGCGCCTGCAAGAAGATGCCGGGGGTGGCGTGGAACTCCAGCGTCCAGCCGAAGGAACGCCGATTGATGATGTAGCTCAGCACCAGGGCCATGGCCAGGCCGCTGGGCCAGGCGAGCAGCCCCGCCACCGCCCCCATCAGACCCGTCTCGAGCAGGACGGCGCCGAACAGCTGGCCGGCGGTCAGCCCGATAGCGCGCAGAAGGCCCGTCTCTCGCGCGTTCCAGCTGCAATGCCAGCAGGGCGCTCAAGACGCCGATAAACGCCACGGCCGCGGCGAGCAACTGCAACGCGCCCGTGATGGCGAAGGCGCGATCGAAGACCTGCAAGACATCGGCGCGCAGCCGGGAGTTCGTCTGCACCACCACGGGTTGGCGCCGGTTCAGGGCAGCCTGGAGGGCTGCAGCCACCTGGCCGGCGTCTACGCCCGGGGCGAGCGTGAGCGAGACCGACGTCCAGACAGGGTCGTCCCAGTACCTGTGATACGTGCCGGCATCCAGCGTTACCACTCCCTGGCTCGAGGTGTAATCGCGGTAGACGCCGGCCACGGGAAAACTATGCAGGCCGTGGTCCGTGGCAAGCGAGATGGACGCGCCATGCGTGGGCAGGCTGAGCCGGTTGGCGAGCGCCTCGCTGACCAGGACGGCGCCCGCCTTGACCGCCGCTGCCAGGCCCGCCGGGCCGGCATCCGCGGAGACGTAGATGCGGTTGCCGGTGATGTCGGGCGCGGATACGGCGGAGATGGCTATCGGCCCGGACGGTGAGAGCGCGCTTGCGGAGCGCACCTCTTGGACGTCCCTCACCCCGGGCCAGCCGGCGGCCAGGTCGATCACGTTCGGGTCGAGCCGCGGCGGACGGCCGCGTGGCGAGCAAGGATGGCGCCGAAATGTAGATGTCGCCGCCCAGGGTCTGGCCGAGCCAGTCCACCACCGTGGCGCGGAAGCTGCCGACCATCAGGCCCACGCCGAGGGTCACCGATACCGCCAGCATCAGGGCAGCGATAGCGACGGCGGTGCGGCTGAGGTTCCTCGTCACGCTGCGCGGCGCCATGCGGCCCAGCACCCCGAACGCGCGCCCTGTGGCCGGGCCGGCGAGCCGCATCGAGCCAAGCGTGGCCAGCGGCGCGAGCAGGGCGAAGCCGATGGCGACCAGGAAGATGCCGGCGAAGCCGGCCGTCACGCTGCGCGTCGGGATGGCCAGCACCCCACCGCCCGCGAGCATACCTGCCGCGCCCGCCAGGGCCGTGGCCGGCACGGCCCGCCGCGCCTTATCTTCCATGTCCGACCGGGTCAGGGCCGGCCGCGGGGGCACCGAGGCGGCTTCCCAGGCCGGTAAGGCTGCCGAGAGGACCGTCGCCGAGACGCCGAGCAGGGCGCCTTTGACCAGGCTGGTGGCCGGGATTGTCACGTCGCCGACGTTCACGACATAATACAGGTCGTTGATCGTCCGCGTGACCAGCTGCACGGCCCAGCGGCCCATCGAGCGCGCCCAGCCCGAGGCCCAGGGCCGATCCTAACAGGCCGGCGACGAGGGCCTCGCTCGCAGAGCCGGCCGATGTCTTGCCGGGTGGCGCCCAGGCAGCGTAGCGTGCCGAAGAGCGGACGCCGCTGCACGACCGAAAAGGTCATACTGTTGTAGATCAGGAACATGCCCACCACGAGCGCCAGCAGGCTCAGGGCGGTCAGGTTCAGGCGGAAGGCTGCCGTCATCTGTTCCACCGTGGCCGTGCCGCGCGCTGGCGGGCACCAGCTCCGCGTCCGGCGGCAGCAGGCGCTGCACCGCCTGCAGCGCGGCGGTGTCCCCGGCGGGAAGGATCAGGTCGATCCGATCCAGGCGGCCTGCCCGCCCGGTCAGCTCCTGGGCGGTCGCGATATCGGCCAGCGCCACGCCGTCGAGCGCCTGCCGGTCGAGGGGGTCAGAAGGATGCAGCAGCCCCACGACGAACGCCGTGCCACGCTGCCCGCCGATCTGCACGGCCAGCGTCTCGCCCACGCGCGGCCCGTAGCGGGCGGCCAGGCCATCCGACAGCAGCAGGGCGCCTGGCCACGTCAGAAAGGAGCTCCACGTTCCCCCTGCGGGGACGTTAGGAGCAGTAAGCCCTGGTTGAGTCGAAGTCACGAGCCCGCCTGCGTTGGCCGCGAGGCCTGCGCCGGGGGCTGAGAGGCCGTAGTCTCGGAACTGCCAGTCGGCGAACGGGTCGATGCCAAGCAGCTGGATCGGCCGGTTGCCGAGCTGCGGTGAGACAAAATAGTCGCCGACGACCGGGGCCGCCTGCTGGATGCCGCCTTCGACGCGCAGGCGTGTGTAGACCGTTTCGTCCAGCCCGCGCGGGCCGCCGACGATCTGGTGGGTCGCGCGGCCCGTCACGGCATCGACGCTGAGGTCGAAGGCCCGGGCAGCGCTCGTGTTCGCTACGTCCACGGCAACCATCACGGCAACCCCGAGCCGCGATCCCGATCACCATCAGCAGGGTCGTGTCGAAGTGGCGCAGCAGGTAGCGCCAGCCGGCGTGACGCAGGGCGCGGTTCATCCTGTGACGCCTCTAGCCCGGAGTCTTGTGATCATCGCAGACCAGCTTGCCGGCCTGCATGCGGTAGACGCGGTCGGCGCGCCCGGCGGCCTCGAAGCTATGGGTTACCATAAGCAGGTTCTTGCCCATCTGCCGGGTGAGCCGGTCCAGCAGGTCGAGGACGGCGTGCCCGGTGTTCTCGTCCAGGTTGCCGGTCGGCTCGTCGGCCAGCACCAGTGCCGGATCGTGGACCAGGGCGCGGGCGATGGCCACGCGCTGCTGCTCGCCGCCCGACAGGCGATCGGGATAAGCCCGCGCCCGATCGAGTAAACCCACTTCGGCAAGCAAAGGCTCGGCTGCCGCACGAGCGGCCCGCAGCGGCCGGCCGTCGAGCTCGAGCGGCAGGGTCACGTTCTCGATCACGGTCAGCGTCGGGATCAGGTTGAAGAATTGAAAGACGAAGCCGAGATGCCGGCGGCGGAAAAGGGTGCGGCGCCGTTCATCCATCGCCGTCAGGTTCTCGCCGCCGATCCATACTTCGCCGGCGTCCGGGCGATCGATCCCGCTCACCAGGTTCAGGAGCGTGCTCTTGCCGCTACCGCTGCGGCCGAGCAGCGCCAGGCTCGCGCCACGCGGCACGTCGGCGCAGACGCCGTCCAGCACCACGCGCGCCTCACCCCCCTCCCGATAGACCTTGGTCAGGTTGACGAGGCGGATGAAGGGGTCGGCGACCTTCATGCCGGCCGTGCCGGCTCATTGCTGCGATGCATGCGCTCCGATCCATCGATGCCGAAATCGGCCGGCATCTTGGCCAACGCCTTCGAGCCGGCCAGCCTGACGCGTGTGGCGCCCGTAACTTTTACCATATCGCCTCCGGCGCCGATAGATGCGTACCTACCGAACTCTAGCTCATTGTAGCGACCGTGTCCAAAAAAGGGCCGGCTGAACCCCCATGGAGCGCGTTACATCGAGCGGAACACACGCCCGCCGGCCCTCCCGGGGTGCCCGCCAGGGGCCTGGCCGATTTCCGTGGCTAGCCCGGCACAGGTATAATCACCCGCCAGGTGAATGATGTCAAAGCTCCGCGCATCCCCTTCGGCCGGCGTCCCGCTGCCGGCTTCCCGAAGCTCCAATGTGCTGCCTCGCGCCGCTGAGGCTCGTTCCGGGCCAGGCTCGCCGCGCCCTTCGTGGTTGGCGCGTACCGCGGGCCCCCGTGCTTCGTCGACCCCCCGAAAGGCGGGCATCGTCCAAGCTCTGCGCGCCCCTCGGCCCTCTGAAGGCGGAGGCGAGGTCGAGGCTGCCGGCGGGCGCTTGCCTGTGGTGGCGCTGCTGGCCGTCGTCCTGTTGGCTTTTGCCCTGCGCCTGTATTACGTCACCGATGCGAACGTCTGGTACGACGAAGGGCTGTCAGTATGGGCGGCCCGGCAACCGATCGTGGACATGGCCCGCTGGACGGCGACGGACGTCCACCCGCCGCTTTACTTCGCGCTGCTCCACTTCTGGCTGCGCTGGGCCGGGGAATCCACGTTCGCGATCCGCTACCTATCGGTGATCTTCGGCACTTTGGCTGTGGTGGCGCTGTGGCGGGTGGGCCGCGAGATCCTGCCGCGCTATCCCTGGATCGCGGTGGCCGCCGCCGCGCTGCTGGCGCTCTCGCGCTTTGCCATCTGGTGGTCGCGCGAGACGCGCATGTACATGCTGGCCGGGCTGATGGGGGTGCTGAGCATCGCATTCACGGTGCGGCTGCGCTGGCGCCCCCGTTGGTGGGTTGCGCTGGGCTACGTGATCGTCACCGCCGCGGCGCTCTGGTCGCTCTACCTGCTGGCGTTCCTGCTGGTGATCGAGGGCATCTACTGGCTGTGGACGCTGCCGTCCTGGCCGACGTGGCGCGCCCGGCTGGGGTCGCTGGCGCTGTGGGCCGCCCTGCAAGCCGTGGTGCTGGCGGAGTTCGCGCCCTGGCTGGCCTACACGGTCCCCCGCATGCAACATTGGTCCGGGCAGGCCGCGGTGACTGCCAGCGCTTACGTGCAATACTGGGCCACCCTCCTGACCCTGGGCCAGCCGGACCACCTGGAGAGCGTGCGCGTGCCCATGCTGATCATCCTCGGCGTCCTGGTTGCCGGGACGGGCGCCCTGCTGGCGCAGCGACCGTGGCGGCGCCGGGGCGATTTCCTGTTGTTGCTGCTGCTGTGGCTGGCGCCGCCCAGCATCCTGTGGCTCGTGATGATGGTGCCGCGCTCATTCGGCTACATTCCGGGGTTGGAAGCGCGTTATGTGTTTCCCTACGCCCCGCTCTTCTATTTGCCGGTGGCCTGCGCGGCTTACGGCCTCACCTCCCCGCTGGCGCACCTGCGGCGGCCGGCGATCCTGCGCAAAGCCAACCAGAAGCTCCCGGTCATCCGTGGCGTTCCTCTGCTCCTGGTGGCGGCGCTGCAGATCGGGAGCCTTGGCGGCTACTACGCCGGCAACGTGCCCGGTGACGACTATCAGTCCATCGCCCTGACGCTGCGCGCCTATGCGCTGCCGGGCGACGGGGTGGTCCTGAACAACGATGCGGCCTGGCCGCAATTTGGCTACTACTGGCCCCGGCCTTTTGTCCGCATCCCGAACGCGCCGGATGCGGATCCGGGCTACGTGGATGCCGCCCTGCGGCCTGCCTGGGCGGGCAGCGATGCCATCTGGCTCGTGGAGAATGAGTACGCCCTCGGCAAGGACCCGCGGCGGCTCTACGAAGGTTGGCTCGCCGGCCGGGCCGTGGCCAGCCATGAATGGCGCTTTGGCTCCAAGCAGCTCATCCTCTACGCCCGCACGCCCGACCGCGCGGCGAGCCTGCTCGACCTGAGGCCGGGGTTCATTCCGCCGGCCCCGCCGCACGAGCTGGCCGGCGATGGGCTGACCCTGGTAGGCTGGGAGCCCGCCGTGGACCGCGTTCAGGCGGGCGAAGTGATGGGGGTCGCGGCGTACGTCGCTCGTGCTGGCGTGGGCGGAGAGCTCACGATGTCATTGGGGCAGCCCGCGCTGGCTCAGGCGCGGGCCGAGATCCACCGGGGACGGGCGTCGTGCGTGTCCCGCTGAGCTTCCTGATCCCCGGCAGCGCCGGGGCCGGCAGCCGGACCTGGTATGTGCAGCTGGGCAACGGCCGGCCGGCCGCCATGAGCCGCATCAGCCTGATGGGCGCGCCTGCCGTGGAGATGGCTGCGGCCGCGCCGCAGCGGCCACTGGACTTTTCCTTCGGAGACCCGCCGCTGGTGCGGCTTTCCGGCTACAGCCTCGATGGGCCGGCCACGCCGGGCAGCACGCTGACCGTCACGCTATACTGGACAGTGCTGCAGCCTTTCCAAAACTCCTACAAGGTGTTCGTACACGTGGTGCGCGGCGACGGCAGCCTGGCCGCGCAGAAGGACGACTTCCCCGGCGGCGGGCAGCGCCCTACCACATCCTGGGAACCCGGCGAAGTCATCGCCGACCCGTACCCGGTGGAACTGACGGCAGGGATGGCGCCGGCCACTTACCTGATACAGGCCGGCCTCTACGACCCTCTCACCGGCCAGCGCCTGGGGCCGGTGCGCTCCGCCGGCACCTCTCAGCCCGACGACCAGGCGCCCCTCGGAAAAGTGGATGTCCCATAGCCCCGATCGCCGAGCGAGGCAAAGGACGGGTGAGCGGATGGGGAATTCATGGCCCTGACGGTAGCGATGGCCTATTGACACCGCAAGCACCGGGCGCGACAATCACGCAGACCTAGCTCTCTCTTGTAGCTTCTCTGCTCGCTCGTGGGCTGGTGTCAGGCGACACCAGTACCAACTGTCCACCATCCAAAAGGAGCGAGGGCAATCCCCGTGCATAGCCAAAAGACACCACGGCGTGCCGAGCGCCCCCGTGGCCCCGGGAGGGAGACGTCTCGCCAGGCTGGTCCGCCGGTCGCGCGAGAGTCCCCTGAAGACTGCCCTCCAGCGCGCCGAGCTGGATCCGGGCCAGCTTTCCCCTGACCAGGTGCTGCAGTTGCAGCGCACAGTGGGTAATCAGGCCGTGCAGCGTTTGCTCGAGCCGTCCAAGTCTTCGCAGGCCAGCCTGCATTCGTTTTCCACGGCATCCAGCGTGCCACGGCAACCTACCGCTTTGCCGGCGGATGGGACCCTGAGATTCTACGATGAGGCGCTCAAGAAGTTCCGGCAGCTCAGCACGTGGCGCATCAGAGGGGGTGTGTCGAAGGACGCGAGAATAAAGGAGTCCCGCGCCTATTTTCGGGAGCTAACGCACGGTGCTGCCCCGGATAAGCTGCAGAGCATCATCAATAGCCTGGTAATGGCCTACCGCGAGATCTTCACGGAAGATTTGGATGTCGAGATAGAGGAACCTGCCCAGCAGCCAGCACCCCAGGAGCATCAAGCGACGGGAGGGCCAGAATCGCCGGCGAAGACCACGGAGCATGCCGTCAAGGCAGACTCCGAGACGGCCCCGCTGCCTGACCTCAAGCCCGAGGCCCTGGTTCAGATCAAGAACATCCTGCTCGAGGCGATCCCGGAGGCTACCGACCAGGAGGTGCCGCCTGAGTCGGCCGTCAAGTCGGCCAGCGCCGAGGGCGCGGAGTCCGGCCGTGAGCTTCAGCCGGTCGTTCAAAACAACCTGCCCATGGCCCAGTTCGTGCAGGAGAACGCCGTACAACAGGCCCCATCGACTGAGCCTCCGGCCCCATCCTCGTATGCTCGGCGCATCGACCAGGCGCAGGTGGGCATCTGGAACAAGCTCAAGGGCTACATGGCGAAGGCCAAGCCGTTCATGAGCCAGGTGGGGACGGTCGGCGGCTGGATCGGCCACGGGGCCGCCCGGGTGATGGGCATGATAGGCGTTGTGCTGCAAGGCGTGGCCGCTTTCTTTGACTGGGAGCTCGTTCCTCAGCTCGACCGAGGCCGCTGGAGACCTGCAAGGCGTGCTGGACAAGGCACGGGCGCAACTGCCGCAGCCCCTCAGCACGGCAGACCGGCAGATCTTGGAAGCTGTCGAGTATGCCGTCAAGCAGAAAACGCGCAAAGCCGCCATGCGGTACATACAGGCCATGGCCGGCTTTGCCAGCGCGGGTGTGGGCATCGCTGCCGTCGTGGCTGCCAAGGCGGTGGGATTTGTCGCCCTCGCCGGACTGCTGGCCTCCAATCCGGTTGGTTGGGGCATTGCCATGGGCATAGCGGCCATCGCACTGGTGGTGACGCTGGGCATCTTCTGCTACAAGATCTATCGCTGGTTCAAGAAACGCAAGGAGAGAGGTCAGCAGCGCCAGGAGATGGCTACCCGTCTCGTGGACGGTGTGCTGTCCGGAAATGCCATCGCCGTGCAGGCGGTACAAAGCCTGCATCTGGACCCACTGGCAATAGCCAGGGAATGCGCCTCACCGCCGAAAGGCCAGAGCGCGGAAGCGGTCAAGGAAGGCTGGATCGCTCGCATCATGCGCAAGCTCAAAGTGTCAGGCTGACCCTCTTCCAGAGGGGCACTGTGGATAACCTGCCCGAAACTGTGGATGGCTGTGGATAACTTGCGCAATGGCGGTCGCAGGAGCCCCCAGAGGGCTCCTGCAGCCGCGACCATCTGGTCCAATGCCCAATTGTGCTATTTCTTCCCACCGAAGGAGCCACCAACTCCTGAAGGCGCGGCCCCTACGGACGAGCTGCCCGGTAGCCAATTACGCACGCGCCTGCATACGCTCGACCTCGGCGTCGGCCACGGACGGCTCGAGCTTGGCGAACAGCGGTTCGGGCTGGCGCAGGGCCTGTCCGGGCTGTAAGCCGCTCGGCGCCCACGCGCAACAGGCCAGGCTGTTGTCGTAGCGCAGGACGAGGTGCGACCGCGTCGCCTCCTGGACCTCTTCGCTATACTGGCGGCCAAAGAGGTCGCCGTCATAGCCCAGGTACGCGTGAAGGCGCTGGCTGGTGAACGGCAAGAACGGTGCGAAGAGCACTTTCAGGCTGTCGATCACCTTGAGCGCGACGTAGATGGCATTGGCCGCGGCTTGCGGGTCGGTCTTGATCTGCTGCCAGGGTTCCTTGGCGTTCAGATAGCGATTGGCTTCGCCGCGCCAGCGCCATCGACTCCGCCAGGCCCTGTTTCAGCTTGACCCCGTCCATCAGCCCCGTCACGCGCTCGAAGGCCGGGCCGACCTGGTCGAGGAGGGCGTGATCCGCCTCGTCCAGCGTGCCGGGCTGCGGCACCTTGCCGTCAAAGCGTTTGTAGGCGAAGCTCACCACCCTGTTAGCCAGATTGCCCCAGGTGGCCACCAGTTCCTCGTTGTTGCGACGCACGAACTCTTCCCACGTGAAATTCATGTCCTGGCTGTCCGGGGCGCTGGCTGCCAGCGCGTAGCGCCAGGGGTCAGGGTCATAGCGATCGAGGGCATCATTCATGCCGATGACCCAGCGCCGGCTCTTGCTGAGCTTCCGGCCTTCGACGTTCAGGTACTCGTTGGCGGGCACATCGTAAGGCAGGTTGAGCGAGCCGTCATAGCCTATGAGCATGCCGGGCCAGATGATGGCGTGGAACTCGATATTGTCCTTACCGATGAAATAGAAAGTGCGCGCCGCCGGGTCCTGCCACCAGGCACGCCAGGCGTCGGGGTCGCCGGCCAGCTTCGACCATTCCTTGCTGGCCGCGAAGTAGCCGATGACAGCGTCGTACCAGACGTAAATGCGCTTATCGTCAAAACCTGGCACGGGGATGCGGATGCCCCAGTCGATATCGCGTGTGATGGGGCGCCCGCGCAGCTCGTGGCTCGCCAGCCGGGCCTTCGTTTGGTTCAGGACGGTGGGCCGCCAGTGCTCTTTGCCGGCGCTGATCCATTCCAACAGCGGATCGTTGAGCCGGGCCAGGTCCAGGAAGAAATGCTCGGTGGCCTGTACGGCGATCTGTGTGCTCCCGCACCACTTGCAGCGCGGGCTCAGGAGCTCGGTGGCATCGTAAGTACGCCCGCAGTTGTCGCACTGATCGCCGCGGGCACCCTGGAAGCCGCAGAATGGGCAGGTGCCCTCCACGTAGCGATCGGCCAGCCAGTGGCCGCAGTTCAGGCAGTGCAGCTGTTGTGTCGCCGCCTGGTAGATGTACCCCTTTGCAAGATGCGTGGTGAAGAAGTCCTGCGTCACCTGCCAGTGGTTTTCGGTGTCGGTCTCCGTGAACAGGTCGAAAGTGATGCCCAGCCGCTGGAATAGCTGGATGATCCGCGGGTGATACCGGTCCACAACCTGGCGCGGGGTGATGCCCTCTTCCTCGGCCCGGACGGTGATGGGCGTGCCATGCGTATCGGAACCTGAGACCATCAGCACGTCGTTGCCGCGCAAGCGGTGATAACGGGCGTAGATATCTGCCGGGAGGTAGACGCCCGCGATATGGCCGATGTGCAGCTCACCGTTGCAATAAGGCCACGCCACGGAAACAAGGATCTTCTCATTCATCATCAGCCTTCTTCACTCTTCCTTATAAGGATAGGATCACCGTTCACGCGTCGGGTCGCAGCCGCTTCGTCACGTAGACCACGTCAACCTGCTGGTACCCCATATGGGCAAAGAGCACGCGCGACGGCTGGTTTTGGGTGTGGATCAGCGCGGAAAAGACCTCCAGGCCCAGGTCGTCGCTGAACCAGCGTTCGGCTTCCGCGATCAGCGCCTGGGCCAACCCACGCCCTCGCCAGCCGGGGTCCACAGCCAGGCGGTTGATCCATCCTTTGCGCCCGTCATGCGTCAGCACGGCGACAGCCAGCAACGGCCCGTTGCCTCGCCCCCCGCCGCCGGCCGGCAGAGGCCGCAGGCCGATTACGCGCTGTGTGCTCTCATCACGTGCCATCTGTTGCGCGAAGGCGTCCGGGCCGTCGCGTCCTTCCGGGCGAACGTTCAGCCCAGAACGTTGCCACAAGAGCATGATCTCTTCGTATTCCGCTTCATGCAAATCGCACAATATCATATCATCAGGCACCGCCATAAACCACCTCAGCGCCTAAATGAGTTGTGGCCGGCCAACGGCGGGCCGGCACGGTCGCCTCGCAGCCGCTTGCGGCCCTGCAGGTGCGCACTGCGCCTGAACGTTGGGGATGCAGGTTCCGTGAGCCCAGGGGATGAGCTGTCACGCCGATTCGCCGCCTCGTGTGTGGGGCGATAGCTTGCCCCGCTCATGCCACCGTATTGCAAGCGTAGGGTTAGCGTGGCGCAGGCATCGGCCAGTCGAATGAATCTTGTAGCCTGAGGATGGGGCGCGTGTCCAGCTAACCCAATGGATCGATGTTACAATATCCTTGGAATTAGGAAAACGAGTGACTTCTCTCCTTCTCCTCCTTTTTGTGAGCGCCGGGGTAAGGGCAGCCCTGGCGCTCAATGTCTTAAGGCTCCCACCGCACCCGTGCGGTCCACAGGTCAGGTCGCCGATTCGTCGCAGATTGCTACGCCGCTTCCCTTATGGCCGATCTTGCAGGCGATGTTGTGAACGAATTGACCTTTACAACACGCTTAAGTATATCATATAATAAGGGCATGAACTTGTCGAGATGGAGCGCATTTCAGGATGGAGGCGAGTCGCCGCTAGACTGAAGTATGTTCGTTGGAGCGGCAGGCGGTCCCGCGCGGAGGCGCGGCCGTAGTCCAGTCGTGCATGCCACCAAAGTGGGAAGGAGTGTACCTCATGAAGTTCACACGGGTCACTTTGTTGACGTTTCTTCTGTTGTTTGCGATCACGCTGGCAGCGTGCGCGGCGGACGTAGTGCCGTCCATGACGCTGGCTGCCGGGCTGCAGACCGATCCAACCTCGACGGCGATGCCCGCGGTCCAGCCGGCGATAGCGACGGCCCAGGCAGCCGAGGCGACGGCCCAGTCGGCGGAGGCAACGGCCAGCGCCCTGCCCACGGCCACTTCGGCTCCAACCGCAACCCCTGCAGCCACCGCGACACTCACGCCTACCGTGGCGCCCACCGCGACGGCGGCTATCACCAACACGACGATGCCCACCCCGACGGTGGTGTTCACACCCACCGGGGCTCTGACGAGCACGGTTCCGTCTACGCTAACGACGGCCGTGGGCGGACCCTCGACAGCCGGCGATCTGCAAGGACAGCTGGAGCAGATCTACCAGGAGGTTAGCCCCTCTGTGGTGAACATCCAGGTGAGCACGGGCCGCATGTTCACCCCGACCCTCCGGGGCCCCAATGCGCCTCGCATCCCTGGCATCCCCAGGCTGCCCACGCCGCAAGCTCCCACCGGAGCGCAGGGATTCTGGCTTCGTATGGGACACGCAAGGCCACATCGTCACGAACAACCACGTGGTCGATGGCGCTTCCAAGATCGTCGTCATCTTGTCCGACGGCACGGAGGTCACCGCGACGCTGGTCGGACGCGATGTTGACAGTGACCTGGCCGTGATTCAGGTTGATCCCGCCGGGCTGACACTGCGTCCCGTGGCTCTGGGTGACTCGACCAAGCTGCAGGTGGGCCAGTTTGCGCTGGCCATCGGCAACCCGTTCGGCCTTCAGGGCACGATGACTTTCGGGATCATCAGCGCGCTCGGACGCAGTTTGCCCGCCGGCGGCAACTTGCAGCCGACCCAACCGACCTTTACGATCCCGAACATCATCCAGACCGATGCGCCTATCAACCCGGGCAATTCCGGTGGGGTGCTGCTTGACCTCCAGGGTAACGTCATCGGCGTGCCGACGGCGATCGAATCTTCGGGCCAATCCTCGTCCGGCGTGGGTTTTGCCATCCCATCTGCGATCGTGCAGACCGTGGTGCAGTCGCTGATCAGCACGGGGGCCGTGCAGCATCCCTACCTTGGCATCGAAGGCACGACCCTCACGCCGGATCTGGCCCAGGCGATGGGGCTGGCGCTCACCCAACGCGGCCGCGTTGGTGATCTCCGTGACCCCGGGCGGCCCGGCTGCGAAGGCCGGCGTGCTGCCCAGCACCAGGCACGTGATCATCGACGGGCTGCCGGTGAGTGTCGGCGGCGATGTGGTCCTCGGCATCGACCAGCAGCCGATAAAGACGTTCGACGAGCTCGTATCTTACCTGGCCTTCGATACTAAGGTTGGCCAGACGGTCACCCTGGCGATCCTGCGCGACGGCAAACAGTTGACCGTACAGGTAACGCTGGGCAACCGCCCCGCAACCCCGGTAGCCACGCCGGTGCCGCCCGTGCTGACATTACGCCGCCCGTCCTGCCGCGCGCCACGCCCCAGGTGCCCGGACGAGGTGCCTGGCTGGTGTGACCATCATCAACCTGACGCCTGAGATTGCCCAGGCCATGAACCTGCCCTCAAACACCGTGGGCGTGTTGGTGGAAGACGTTTCGTCCGGCAGCCCGGCTGCCGAGGCCAGCCTGAACGCCAGCTCTACCCCCTTCACAACCAGCCAGGGCCAGGTGATCAACATCGGTGGCGACGTGATCATCGCGCTCAACGGCAGCGCCATCCGGACCGATCTGGCCCTGGTGGCAGCCATCGGCCGGTTGAGCCCTGGCCAGAAAGTGACGCTAACGGTGCTGCGAAACGGCACTCCGACAGAGGTGCCGGTAACGTTGGGCACGCGCCCGTAGGGCGCTACGAGCCCAAGGCTGCGCAGCGGGCCTGTGGGCTCCCGTGCAGCCGGGAGGCTGTTGCTTCCGGCTGCGATCATGCAGCAGAGACGTGTCCGAGGGCCGCCGGGCTGCCCGGCGGCCCTCGGACGAGGATTCGTTTCCCGGCTGCCAGTCAGATCCGGCTGCGGCTGGCCTTTTGCCCCGGCCCGCTGGCGCCCCCCACCAAGATCTTCGCCCGGCTCCGCGCTGCGGCTTTTCGCGTTTTCCAGAGCACCCGGCCACGCCCGACCTCGCAGAGGGCCTGGTCCGGAAGTCGCCTTTGCCGCTTCTGCGCAGCAGTGCTATCATTGCTATGTATCTGTGCCCCTGCCGCGCCCGTGGCGGCACCCGCGGCTCCCGAAACCATCCGTTTGGGGCAGGAGGAGGGACTTGGACCACCACGCACCGAGTCTACGCTGCAGCGTTGGCATCACCGCGTACAACGAAGAGGCCAACATCGGCAGGCTGTTGGACGCGCTTTTGAATCAACACCTTTATGACGTGGCCATCACCCAGATCATCGTGATCTGCAGCGGTTGTACCGACTGCACGGTCCCTGTAGTCCAGTCGTACACAGCCCAAGATCCCCGCATCGAGGTCTTCGTGCAACCGCGTCGGCGAGGGCAAGACGGCCGCCGTCAACGTATTCCTGCAGCACGCGCGCGAGGAGATCTGTGTGCTGGAGAGCGGCGACACCCTGCCGGACCAGCGTGCCGTCGAGGGATTGGTGCGGATGTTCGCCGATCCCAACGTCGGCATGACCGGGGCCCACAAGATCCCGGTCAACACTCCCGAGCACCTGGTGGGCCTCTTCACGCATCTGCGTCTCCGCCTGGAACACGAGCTGTGCCTGGAGATCCCGCGGCTCGGCGAAATGATCGCCTTCCGCAAGGTACTGGACCATATCCCGCCCGACGTCGCCATGGACGAGGCGTTCGTCGAAGCCCTGGTTGTCAAACGCGGGCTGCAGGTGCACTACGCGCCTGACGCCATCGTCTACAACACCGGCCCCAACACGATCCGCGATTTTGTCACGCAGCGGCGCCGCAACCACGCCGGGCATCTCTATCTGAAATCCAAGTATGGTTATGCCGTTTCCAGCATCCAGAACACCCGCGTCGCCCGTGTGGCCGTGAAGGAGCTCTGGGGGGCCATCCGCCTGGTCTGGGCGCTGGTGTTGCTGGCTGTGCTGGAGGGCTGGTCGCGGTTGCTCGGCTGGTATGACTTCGCCATCCGCCACGAGCGGCACGTCGTGTGGGACATGGCCTGGTCACAAAAGGCCGACGTGGGAGCCGAGCGCCAGCAAGCCGCCAGCGAAGGCGACTCGATGCCGCAAGCGTTGGCGACACGGCGACCGTGAGCCGGGGCGTCCAGAGGCCCCGCTCAGCTGAGTCTATCGCGCGAAGCTAATCACTCTCCTGAAAATCGCCATCAGCGCCGCGCTGATCCTCTATGTCTTCAGACGTGTGCCCTGGGCCGGCATCGGTGGCCAGCTCGTTGCCGCCGATCGCTGGTTGCTGCTGGCCGGGCTGGCCTGGTTCGTCATCGCGATCGTAGCCAACGCGGCCAAGTGGCAAGTGCTGTTGCGTGCCCAGGGCGTGCGGATCCCTTCGGGACCTTGCTCGAATTCCAGTTTGTTGGCTTCTTCTTCAATAACTTTCTGCCAGCGAACGTGGGCGGCGACGTGATGCGTGGCTATGGGTTGGCCCGTTACACGGGCTCAGCTGAAGGCTCTTCCCCCGGCAAGGCGCAGCGCGCAGGCCCTACGGGTCCGGGCGCGGGGGGCGCTGCGCAAGAAGCTCGCAGAGGGCTCGTGGACCGAGCAGCCGACGCCGGCGTGTCGGTGATTGTGGACCGCATCATCGGGCTGATCGCGTATATGAGCAGCGCCGCGCTGGCTGCCTTTGTCATAGTCAATTTGGACGGGCAGCGTGAGCTCCGGCCGGTCGAGGTCGTGGCGCTGGCTGCCCTGGCGATCCTGGTGTTGGGCTTTGCGCTCCTGCTGAGCCGGAGATTACGCGCCCTGGTGACCTCGCTGTGCGGCCGGCGCCCCCTGGCTCCCCTGGCGCCGGCCTGGAGACACATCTCCACCGTGTTCGGCGCCTATCGCTTCCGCTACGGCGCCCTGGCGCTGGCCTATGGTATCGGCCTGCTGGGCATCGTGTGCACAGCCATGGTCAACTGGTCGCTGTCACAGGCCATCGGCGGCCTGATGAGCCTGGGCTCCATTTTCCTCTTCAACCCGCTGATCGCCCTGGTGCTCATGTTGCCGGTGTCGATCGGCGGGCTGGGCGTCAACCAGGCCGTCTATCCCTTCTTCTTTGGGCTGGTGGGTGTGCCGCGCGACGATGCCCTGGCCGTATCCATCCTGATGCAGCTCGTCATCATCGTGGGCAGCCTTCCGGGTGGCGCGGTTCCGGTTGCGCGGCGGCGGGGAGGGGTGAGCCAGCCGATAGCTGCGGCAGAGGGAGTAGGGAG
>CAWEHT010000120.1:0-15411 GCA_963808455.1 uncultured Chloroflexia bacterium | reverse complement strand
CTGGATGCCCAGTTGAAGGTCGGCATCCGTGCCGACCGGGGTGCTGACGGAGCTCTGGTTGTTCGCCAGGTTCGGATCGGGCGTGTGGCTGGCGATCTGGGCGGCGTTATCGACGCTGCCCTGGGCGGTGGGCAGGACGTTGACGGCGAAGCTGATGCTGCCGTAGTTGGGCGCCGAGGCCGAGCTGTTGAGGCGGCCCAGGCTCCAGACCACGGTGCCGGTGCTGCCCGAAGCCGGGGCCGAGGTGGGCGCCGGTGAGCCGGCCTGGACGCCCTTCCAGGTTTCCCCGGAGGGCAGGCTGTCGGTGATGAAGAGATCGCTGGTCCACGAGGGGCCGGAGTTGGTGTAGAAGATGGTGTAGGTCAGCGGCGTGCCGGCCACGACGGTCGCGAGGGCCGGGCGCAAGCCGATCTTCAGGTCCGCCGAGCCGGTCACCCTCGTCGAGGGCGAGGAGGTGTTGTTCCCCGGCTTTGGGTCGGTGGTGGCGCTGGTGATGCCGGCGCTGTCGGCCAGCGTCTTGCCCTCGGCGGCTGCGTTGACGTTGGCGACGAAGCTGAGGGCGCCGGAGACCGGGGCCGCCGAGGTGGCCGAGGAGCTCACGCCCAGGTTGCCGGAGCTACTCGCGCTCCAGGTGAGCGTGGTCCTGCCGCCCGACGTCGTCGAGGACGGGGTCTGCCCGCCGTTGAGCATCTTGCTGAAGGTGACGCTGACGGGCAGCGTGTCGGTGACGCTGGCCCCCCGAGCCCACGAAGGGCCGGAGTTGGTGTAATACAGGGTGTAGGTCAGCGGCGTGCCGGCCACGACGGAGGCCTTGCCGGCGTCGGTGAAGTCGAGATGCCGTGCGCGCAGGGGCGCTGACAGGAGCCTGGTTGTTCGAGGTTACCGGATCGGGCGTGTGGCTGGCGATCTGGGCTGTGTCGGTGATGCTGCCGAGCGCCGCGGGCAGGATGCTCACCTTGAAGCTGATGGTGCCGTGGTTCGGCGCCGAGGCCGAGTTGCTGAGGCGGCCCAGGCTCCAGACCACGGTGCCGGATTTTCCCGACGCCGGGGCGGAGCTGGGCGTGCGCAGAAACTTCCGGTCACGCCGGCCCAGCCCGCGCTCGGCGGGCAAGGTGTCGGTGATGTAGAGGTCCTTCGTCCAGGAAGGACCGGAATTGGTGTAGTAAATGGTGTAGGTCAGCGGCATGCCGGGCACGGCGCCGGTCGGCGCCGCGCTCAGCCCGATCGCCAGGTTGGCCGAGCCGATGACGGGGGTGTTCAGGGCGCTGGTGTTGTTGGACTGGTTCAGGTCGCGGGTGCTGGCGGCCTCGATGGTCGCCGAGTTCGCCAGCGTAGCGCCCTCGGCGCTCCCGCTCACTTTGACCAGGAGCTTGAAGGTGCCGCTGACGGTGGGCGACAGGGGGACGCTATTGCCCCATGGCCACGAGATCGTCGTCACGCTGCCCGTCGTGTGGGTGACCGGAGCCGGCCCGCCGTTCAGCATCTTGCTGAAGGTGGCGCTCACGGGCAGCGTGTCCGTGATGGTCGTGCCCCAGGCATCGGAGGGGCCGGCATTGGTGTAGACGAGGGTATAGGTCAGGGGGGTCCCGGCTACGACGGTTTTCGCCGAGGCCTTCGAAGAGATAGCCAGGTCACCCAGGATGAACGGTGGATTCGTCGCCGTCTTCCCCGTGTTGTGGCTGAGGTCGTGCTCGATGACGGTGCTCGGGGCCTTTATGCCGAAGGTGTTCGTCAACGGTGACCTTGCGTCGGCGGCGAGGATGCCGGAAAGGGTGAAGGTGATCGCTCCGCTGTTGGCCGCCAGGACCACGGTCTGCGTAAGGGTCTGGCCCGAGCTCAGGGTGCCGCCCGAGCTGAGACAGCTCGAGCCGGATGCCGCCGAGCAGAATCCACTGGGTCCCTGTCATCTCCGAGGGTATGGTGTCGGTGAAGGTGGCGCCCGCGGCCGGGCTCGGGCCGGTATTCTTGACCTGGACGGTGTAGACGAGCGCACTGCCCGCCGTGGGTAGCGATGGCGTGATCGCGCCTGCCACGCTGAGATTCACCAGGGGGAAGGTCGAGGTGAGGACGGCGCCGCTGCCTGACCAGGCGAGCGATGTGCCGTCGGCGCTGATCACCGGGTTGGAGTTGCTGTCGGCGGTGGCCGTGAGCGGCAAGGTCTGTTTGACGACGGTGTCGTAGAGCTCGATGTGCTGTGCACCCAGCGCTCCGGTGACCCAGGCAATGCGCGTGCCGTCGCCGTCGATGGCCGGCTCCATGTTGGCGACAGATGACAGCGTCAACGTAGTGATCTGCTGGAAAGTGACGCCTCCACCCGCAACGGTAAAATTGATCGACGAAGGGATCGTGGCCAAGTAGGTCTGCTGGTAGTGGCCGGTATTGTAGCCAGCCACGAAGGCGCGGGTCGAGGCGAAGGCGATATGCTGGCCGGTGCTGTCGATGGACGGTTGCAGGTCGTCCCCTGATTGCCCTGTCGTGGGAGGCGTGATCTGGATCATCTTCTTGTTGGCGAGATCGTAAATGAAGATGTGAAAGGCCCCGGAGACATAATCGGCGTAGGTCTTGCCGAGCAGCGGCTGGTCGGAGACGAAGGCCAGGCGCCCACCACCGCCGCTCAGGGCCGGCATCTCGTTGATGCCAGCAGTCGAGTCCGTCACCTGCGTGAAGGTCCAGGTGCCGGTTTGGCCTGTCACGGGCCGGGCCAGAAAAATCTGTTGATTGGAGCCGCTGTTCGTCCCCGCGGAGTCGAGGTTGCGGTCCGATATGAAGGCGATCTCGCTCCCGTCGGCGCTGATCGATGGGTCGATATTCGCGCCGCCGGTGGTCTTCGTCACCTGGGTGACGGTGAGGCCACCGCTCGCGTTGACTTTGGCCCGAAGATTCTGGAAGTAGCTGCCGGGGTTGTTGCTTCCCGACGTGCCGTCGGCGACCTGGACCCCCTTGCCGTTCAGGTTGCGGTCCGAGAAGAAGGCGACATAGTCGCCGTCGTAGTCGATGGATGGGGCCAGGTTCCAACCTCCCAGGATGTTGCCGGTGCTGTTGGTCACCTGAAGCGGGAGGCCCGAGGATCCGGTATTCTTGCCTGCGAGGAAGACCTCGATGTTGCCGTCGGAGTTCTCGCTGACGGGATTGCCGGTTCAACCAGTATGCCAGCCGGGCGCCGGAGCCATCGATGGAGGGTTGGCGCACGATACCCGTGTGGGTAGTGGCGGTCGCGTTGAAGATCCCGGCTATGCCGGTGCCGGTCGCACCCTGCGCCGCAACCCGGTTCGGGCAGCCTAGCCAGCAGCAGAGCGCGGCTGCTAAGGCTAACAGGACCGAGAATACCCAACCTCTATCCCTGATCCGCAATCCAGCCATCTAGCGCTCCACGAACGGCAGGTATGTCGGGTAGAAGTCTTGTGCGACGTCGATGGTCGTCGTGTCCGTGACTGCACGGGAAACCGGGCACGGCGCGGAGCCGACCGCCAAGGTGACCTTGTAGGTGCCGGGTTCAATGTAGGTATGTTGCAGCCACTGCCCGGTGGCAGTTGTGCCGTCGCCAAAATCCCAGGTGAACGTGATCACCCCGCTGCCTGCGAGCAGCGACCCGCCGAACTGGATCGGGACGTCTTGCAGCGGTTCGGAACTGGTGCCGGTCGAACTCGTCGGCGATGGCCGGGCTCTCCGGCCAGGCGCAGGTCGTGGCGCGCACGCGGAAAGGAGGGCTGATGGCGCTGCTCTGCAGCGTGTCCTCCGGGCCCGTGGTGTGCTGGAACGCGACCGTGATGCGGAAGCGCGCATCGTCGCTGATCGCCTCGTCGGCCACGGCGTTCCACAGGAAAGAGGCGCTCTTGCCAAGGCGCAAGGTGCGGGTGGTTGGCAGGGTCGTGGTGGCCGGCGTGGCAGTGTGCCAGGAGCCGCCGTCGTCGAGCGAGTACTCGAAGAGGGTGTCCGTGACGGGCGTGCCGTAGGCGTTCGAGCTGGAGCCGGCGACCGAGCGCGTGCCGTCCGGGCTGTACAGCACGTAGGGGATGGTGACGGTCGGCGCGGTGGGCCCGGATAGCAACTGCGCGCTCGAATAGGGACCACCGCTGGCCGCCGTGCCGGGCATCGACACGTGGAGATAGACGGAGTTGTCGGGCAGCGGCATGGTCGGCGTAATCAGTCCCGTGGCCAGGTGGGCGGGCACCGGGCTGCTCCCGCTGAAGTACAGGTCCTGGAGGTAGGTGTTGACGAAGATGCCGTTCGTCTGGCTCGGGTCCGCCTGGCTGTAAGCCAGGTCCAGCGAGCCGTCGCCGAGGTAGTCGCCCCAAGCCACCGAAGGCTGCGAGTAGCTGCTGGCCGAGGACCACAGCCAGAGAAGCTGCGGCTTTTCGCCCGCTACCGTGCCGAGGTTCGAGTAGACCTGGATCGGCTCGCCGTCGTCGGCAACGGCCAGGTCGGGCCTGCCGTCATTGTTCCAATCGCCCCACGCCAGGTCGGTGGTGAGGTTATAGGGCGAACCGCCATCCGTGACGGAATTCCAGATTGGCGTCGTGTCGAGAACGCCGGCGTTGTTGCGGTAGATCAGGCTTGGGCCGCCGTAGACGCCGATGGCCAGGCTCGGGTAGCCGGAACCGTCGTCGTCGGCCCAGGCGACGCTGGTGGCGTCCAGCGATGGCGAAGACCATACCTTGGTGAAGGTCAGGTTGTGGTTGTTGTGATAGACACGCGTGGGCCGCCGTCGCTGCTGACGGCGAAATCCAGATAACCGTCGCCGTCGCAGTCGGCCCAGGCGACCATGGTTGGGGTCATCGCCTCGGTGGTCGTGAAGACAGGGGCAGTTCCCAGGGAGCCCGTTCCGCCTGGGGTCCCGAGGTTGTGATAGAGTACAACGCTGTTTGAAGTGCCTGCCAGCAGATCGGGGAAGCCGTCGCCTGTGGCATCGCCGAAGGCCAGGGTCATGGCCTCCTGGGACACGCTCCAGGCGGGCTCGAGATACGCGCCGTGCTTGTAAAGCTGGATGCCCTCCGGCGTGCCGATGGCCGTGGCCAGCTTGCCCGTGCCGTAAACGTCGCCGAACGCCACGCTGTGTGGCCCGAAACCGGTCTCGGGGTAGCTGGAAGTGGTGGGAAATGTCCCCTGGCTGTTGTGCAACAGCTTGGCCGTGACGTCGTTGGAGGACGCGCCGAAGATCAGGTCGGGTTCGCCGTCGGAGTCGGCATCACCCCAGGCCACGCTCGAGGCGCCGAAATTCGGGCCAACCGAGACCGGGGTGCGGCTCAGCGGCGAGGAAAAGTTCGTGAACAGGACGCTGGAGCCATCCCGGTTGGCCAGCGCCAGATCGGGCGTGCCGCTGTTGCTGGCATCCCCGGCGGCCATGGCCCAGACGCTGCCGTTGAAAGCCGCGTCGGATAACGTGATCTTGTTGGAGAACGAGTTCCGAGCGTCGTTGAGATAGATTGCCGGCGGGCTGTCGGCCACGGCCAGGTCCATGCGCCCGGTGCCGCCGAAGTTGCCCCAGCGCACCGCCATGGGCGTGCGGAACTGGTTGGTCTCGATCTCCTTATAGAGCGAGAATGAGTTGCTGCCGTTGTTGTGATAGATGCGAACGCGGCGGTCGAGCGGGAAGGCAGCCGCCAGATCGAGGTTGCCGTCGCCGTCGTAATCGCCCCAGGCGAAATCGTAGGGCAGGAAGGCCATCGCTGAATCGACGTCCACGACGTTGGTCGTGGTCAGCGGATAAGTTGTGCTGTGGGTGTTGGGCAGCAGGATGACCTTGTCCGGGAAATCGCCCAGCACCAGGCCGGGGTAACCGTCGTTGTCGAAATCCGCTGCCGCCATGGCGGCTGAGGCATCCTTACTGACACACTCTGAGCCGGTCCCAAAGGTGCCACCCTGATTGGGATAGAAGATGACGCCGCAGGGCGCGTCGATGGCGTTGGTGCTGGCGACCAGGTCGAGCTTGCCGGTGTGGCGAAAGTCGGCCGCCTCGACGCGCAGGAGCTGGGACGGCGAATCGAACTCGCTCAGCTGCTCGAACGAAGTGCCCGCCGGCGTCAGTCCATAGATATAGTTCTGGCCCGTCGCCTCGGCGCTTGCCCCGCTGCTGGCGCCGACGGCGATCAACTCCAGGTTGCCGTCGCCGTTGACGTCGGCCCAACGGACTCCGAGGGTGTAAAGGGAATTGCTCCAGAACAGCACAAGCTTACCGTTTTCGTTGCGGTAAACGCTGGTGCCCGCGGTCGAGCCGACGGCCAGGTCGAGCCAGCCGTCATGGTCGAAATCACCCCAGTCCATGCTGATGGTGCCGCCCTGGTCCTGCGAGATCCAGGTGGGCGCGGGCGACACCGCGCTGCTGTACGTCGGGCCCGGGCTGATGCCGGCGCGCACGATCGTCTGCAGGTCCTGGGTCATGGTGCCCAGGTTGGAGCCGGCGCTGTTCAGCTTGTAGCGGATGAAGGCCTGGTTGTAGATGATCGTACCGTCGCTCTGGCCCACGATGCGGGCCTGGAAGGAGCCTATCCACCGGTTGGCCAGGAGCGCCACATTTTTCGACGTGGCGGCGGGCACACTTGCGACGGTCCAGGAGATCTGCGACGTCGTGGTGACCGGGATCTCCCCGCCCAGCGGGTCCGTCACCTCGCTCACATTCTGCACCGCCGTGCAGGCTGACAGGCTCGGCGCAACACAGCGCACGTTATCGAAAGTCTGGTCGGACAAAGGGTCGAGGATCAGGAGGTTCGTGGCCGCCGCAGTCGCGTTGATGTTCGTGATGATCACGGTATAGGTCACGAGCCCACCGTTGGTGGCCGCAGCCGTCGCGTTGGACACGCCGCCCGACGAGGCCATGAACATGGTGGCCTCCAGGTTGGCGGTGGAGGCGGTCACGCCCCCGCCGCTTCCCTGGCCACTCTGCAGGGCCGTGACCCAGCTGGGCGGCTGGGCCGCCGGGGGACGGCCCACTGTCCCCGGCCTGGAGGCCGCGCCTGAGGGCCCAGGGAAGAATGAGCCGCCGGTGCCGGCCTGGCCCTGGGCAGGCCGCGCGGAGGTCGCCAGGGCGACCAGAACGAGCGCGCAGAGGGCGAGCCCACCGGCCAGGAGCGCCTGGCATGCGCCCCGCCGGTGGGATCGTTTCATGCGATGGAACACTAGCTGCATGGTGGGCTGATCCAACTGTTGGCGCTGGACGACGTCTGGGTGTTGACGTTGGTGTAGAAGTTAGTGTAGACGGCGGTGACGTAATACGTTCTGCCGCACGTGGGCGTCACCGCGTCGACATAAGAGAGCGTGCTTACGCCGGTCAAGGTGGCGATCAGCTTCGGTAGCTTGCCCGCCGAGTCGGCGCGGTAAATCTCGAATCCGGTAAGCTGGCGCTCGGCCAGGGATCCGTTTCGTTGTACGACCACGTCAGGTGAATGCCGTCTTTCTCCACGTCGCCGGCCAGCTGCGAGGGCGACACCGGCGTGGACGGAGGCGTGATCCTGATCAAGATGGTCGCAGTGTCGCTGGCAGGCGTGGCGCCGGTCGGCGCATTGATGGCCGCCAGGGTATAGCTGGTATTGTCGTAGGAGCGCGTTACCGGCCCGATGGTCTGGCTGCTCGTGGATGGCTCATCCTGGCCGTTGTATTGCACCTTGGTGGTGCCGCTGATCGCCCCCGTCACCTGCCAGCTGAGCTTGACATCGGAGCCTGCAACCACGCCGTAATAAGAGTGAGTGGTACTGTTGTCGTTTGTCGTCGTGGCCGCCTGCGGCGTCGAGCCCAGGAAGGTCACCTGGTCCGAGGAGCTGACCGCCAGGGCGTCGAAGTACGCCACCTCCGGCAGTGGCACCGAGGTCGCCGTGGGCACCGGTGTGGGCGACGGCGTGTTGGTGGGCACGGGCGTGCCGGTGGGCACGGGCGTATTGGTGGGCACGGGCGTGTTGGTCGGGGTGGGTGTGTCGGTCGGCGTGGCCGTGCTCGTCGGGGTTTCGGTGGGGGTCGGCGTCGCGGTGTTGGCCACGATCTGCAGCGACTTCATGGTCTGGACGGCGGCGCCGCCGGTGGAACCGTTGGAGGCCGTCAGAACGAACACGGAGCTGGTGCTGACCGGCACGCTGATGGTGCCGGTGGATGCAAGCGCGTCGACGACGAAGCCCTGGTTGGTCGGGCTGGTGAGCTGAATATCCGTGGTGTGCCCGACGACGAGCCATGTCAGGGTGACTACCTGAACTTGGCCCTGGCCGGCCACGACCAGTGGGGTGAGGCTCGAAAAGTCCTGGATCACCGGAGCCTGCGGCGTAGGTGTCGGCTGGACCACGCCGACGGCGCGGTACTGGGAGCTGTTCTCCACCAGCGAAGTCGCGCCCGCGCCGTTGTCCACCTTCTTGTAGGCGCGCAGGTGATAGGTGGTCGAGGCGGCCGGCTTGTCGTCCAGCGAGCCCTTAGCCGGCAGGCTGGCGCCGGCCTTGTCGCCGGTGCTGCGCTCGATATCCACGTAGTCGGCGCCTGTGGTCTCCCAATCGAGATGGACTGCCTGACCGGCGACGATGGAGCCGGGGGAGGCGTCAAAAGACACGACCACCGGGGGCGGCACGGGCGGGTCTTTGACGGTCACGATGAGCGTGCGTTGCTCGGAGCCGTGGCGCGAATTCGCGTTGCCCGCCGTCAGGGTGTACTTTGTGTCGGCGGTTGGGCTGTAGGTGCGCCCGCCTTGCTTGAGCTCGGCATCCTTCATGGCTTCAGGCACGCCGTCGTGCTCCAACACCAGGCTGTCGGCATCAACGACCTGCCAGGTGACGATGATCTCGCCGCCGCGATAGATGGTGTAGGAGCCGGCGTCGGCACGGTCGGGCTGGACGTTGCTGGCGCCGAAGGAGACGATGTTCGGCTGGATCTCGGTCACAGTGACCGAGACGGGCGGGCGGCTGATGCCGGCCCAATCGGCGATGATCTGCGAAAGCATGTTCCACGAGCGCAGTCGATAGTAATAGATTCCGGGCGTGGCCGGGTTGACGGTCATCGTGCCGGTGTCGCCGGCGAAGTCGCCCGGCTGCTTGGCGGCCGTCCAGGGGCCCGCAGTATCGGACGCCTGGTCCAACGTCAGCTTCGCGAGCAGGCCGTTGAACGCGTTGAGGAGGCCGGATGGCCCGAAGCGCGGGAAGCGCAGGGCGGCGTAGTGGAGGGTCGCAGCCTGTCCGGGGCGGATGGTCGCGTCGTGCCCCTGCGGGGAAGAGCCATCGACGGCCAGCGCCGGCAATCCGCTGGGCTTGAAGAGAAAAATCAGCACGGCCAGCAAAATCAGGAGCGACAGAAAGACCATCCACGGGCGGACGACCGGGGTGACCGATATCTGCCCGGCGACGGTTTGCGGGTAGAGGTTGCCCTTGTCGGTGATGACGGAGCCGGTGACCCGGAAGCGATGGAGCGGGCCACGCTGCCCGAAGCCGGGGCGCTGCAACGGGACGACGCGGACCGGCAGCCAGATGGCCTCGCCGGGGCCCAGTTCGATCTGGACCTGGGGCGGGGGAAGGCCACGCTCGTCGGCCGGCGCCCCGGCGGCGGGCGCTTTCGCTTCGGGCGCCTTGACCTCTGGGGCCTTAACTTCGGGTGCCTTGACCTCAGGGGCTCCGGGCACCTCCGGCGGCTTGACCTCCGGCGGCTTGGTCTGGAGCGCTGCGAGGCCCGGCGGCCCGCCCGCCTTCGGTGCGGCGCCTTTGGCAGGTGGCGCACCCGGGGCAGGGGGCTTCATTTCAGGCGGCTTGGGGAGTGGCAAGCCGGCCGGGGCCTTGGCACCTGCCAGGGAACCTAGCAATCCGTGCTTTGGCAAAGTGGGCGGCGCGCTGCCAGGCAACATGAAACCGAAAGTGCAGGCATGCCGATCGTCTTCGGCCGTAAGCAAGAAGCGTGTGCGCCCGTTTCCCTGGTTGATCAGCCGCACGTTGGTCTGCGCGTAGTACGCGTGTTCCTCGCGACGTTCCGTGGCTTGCAGGTTGGCCGGCGATGGCCCCTGCAGCTGGAAGGCGTTGAACTGATTGAGGGTCAGCGTGCCTCGCAGCCTGGCCTCGTGATTCGGATAGTTCCGTGACGTGAGGATCACGGCCAGCGGGTAGGTGCCGGCGAAGCTGCGGGTATCGCGCGGGGCGGTCATCGAGATCGTAACCACCTGCTGCGCCCGCTCGTTGAGGTTGAACTGGTCAGGCGAGATGATCACCCACGCCGGGTTGATGCCGTCCACGCGGGCGTTGAAGGTCGCCACGAGGCCGCCGTTGTTGATCACGGTGACGTGGAATGTGGCAGTTTGTTCGACCTCCACCGTCCAGGCGCGGGCCGAGATATCGGCGACGATCAGGTCATCGCGCGCGTCGGCGAACGCTCGATCCAACGCGGCCCCTTCGGGAACGAAATCGCGGCGCAGCGGGAGGGCGGGCTGTGGTGCGCCGCCGTCCGCCGGGGCGATGGCGCCTGGCGCCCCGGCCGGCAGGCTCCCGTTGCCGCCCGAAGGCAGCGGCCCGCCCGGCAGCCCCGGCAAGGGGATGGGGATGCCCGCGGCCGCCGTCTCTGTGACGAGGATCAGGGTAAATCCGGCAAATTGGACCTGGTCCCAGGCGCACAGCTCCACGGGCATTTGGGGCCGGGCCGGGCGGCGGTCTCCCTGGGCCTGGCTTTGGATGACCGTGTCGCCGGTAAAGGCCAGGACCATGATGCGGTAGGGCTGGGTCCGGTGGTCGAGCACGGCGTAAAAGAGCGGCACCTGTGGGCTGTCGATGACGATGTCATTTTCAGGCATGGCGCCCGATATTCGTGATACCGCGGTCCGCCAGCGCATAGAAAGCGATCCGGCCTTGAGGGCTGATGATCTTCGAGCTGATCTCTTGCCATCTGGATCCTTAGCGGCTTACTGGCACATAGACAAAGACTAGCCAAGTGGCCAAGACCAGGATGCTGGCGGCCACGAGCACGACACCCAGCCTTGGGCCCACGCGTCGCAGCCAGGATTTGTCCGCCATCTCGATGCTGCCCTCGGTGGTCACCGGCTCGGCACCGGGCAGCCCTGCCACGCGCGAGATGACGGTAATGGCGCGCCTGCCCCCTGGAATGGCGCGCAACGGGCTGAGGACAAGGCCAACGCCCAGCGCCTCCCCTGGCGCCACGATGGGCGTCTCGGCCCAGATGTGGCTGATGGTGTTGGTCACCGTCGTCGGCGCCTCGCCCGGGTGCGGCGTGTTCGGATCGAGCCAGGGATCACGGTAGTAAGTGGTGCCGGTGGCGGCGCCTTGCAGCCGCCCGGTTTCTTGCTGGACCTGCACGACCTTGCCAGCCTTGTACGTCGCGTTGACCATGGTGCTTCCGCCCGCGCTGAACATGCCACTGACGCTTGCGGGCAGGATGGTGGCGATTGCATAGAACACATTGGCGAGCGAGCTGGCGATCGAGAGGCCGCGCCCGCCGACGTCGCCGACGGCGCTGCCAAGCGAGCGGCCGGGCTGGGCGCGTTTGGCGGGCCTGGCAGCCGGTGCAGGCCCTTCGATCTGTTCCTGATATTCCCGCTCTGCCAGCGGCGTGCCATCGGGCGCGACGAAGGCGAACATCAGGTTAGTGGCGTCCTGCAAGGTCAGCTCGTAGGCCGACCGGGCATTGCCAAGGTTGCGGACCTCGATGCCCATCTCCACCTTGAGGCGGCGCAATTGCCAGGCCGCCAGCCAGCGCAGCACCAGGACGGTGACCAGCAGGACGAAGCCCAGCGCAAAGAGCAACAGCCCCCAGCGTGGCCAGGCATAGATGCCCCAGTCGAGGATGCTCAAGTTCATCTGGCCCTTCCCCCGCGAGTGATGCCCTCGGGCAAAAGCCGGAGCGTGTGGCTGTAGAAAGGCTGGATGCGGATGACCTGCGTCAGGGTCGTGCTCTCGCCCGGGTAGGCATCGGGCGCGCTGGCGCGGATCTTGATATTGCACTCGCCGGCCTCGGGCGTGGGCGCGAGCGGGTGCATCAGGCGCACATACACCTCCTTCTCCCCGTTAGGGAAAAGGATGGGACCGGGACCAATCGTGTAGCGATCGGGCGGGAGGCCCTCGAGCTCGAGCCTGAACTGCACGCCGGGCCTGGTGCCCTGGTTGCGCACGATGACGCTGCCATCGATGGGATGATCGGTCTCGAGGTCGGTCTGGCGGAAGGCAAGGGTCAGCCCGATGATATTGGAGACGCTTTCGGCCTGGGACGAGACGACAGGGGCCGGAGCTGAATCATCGCCCGCCACCTGGGCCCTGCTGGCTGTCCCCTGGGCCGCCGCAGGCAGCGGCCTGGGGTAGGCTTCGGCGGCCTTGGTGAGCCTGAAGGTCAGCACGAAATCTCCGAGCCGGATGAAATCGCCATCGGCCAGCTCGACGGCACCGTGGGGCGGGAGCTTGCGATTCCCGGCCACGCTGATCTCGGCGACTTCCAGATTGATGGCCAGATAGCAGTTGCCGGTGCCGGGCAGCGTGACGAGCTGGAGATGGCGCGGCATGACGCCCCCGCCGCGGTTGGGATCGAGGCGTACATCGACGTCAGGTCCGCTGCCGACGTAGAGCAGACTCTTGGAGAGCGGGAACTCTTTGCGCCAGCCGTCTTTGTCGCTGATCTCGACGCGATTCATGGCGTCCATGGGCACCTGCTTCCGAGAGAACTAGGCAATCAACAGACAAGCGCGAGCCAGCCAGGCGAGCCGGTCGTCGATCGAACGAGCCAGGAGCTGGCGGGCGCTGGCCGGATCATCGACCGGCTGCCCATCCCGGCGCGCCACCAGGCGGCCTTCGGCGACAGGCCCGGCGATGACGGCATCCAGGAGCGCCTGGCGATCATGCCGGCCGTCCAGGAGCGTGAGCAAATAGGCATCGAGCGGCTCGAGGCGGACGCGCTCGTGACGCACGTTGGTGACCCAGGCGCCACGGCGGGCCTCGCAGCGCGCCACGGGGCTGGCCTCCGGGCGTTCGCTCAGCGTACGCACCAGGGGCGGGGCCCAGACGTGGAGCTCCATGAGGTTCCGGCTGTATCCGAACGATGACAACAGATTAGCCGCCAGGGCCTCGGAGTCAACGTCTTCCTGCTCGGCCCCCTCGTCGCTACCTTGCTCGGCGAGGTGCGCGGCCAGGTGCGCCCGAGCGCCGGCCAGCAGCCCGGCGAATGCGATCGAGTCAGGGTAGGCGGCGGCCAGCAGCCTCATGGCCAGCTTGGAGACCGGGTGATTGGTGCTGACGGCAGCTTTGTCATCGGGCGTCTCGAACTTCTCGGTCGAGGGCCCATACAGGTCAGGCTTGTCAGAGACCGGGCGCGCGTCCGAGGCCGCTCGCAGGCGCATGATGGCCGCCGACGTGAGGCGCTCGTTGATCTGCACCTCGCGATGGCACAGGAGGCTGCGCCGGAAGGTCCGGCAGGCCAGGAAATCGGCGTACTGCTCCAGGGCAATCCGGTCGCCGCCGGTGATCTGCTCGAGCTTGAGCGACACGTCGTCAGAGATGCGGGTGCCCGTGGAGATCGAGAAATCTGTGTCGCACATGTACTGCAGGCCTTGCGCGGCAGCACGCGCCACAAAGTCGCGAAAGTAGATCGGGTCGTTGATGTCCTCGAGCTCGTCGTGCAGGACAGAGGCGTACTGGCCGCCGTTCGTGCTGTCCAGCTTCATCTGCACGGTCTGGTTATACGAGCGCAAGAAGGAGCCGTAGGCGCCATCCTCGCTCGTGGCGTTGGCATAGAAGTCGACCACTGCGGCGGCAGTCGTCGCTTTCTCGTAAGGGTCTTCGATGCCCTCCGAGGCGTAGAGCATCAGGTCGCGCACGACATGCAGCATGTGCCAGCCCGGCAGCGTGTTGTAGCTGACATAAGCAATGCCCTGCGGCGCCAGATTAGCGCGACAGATAGCAAGGATCTTCTGCTGCACCTCTGGAGGGACCCAAGAATAGATGCCGTGCACGATGATGTAGTCAAACCGGCCCCACTCGGGCGTTACGTCCAGGATATTGGCATGGCGGAGGACGACGTTCGGCAGCGCCAGCTCCTCCACTTCGGCCTGCCCTTCGGCAATCTCGCGCTGGGAGAGATCGATGCCCAGGAATTGGCTGCCCGGCAGCATGTAGGCCATGGGGATCAGGTTGCCGCCGCTGGCGCAGCCCAGCTCCAGCACGCGGCATCGCTCCACGTCCGCCGGCTCCAAGCCAAGCAACCGGCCGATCGTTGCCAGGTGATCCGGGTGCGTGTACCCAAACGAAAGGCTGGGGTAGGGCACCTGGTCATATTGGTTGGTTGTCGAGCCCTCGATGGTCGCCAATGACGCTTTGTCCCCTTTCTACGCTTTCGCCCGGCGGGCCACGGCGTAGGCCAGCAGATTGGTGCCCCACTCCAGGGCCGAACGGATCTCCTCACGGGCCGGGGCACGGCCGCGGCTCTGGCCCGCCCACAGACAGCCATAATCGGCGGTGCTGTGGATCACGCCATCGCCCAGGGCTACCTGAGGCGTGACCCCCGGCTCGAACCCCGCCGGCGGCACGGCGAAGAAATGCGGCTCGGCGAGAAGGGGCATGCCCGGCAGCACGTCCTTCGTAGGGATCCCCAGGGTTGCCAGCAGGTTGCGGAAAGATGCGTCCGCGGGCGCATCCCCGGCGGGCATGTTGCGCCGGCAAGCTTCCAGGAACAGGGTCCCGCCCTGGCGGACATAATCGTAGAGAGCGGTCATCTGGCCCGTAGTCAGGTCGAAAGCGCCCAGGCCGGCCACGCAGACCAGCGTGTATGACAGGAGAGCGCTGTCGAGCGGGACCGCGTCGTCCACGCTCGCCCGCACGAAACTGCCCTGGTGGGCAAAGCGCGCCAGGTTGTCCAGGCCGGTGCCGTGCGGGCAGTCGCTGCCACCGACGTAGCTGACGGCGATGCTGGCCGCAGGCACGGGACCTGCCGGCAACTCCGGGCGGAAACGCAGGTCGATGGCGTTGGTGCCCGGGTGGGCAGGGTCCAGGGCGTCGGCGATCGGCGTCGTGCGCGAGCTACGGCGCACGCGAGCCAGCTCCAACCCGCCGGCCGCGGGAGGCGCCTGGCCCGCCTCGAGGCCGAATTCGGCCCGGATGAAGAGAGGCTGGTCGGCCTCGTCGCTGCTGCCCATGGCCATGGGGCGGCTCTCGCTGTACGTCAGGTAGAGGCAAAAGGACCCTTCCGCCGTCGTGCCCAGGTCGAAAGGTGTCGGCTCGCCGAGGAGAATGATATCGCCTTCTGGGCCAATAGCCAAGCCGGGCAGAACGTAAACTGCGGTCCCGGGCGGTTGGCTGGCGATCACTTCCAGGCCGACCAGGATGCCCGGCCGGTGGCTAAGCAAGGCGTGGTAGCGCTGCTGCTGGCGGTGATATTCGTGCGCTTCTTCCCATACCTGCGCTGTGACCGCCATGCCGTCCACCGGCTTGATGCGCCGGGCCGGGAATGACTTGAGGAGCTCGGGTTTGATCATGT
>CAWEHT010000119.1:0-14037 GCA_963808455.1 uncultured Chloroflexia bacterium | reverse complement strand
TTCGGCGAGGCTTTGACGTGGGAATCCGGCGGGTCGTTCCGGGCCGCCGTGGGCGCCGGCCGCCCGCCCACGGTCGTGATGATGACGCCGGCCGCGCCCACGATGCGCAACGCGTCCGCGACCGGCCGGGCCGTGGCGGCGTCGACCAGGGCGATCATATTGCCACCCCGGCCACCGCCGGAGAGCTTGGCCCCGGCGGCGCCGGCGGCACGCGCTGCGGCCACCAGGGCATCGAGCTCGGGGCTCGAGACGCCCATCTCGGCCAGCAGCCGGTGATTGGCGTCCATCAAGGCGCCGAGCTCGGCCGGCCTTCCCTCCACGGTCGCCAGTGCGCACGCCCTCGACCAACCGGGCCACGGCATCGAAAAGCGCTTCGAAGGGCGCCGGGCCGGCCTGCCAGGCCCGGCGAAGGTGGCTTACGGCGAGCCGCGTCGGGCTGGGTATGCCGCTGTCGGCGACCGCGAGGGTGAAGGGCCGCCCGATCGCCAACGGGACGGGCCCGTGCCCGCGCATGAAATAGACGGGCTGCTCGTACGCGATGACGGTGTTGTCAACGCCGCTGGGCGTGCCGTGGTGCAGCTTCTCGACCTCATAGACCAGGCCGGAAACGATCTCGGCCGGCGCCTCACGGCCGGCGGCGCCGGCCAGGGCCCGCACGATGGCTGCCGAGACGGCGGCGCCGCTGCCCAGCCCGCTGGCGATGGGGATCGATGAGCGGATTGCCACACGCCAATCGGGGTCCGCCAGGCCGAGCCAGTCCAGCGCCAGGCACGCGATCTTCGCCAGCGGCTGGTCTGGTCCGGCCCTACGGGGCCTGCATTCCTGGCCCAAATCGGCCGCCCACAGGGTCAGGCCGCTGCCGGGCGCAGCCGGCGTCACCGCGGCGGTCGCCTGCACCTCTGTCACCGGGACGGCCAGCGCCGGGCGCCCGTAGACGACGGCATGCTCGCCAAACAGGATGATCTTGCCGGGCGCCCGACCGACGATCGGGCCGGCATCGACAGGGGGCAGGCTCATCACGGATACCATAATACGGGCCGTATTTGTTGTCAACCTCGGCCCTGGCCGCCGAACATGACAGGTTGGCAAGTTCGTGTTAGAATGAGCACCTCGTGCGAAGCCGAATTGAACCACCATGGGGGCTACATTGGCCGAGATCCTGCGTATCGAGAATATTGCCGGGCACGATGGCAATGAGATCGCCGTCCAGGGCTGGCTGCAGCTCAAGACCGGCAAGGGCAAGCTCCAGTTCTTGCGGGTGCGTGACGGCACCGGCGTGATCCAGGCCGTGGTCTTTCGCGGCAACGTCTCTCCCGAGGCCTTCGAGGCGGCCAAGCGCCTGCCGCTCGAGTCGTCGCTGATCGTTACCGGCGCGGTGCGCGCCGGACTCCCCGCGCACCCGGCATCCCGGGGGGCTTTGAGCTCAAGGTGCGGGAGCTCGAAGTGGTCCAGGAAGCGGCCGAATACCCGATCGCGCCCAAGGAGCACGGCGTCGAGTTCCTCATGGACAACCGTCACCTGTGGCTGCGCTCGAACCGGCAGTGGGCCATCCTGCGGGTGCGCGCTACCATCGAGAAGGCGATCCGCGATTGGCTCGATGACCACGGCTTTTTGTTGGTCGATACGCCCATCCTGACGCCCAGCGCCGCCGAGAACAGCACGTCCCTCTTCCAGACCGATTATCACGGTGAGCCGGCCTTCCTTTCGCAATCAGGCCAGCTTTACAACGAGGCCGATATCTTCGCGGCCGGTCGCGTCTACTGCTTCGGCCCCACGTTTCGCGCCGAGAAAAGCAAGACGCGCCGCCACCTGCAAGAATTCTGGATGGTCGAGCCCGAGATCGCCTTCTGCAAGCTGGAAGATTTGCTCGAGATCGAGGAACAGTTCATCGGCTATATCGTCCAGACGACCTTGAAGAAGCGAGAGGCCGAGCTCAAAGTCCTGGAGCGCGATCTTTCGTGCCTGGAGCGTGTGGTGCCGCCTTTCCCGCGCCTCAGTTACGACGATGCCGTCGCGATGATCCACGAGGCCGCGGGGCGCGGGACGACCGTGCCGCCCAACGACGAGCCGCTGCCCGACATCACCTGGGGTGAGGACTTCGGCGCCCCCCACGAGACCTACGTCGCCAGCCAGTTCACCAGGCCGGTGTTCGTCCATCACTTTCCCAGCGCGGCCAAGGCGTTCTACATGGAGCCCGAAGCGGATCGCCCGGAAGTATGCCGGTCGGCGGACTTACTCGCCCCCGAAGGCTACGGCGAGATCATCGGCGGCTCCGAGCGCATGAGCGACCCTGACAAGCTGCTGGCGGCCGTCGAGCATCACAACCTGCCCAAGCCGGCTTACGCCTGGTACCTCGACCTGCGCCGGTACGGCTCTGTGCCGCACAGCGGCTTTGGGCTGGGCGTCGAGCGCATGGTTGCCTGGCTCTGCGGCCTGGAACACATTCGGGAGACGATCGCTTTTCCGCGGCATGCTCAACCGGCTCTATCCTTAAGGCCGGGAGCAGCCTGACTCCGCCGCCAGGCGATCGCACAGAGAGATGCTGCCAACCGCCTACATCCCGGCGTTCGTCCTTGTCCTGGCCGTCAGCCTGATCCTCAGCCTGGCGGCCACGCCTCTGGCGCAGCGGCTCGGCGGCCGGCTCGGCCTGGTTGACCGGCCCAGCGGCCGGCGCCGGCATGAGGGCGTGATCTCGCGGCTGGGCGGCCTCGCTCTCTATGCCGGCTTCACGGCGGCGGTGGTGCTCACCATCGTGCTGCCCAAGGGCTGGTTGCCGCCGCGCCTCGACCCTATGGAGAAGGTCCGCCTGGTTGGCCTGTTGCTGGGCACCGGCGCGGTTTTCCTCTTCGGGCTGGCCGACGATCGCTTCCGCTTCGGCACACGGCCGCAATACGTAGCGCAGTTCCTCTCGTCATTGATCGCGATCGCTTTCGTGATCTTCATCGAGCGGATCAGCAATCCCCTGGAAAACGCCGGCAACCCACTCTTGCCTCACCAGATCATTTTCGCGACGCCCATCGTCTGGGTGCTCACCATCTTCTGGTTCATGGGCATGATGAACACCGTGAACTTCCTCGATGGGCTCGACGGCCTGGCTGCGGGCGTGGCCGCCATCCTGTGCGTGTTCCTTGCCGTGCACATGATCCGTGAGCACCAGTACAGCGTGGCCTTGTTGCCCGTGGCGCTGCTGGGCGCAACCCTGGGCTTCCTGCCCTTCAACTTTAACCCGGCCCGCGTGTTCATGGGCAGCAGTGGGTCTTACTTCCTCGGGTGGGCCCTGGCCGCGCTCAGCATCATCTCCGGGGCCAAGATGGCCACGGTCCTGCTGGTCATGGGGCTCCCGATCCTCGACGTGGCCTGGCTGATCCTTTACCGGCGGCGGCGCGGGATGCGGGCCAGCCAGGACGGGCGCGATCACCTCCATTACCGGCTGGCGGACATGGGCTACAGCCAGCGGCTCATCGTGCTGGGCTACTACATCTTCTCGGCCGCGTTCGGGCTCCTGGCCATGAGCATCGGCCCACGCCGGTTCAAGCTGGTGGCATTGGTTGTGCTGGCCCTGGCGGCCCTGGCCGTGATCCTGTGGGCCAGCCGCCGGGCGCGCCCGGCGGCACTGCCGGCCGCCGCGCCCGGCGGCCGATCAGACGACAAGCCGGTGGGGCGGACGGACCCTCTGTCATAGGTCGCGGGTTCTCACAGTTGGCGTTCGAGGCACTCGAAAGGACGGGCATGCGAACCTCACCGGACCGGCATGGGGCGCGCGCGCATCTGGCGCAAGGGAGCCGGGCCCAGGGCCGGCGAGCAGCACTGGCGAGCGATACGGGGATTCTGATCCCTGCCGTTCTTGAGCGCGATCCACGCCCGCGACGTGCTCATCGGGCGCGCCAACGGCTTCGTGCCCGGCCAACTCTACATCTGCACGAGCGTGGGAGCGATCGCCCTGTGGGTCGCCGGGCTGCGCTACTTCTGGGTCCAACCGGAAGGCAAGCGCTATCGCGGGCTCGGCTGGCTGTACGTGGCCGTCCTCGCCCTGTTCCTGGTCGCGCAGGCACGGGAATACTACCTGGCGCCCGCCTACCCGATGCTGATCGCCGCAGGAGCGGCCTACATCGACAAAGGGTGGGCTAACCTGACGGGGCGGGGGCTGGGCATCCAGCGGGGGCTGCTCTACGGCGGCCTGACCGTCGCCGGGCTGGCGTCGCTGGCCGTTACGCTGCCCCTCGCGCCGGTCAACTCGCCCTGGTGGCACGTCGCCAGCGGCGCCAATGTCGAATTGCGTGAGGAGATCGGCTGGCCGGAGCTCGTGCAGACGGTGGCGGGCATCTACGGCGGGCTCCCGGCGGGCCAGAGGGCCGGGGCCGGCATCCTTGCCGGGAATTACGGAGAAGCCGGCGCGATCGACCTCTACGGCCCGGCCGACGGCCTGCCTCCGGCGATCAGCGGCGTGAACTCCTTCTGGCTGCGCGGCTACGGCAACCCCGCCCGGCCGCCTCAAACGCTGATCGTGGTGGGGCTGTCGCAGGATCAGGTCGATCAGCGGTTCGAGGGGTGCGCGCTGGCCGGCCACGTCACCAACCGGTACGGGGTCGGAAATGAGGAGACCCTGCGTCACCCCGACATCTTCCTTTGCGGCGGACCGCGCCTGCCCTGGCCGGATTTCTGGCGCACCTTCCGCAGTTACGGGTGAGCGGCCCGGCCTCGATCGTTGCCCGGTGGGCCTGCGGGGGCCAGGCCAGGCAGCGCGCAGGCCAGCGGGCCCATCAAAGCGAGGGGTTCCAGGACATCCGGTTCCCGGTTCCCGGGTCGCGGCGCGGGCGTCCTGCGAAACACGGTATGCGACGGAAAGTTCAAACCGTGGTATGTGGCGGGCCGCCGATGGGCCAGTTTCCCACTCCCTGCCATCCAGCATAGCACAGTTGTGCTGCCGGCGCAAGCAGCAAATGTGCTGTGGGCCCAGCACGGGGTTTGCATGGGGCGACCGTCCCGGCGACGGGCAGCCGGTGCCGAGCAGGCGCGTTCGCCGGCAGCATCACATAGACAGAAAGCGATCCATCCCAAGCGCCCAGCACAGCGCGTCCTCGATGGCGCGGATCTTGCTGTCATCCAACGAGGCGATGTGGCCGTCCAGCGCGCTCTGGCGGATCGTGTGGATATTGTGCAGGTTGACCACGCAGGCTTGCGGCAACCCATTTGACTCGTCAAGGGCCACCTCAGCCGGTGATCGATGAACAGTCGTCGTGGTCTCGGCCACGATCGCAGTCGCCAGAAGACCCAGCGAGGAGTTGCGGGACAGGACGACCACCGGTCTACGACCGGCATGTGCCCCCAATTGGCACCAGTGGACCTCACCCCGCCTCATAATTGCCCCACGCCCCGATCTCCTGCCAGGCGTCCAAATCCGCAAGCTCCTGGCCGGTCTGCGGATTCCTGGCATATGCCTCCGCTTCCTGTCGTTCAAGCATGCGGATGCGATGCGCTCTCAGCACCGGCTCCATCACCTCACGGATCAGAGCCGAGCGAGTGGTTCCCATATCAGCCACTACGACATCAAGTCTGGTCAAAAAGTCAGCCGGCACGGTGATTTGAATCGGTTTCGCTGATCCCATAGCTACGCCTCATGTTGGTCTGTGATGTGTATTGTATATCGACATCCGCCTGTGTCAAGGGAGGCGACGTGGCTCCCGGCTCAGCGATAACGGCGTCGAAGCTGGGGGCGGAATCACGGCTTGAAACTGGGATCAACCACCCATGCGAGGGTATGGCCGACGACGGCCATAGCCTTGCCTGGATCGCGGGGCCCGGGGACCAACTACAGGTCTACGTAGCCACGTTCGGCAGGCTGCCGTAGCGCCCACCGCTCTCTGACCTGCGATCCTACCGCCCGAAAGCTATGGGAGTGGTCTGCCATGCCCAAGTTGCATGGCCCCCCCGCTTCACCCCCGCGCCCTCGCCGGGCCGCGGGCCGGACTGCGGCCCTCTTCCTCCAGCCCGATCAGCTCCCCCACAATGTAGAGGGGGCGGCCCTTGACTTCGTCGTAGATGCGGCCCAGGTACTCGCCGATGATGCCCAGGAAGATCAGCTGCACGCCGCCCAGGAACAGCACGCTCACCAGCGTGGTGGCCTGGCCGTGGAGGGCATTTCTGCCCGACAGGCGCAGGATGACGGCCAGCAGGATGCCCAGGACGCTCAGCCCGGCTGCCACGAACCCCACGTAGGTCGCCATGTGCAGCGGCAGGTACGAGAACGAGGTAATGCCGTCCAGCGCGAACCTGAGCATCTTCCGCAACGGGTATTTGGTCTCGCCGGCGAAACGCTCCGCCCGCACGTAGGCGACGCCGGTCTGCCGGAAGCCGACCCACACCGACAGGCCGCGCATGAAGCGATGCTTCTCGCGCATCGTCTTGAGCGCGTCGACCACCTTCCGGTCCATGAGGCGGAAATCTCCGGCGTCGAGCGGCAGGTCGATGTCGGTGATGCGGTAGATGATGCGGTAGAACAGCCTGGCCGTAAATTCCTTGAACCAGGTCTCGCCCTTGCGCTCGGAGCGGATGGCGTAAACCACCTGGTAGCCTTCGCGCCATCTGGCGAGCAGCTCCAGGATGGTCTCGGGCGGGTCTTGCAGGTCGGAATCGATCACGACCACCGCGTCGCCGGCCGCGTAATCCATCCCCGCGGTGATCGCGATCTGGTGGCCGAAATTGCGGGCGAAACTCACCACCTTGACGCGGGGGTCGCGTTCGTGCAGGTCGCGCATGATGCCCGGCGAGCCGTCACGGCTGCCGTCGTTCACCAGCACCAGCTCCCAGCTTTGGCTCGAACCCTCGAGCGCGGCCGCTACCCGGCGATAGAACTCGGGGAGAATGGCTTCTTCGTTGAATACAGGCGCCACGACGGAGATCACCGGGCTGCCCTGTTCGTCTCGCACCACTTGCTGCCCTCCTGGGGTACGACCCAGCGGCGGTCTTTCACCCCATCCGATAGGCCGCATCGTTCGTGCGATGGGCGCGCGTCGGGCCGCTGAGGGATGATTGCCGGGATAAGCTTCAACCCCCCGCCGGCGTCCTCTGGTTCGCTGCCGGGGGTTGTCCGCCGGGCGCGCCCGGCGCGTGCCGGCCACGGCGCTCGAGCAAGGCCAGGGCGCGGGCTGCCTGCTCGCCGACGGTGCCACGGAGGGTGGGGCTGCTGTCGCTGCGGAGGGCAGCCAGGGGCCCGCAGGCGTCCTCGTCGCCGGCCTGCCCGAGCGCCTGGGTGGCGTAAGCCCGCACCTGCGGGTCAGCGTCGGCCAGGGCCGCCAGCAGGGCCGGCTGGATCTCCGGGTGCGGGATATGTGCCAGGGCGCCGGCCAGGGCGCGGCGCAACAAGAGCGGGTTATCCGGCGCGGCCAGCGCATCGGCGAGGGCCCGCGCCATGCCCGGGTTGCCGATGCGGCCCAGCGCCGTCGCGGCCGCCCGGCGCACGTCGGGGTCGGCGTCGCGCAGCAGGGGCAGCAAAGATGGGGCAGCGCCAGGGTCGCCGCAGGCGCCAAGCGCTTCGACCACGGCCCGGCGCACCCCCGGATCGGCATCAGGCAGCGCCTGGCGCAGGGCTGCGGAGGCTGCTTCGCCGCCCAGGCCGCCCAGGGCTTCTGCCGCGCCGGCGCGCCGCAGCGGATCGGCATCGGCCAACAGCGAGCGCATCACCGGGAAAACCGCGCCGGCCTCCTCCGCGGCGAGCGCGTGGGCCGCTTGCCAGCGAACGAAAGGCTCTGGGTCGGCCAGGGCCCCCGCGAGGGCGGAGATGGCTGCGCGCCCGCTCAGGGCGCTTCGCCCCAGCGCGCCGGCCGCTTCCCAGCGCCGCCGGGGAGCTTCTGCGCCCAGGGCGGCCAACGCCTCGGGCTCGGAAAGCGCGCTGGCCCGGCGCCCGCGCCGCCAGCCTGCCATAGACCGCTCGAAAAGGCCCTGGCCCTGTTTCAGCCGGGCCACCAGGGTGTCCATCAGAGTCATGAGGGGAAGTCCTACTTCACATGGATAGTGGTCTGGCAGGGAGGCGGATAATTGCCCGTGCTGTCCACCACGACCACACGAATGCTGTACAGCCCTGGCGGGACCGCTCCCGTGTTGAGGCTGCCCAGCCGCCCGCCCTGAACCGGATTTTCCCCGCCATCAAAGTAAGACCAGACACTGGGATGAGCCCCTGCCCCGAACTCCAGCTTGTAATAGCTCAAGTGAGGGTAGACGGCGTTGCCGTAGACAGGCACCACGCCCGATACCTGGGCGCCCATCCCCGGGGACGTGATATTGACTTGCGGGTTGGAGCACTGCGCCGGGCGGATGATCGGCTTGGCAACGGTCGGCGTCGGCACGGCGATCGTCGGCATGGGCGGCTCCGTCGCCGGCGGTAGGTCGGACGTCGGGAAAGGGGTCGGCGCTTCCGGCGTCGGCGTTATGGCCGGCAGAGGCGGCGTGGGGGTCGGCAGGGCCCGCGTCGCGAGGGGAGTGGACGGGGTTTGCTCGCTCAGGACCAATGGCTGCATGGCCTGCGCGACGACCGTGCTCAAGAGGTACACCACCCCGATCACCAGGATCAACGCAAACGCCACCGACCAGGCATTGTACGTCCGGTTGATAGCGGCTTCGCGCTCGAGCGAGAACACGGCGCAGCGCCGATCGCGCCGGGCCACGATCGCCGTGCGCAGGTACCACAGGGCCACCAGGGCGCACGCGCCGTAGATCCAGCTGGCATAGTCTTTGATAAACTCGACAACGATAGCCAAACTTGCTCACCCCTCAGAGCGCCGGCATCTCGGCCAGAATGCCCTGCAGCAACGCCGTGAGCTTTGGCACCAACGTCGCCCCTGCCGCCAGCACCTCGCTGTGGGCCGCATGGGCTTCAGTCTCGGGGTCTGTGTGTGCCAGGTTGGATATGCCGCTGAGCCCCAAGACTCGCAGATTCATGTGGCGCGCCACGATCACTTCGGCCACCGTCAACATGCCCACGGCGTCGGCGCCGGCCAGGCGCAGGAAGCGGACCTCGGCCGGCGTCTCGAAGGTGGGCCCACAGACGCCGGCGTAGACGCCCTGCCGCAGGGTTATGCCCAGCCGGCCGGCCACTTGCAGCGCCAACCGGCGCAGAGCCGGGTCGTATGCCCCCGACATGGCCACGAAGCGAGGGCCGAGCGACTCGTCGTTGGGGCCTATCAGGGGGTTCCAGCCCGCCATCGCCACCAGGCCCAGGTGATCGGTGATCAACATCAGGTCCCCGGCCAGGAAGGCCGGGTTCAGCCCGCCGGCTGCATTGGTCACGATCAGCGTGCGGACCCCCAGCGCCTGCATCACGCGGATCGGAAAGGTGACCTGCTGCGGCGAAAGGCCCTCGTACGGATGGCTGCGCCCTTGCATGATCAGGACCGGCCGTGCGGCGAGCCGGCCTATGACCAGCTGGCCCATATGCCCGGCGATCGTGGAAGGGGCGAAATCCGGGATGTCCCTGTACGGGATACGATCCGCGCCCTCGATCTGATCGGCCAATGGGTTCAAGCCGGAGCCCAGGATCAGCCCCAGCTCCGGGCGATGGGCAGTTCGGGCCCGTATGGCGTCCGCTGCCTCCGATGTTCTTGCAGTCAGGGTCGAAAGGGATGCGTTCAAGGTACTTCTCACAGATGGCGATGGGTGAACTCAGTGCCGCGGGGGTGCGCCGCGTCGTAGACCTCATGCAACCGGTCCCGGGAGACGTGGGTGTAGACCTGGGTCGTCGAGATATTGGCGTGCCCAAGCAACTTCTGGACCTCGCGCAGGCCCGCGCCTCCGCTCAGCATATGCGTGGCAAAGGAGTGCCGCAGCGTGTGAGGAGTGACACGATCGGCGATGCCCAGTTCTTTCGCATAGCGCTTGATGATCAACCAGAGGCCCTGCCTCGTCAGCTGGTCGCCGCGCGGATTCAGAAACAGAGAGCGTTGTTGGAGGTCGGAGCCGAGCAACTCGGGGCGACCGTGCTCCAGGTAAAGGCCCAGCGCGGTCAGCGCCTCGGGGTACAACGGCATCACGCGTTCTTTGCTGCCCTTGCCCACGCAGCGCACCGTGCCGGCCTGGGGATCCACATCATCCAGGGTCAGCTTCGCCAGCTCGCTCACCCGCATGCCCGTGGCATACAGGACTTCCAGCAACGCGCTATCGCGCAGCGCCTTGGGCGAATTCCCTTGCTGGCCGGGAACGGCCAGCAAGCGCTCGACATCCTCCGGTGACAGGGTTTGAGGCAAGTGCTTCTTGACCTTCGGCGAATCGAGGTCGGCCGCGGGGTCGTCGAGGATCGTGCCATTATGCAACAGGTAGTGACAGAACGATTTGACTGCGGCAACCTTCGCACGCGACCGTAGCGGATGCGTACTCCCGTTCCTTCAGATGGAGGATGTAACCGATCAGGCAATCACGCGTCACCCCAGCCCACCCGGCCTCTTGCTCGATCTGATGCGTGACAAATTCATAGAACTGGGTCAGATCATTGCGATATGCTGAGACAGTGTTGTCCGCGCACCCCCTTTCAGCAATGAGATAGTCCAGGAATTCCCGGATGTTGGCTTGCATGGCGCTCTCCTCTGGCAGCATCAAAACGATGGGCCGATACTACTGCTTCGAGCATGGATCGCTAAACCCCCTGCCAGCCAAACATGGGTCCCAAGGAGGGCTAGCATGTAGCATCCCGGCTTCACGGGATCTTCCACCTGAAGGACCCCATTGTAGCACGGCTTTGCATAAGAACAAAACGACGCCGGATGCCAAACGCGCATCGGTGACCGCAGGGGCGCCGGCGGCCGGCCCGCCTTTCATTCCAGCTCGGCCAGCGTGAACCTCATCTGCCGGTTCTCGAGGGCGAGGAGACGTGCCTTCAGGTCGAGGCCCCCGGCGAAGCCGTGCAGGCTGCCGTCGGAGCCTATGACGCGATGGCAGGGGATGATCAAGGGCACGGGGTTATTGCCCAGGGCCGCGCCGACAGCCTGGGCCACCCCTGGGCTGCCGCCAACCTGCCCGCCCACCCAGCCGTAGGTGCGGGTCTCGCCATAAAGGATGCGCGCCGTGACGGCCCACACCGACAGCTCGAAGGTGGTATGGCCGCGCAGGTCGAGATTTGCCACGAATTCCCGGCGCTCACCCGCCAGATACGTCTGGACCTGGCCGGCGATGTCCTGCAGGAAAGGGTCGTCGGGTTGGAGCTCGGCTTCCGGGTAATGCTGGCGGAGTTTCTTGATTGCCGCACCCTCGCCTGGGGACGGCAGGCCCAGGAACCGCAGGCCCCGGGACGAGGCTGCCAGGCTTAGCCACCCCCAGCCCGACGCAGTCCCGGCTTGAAAGACCAGCGAGCGCAGCTTGTCGGCCATTGTTGCTCCTCACAACGTTCAGCGATCCATTCTCCAGGAAGTGAACCAGGCCAGCGCCAGGATCAAGGTGGCCAGCGCTGCCAGAAGTACAATCGCCTTGATCGCCACAACCGTCCACAGGCGGGGAACGGGCACGCCCAACCCCGAGACGACAAACAACACAGGAAATACGCCGTCGAAAGCCAGGAACGTGCCGACCCGGCGCGCCGATAGCGCCGGCTGGCGCCCCATACGGTGGTTCAGCCAGACCAGTGCGCCCATGGGATAGGCTGTGCCTACCACCATCAACAAGATCCCTAGCAGGACATGCACGTTTGCTTCAATCCGAATCCCAGGCCCCGCGTCACGGTCCCCCTAACGGGGCATGTGCCCGGAGGGAGGCTGCGCAGCCGTTGGAAGCAGCTGGCCGGACTCAGGGGTTAACCCGCGCCTCAGTCGAACGTTCCGCGCCGGCGTGCCCGCCAGATAAACCAAACCATCCTCAAGAAGAGCAGGCTGTCGCGCAGCGGTTGATAGTGGCTGACTTCGTCCCCGTAGATCGTCTTGATGGGTATCCAGGCGATGCGCAAGCTCGCCAACTGCGCACGCACGAGGATTTCCACCTCGGCTTCGAAACGCCGGCTGTGAGGCCGGATGGACGGAGTGCCCAGCACCTTCCGGTTGAGCAGGCGGTAGCCGCTCTGATTGTCGGGCACAGGCTGCCCCAGGGCCCATTCCAGCAGGCGCGTGCCGGCGCGGTTGCCCCACTGCCGGATGCCGGGCATCTGCTCGAACGTGCGCCGCCCAACGATGATATCGCCTCGATCGGCCTGGTACGCCTCTAAGAAGCCGGGAATCTCGTTGGGGTCATGCTGTCCGTCGGCGTCCAGAGTCACGACTGCAGCCAGGTTCTGGCCCACGGCATAGTCGAAGCCGGTATTCAGGGCGGCGCCCTTGCCCCGATTGTGCTTGTGGGCGATGACCTTGGCCCCGGCGAGGGCGGCCGCCGCGCCGGAGCCATCGGTCGAACCGTCGTCGATCACCACCACAGGCAGGTACGCCAGGGCTTGTTTTACCACTTCAGCAACGTGGTCAACTTCGTTGTAGGTGGGGATCAGCGCGATGATCCCACCGTTCTCCGGCATGGCCCTCCTCGGCAACTGCCCATGGAGCGTGGCCAAAGGCCCAGGCCGCGTCCGCTCGGGCACCAGCGCCAGTGTACTGCGGGATGCGGCCAAGGTCAAACACGCGGGGGGGCATGACGCAAGACGGCCTCCGGCTTTCTTTTATAAACGGTCTTATAAATCTGGAAATATTTACAAAGCCAACGAGGCATGGTACAGTGATGCCTATAGCCAGCGGAACGCCGCGAGGTGATGCGATGAACAAGGACTTGAGCGATGCCATTGGGGATCAGTTGCAGCCGACGCGCCGCAAGATCGTGCTGGCCTTGCGGCAGCATGGTGGGCTAACGGCTGCGGAACTGGCGGAGATCCTGGGGATCACCAGCATGGGTGTTCGACGTCACCTGACCACGCTGGAACGCGACAAACTGGTCCGCTACGAATTGGTCCAGAGGGGCAAGGGACGCCCGAGTTACGTCTACCGCCTCAGCCCCGGGGCCGAGAACCTCTTCCCGAAGACCTATGCCCAACTGGCCAACGAACTGCTGGGTTACCTGGCCACCGATGAGGGCGAGGGCACGATCCTCAGGCTGTTCGAGCGCCGGGCGGAGCGGCGGATCAGGGGCGCGCAGGCCCAACTGGCCGGCAAGGTTGCGGCCGATCGCATCGTGGCCCTGGCCGGTATCCTGAGCGCCGAAGGCTACCTGGCCGACTGGGAACAGGAGCGCGAGAACGTTTTCTGGCTGCGTGAGCACAACTGCGCCGTGCACGATGTCGCCAGCGAGTTCAGCGCCGCGTGCACGTCGGAGTTGCTCTTCTTACAAACCGTATTGCCGGAAGCGACGGTAACCCGCGAACATCACATGATGGGTGGCGAGATGATGTGCGCCTATCGCATCGAATACGGCCGCGAGCCGAGCCAGCATGTCTGACCCGACCGGGCGCCCGCTGGTCGTGGCGCTGGTGACGAACCTTTTCTTCGCGGCGCCGATCGGCGACGCCGCCAAAGCCGCCGGCGCCGAAGCCCTGATCGTGGAGAACGCGATGGCGCTCGGGGCGGCCATCCAACGCCTGCCCACCCTGGTCGTGATCGATCTGGGTGTCCAGGCGGATTGGCAGCCTATAGTGCGGCATGCCAGGCTGCTGCCCGAGACGCGCGCCGTCCCGATCGTAGCTTTTGGCAGCCATGTCGAGGGAGAAGCCCCGCGCTCTGCCCGGGCGGCCGGCTGTGACCATGCGTGGGCGCGCTCGCGCTTCATGGCCGAACTGCCTGAACTGGTGCGGCGCGCCGCGCAGGAAGCCGGCCAGCTTCCTGCGGGCAGGCACGGCCCGCCGCCCGCGCCGCGCGCTAGAGCGCGCGGCTGGATGCTTCTGACGCCGATGGAGATGCCTGATGCCAGCCATGCGCAGGGCGCTTATCGCGCTCTCGTCCAACCAGTACCTCCAGAATGCCTTGCCACGCTTCCCGGCCTCGCGCCGGGTGGCCCGCCGTTTCGTCGCCGGCGAGAGCCTGAAAGACGCCATAGTGGCAGTCCGCGCCCTCAACGCCAAGGGGCTCTGCGGCTCGGTCAACCATCTTGGTG
>CAWEHT010000118.1:0-18024 GCA_963808455.1 uncultured Chloroflexia bacterium | reverse complement strand
CGCCATCAGAATGGCCGCCAGGTATCCGCCGAAGACGGGGCCCCAATCCAGCGGCCCCATGAACGCGACGGTGATCGGCACGAAGATCGTCAGGGCCAGCGAGAGGACCACCAGGGCCATCACGGCGAGAAACTTGCCCAACACTAGCTGCCAACCGTTCACCGGCATGGTCAACAGCACTTCCATGGTGCCCGAGCGCTGTTCCTCGCTCCACTGGCGCATGGTGAGAGCAGCCACCAGGAAGATCGTCAGGACCGGCATCCAGAGGAAGAGGGGCCGGGCGTCGGCGATGCCGCGGGCGAAGAAGTCATCTACGCGAAAGAATACAAACAGCGTGACGGCCAGGAAGACAAACACAAAGAGCAAGGCCATCGGCGAGCCAAAGAAGCTGGAGAGCTCTTTGCGGGTTATGGATAGGGTTTGTTTCATTGTCTCTTACCCTTCAAGCTGCAGTGGTGGCCAGCTGGTTGAACACGGATTCCAAGGTGCGCACATCGCGGCGTAGCTCGCGCAGCGGCCAGTCCTGTCCCCGCACCAGATCATAGATCTGCGGGCAAAGGTCCACCTTGTCTTCGCCAAGGACACGGAAAGCCGGGAAGCCGTCGGGCGTGCGCATGGTTTCCACGCCGCGCACTCCCTGCACGCCACGCAGCGCCCGGTTGACGCCGTTGACGTGCTGGCCGAGCACCAGGATGGCATTGGCCGTGGCGGCGAGCTCGGCGAGGCGAGAGTCCGCCCGGACCTGGCCGTTCATCAATATGATAGCGCGGTCACAGAGCGCTTCGACCTCCGACAGGATGTGCGTCGAAAAAAGTATGGTGCTGTGCGCCGCCAGGCGCTTGATCAAGCGCCGGATCTCGATGATCTGTGTGGGGTCCAATCCAACCGTCGGCTCGTCAAGGATCAACAGCTGGGGCTTGTGGAGGATGGCCTGCGCCAATCCGACGCGCTGTCGGAAGCCTTTGCTCAGCTGGCCGATAGGGCGCGTGAGATGCTCTGCCAGGCCTGTAGCGTACACCGCTTCGGAAATCAGCGGCAGCTGCTGCTCCGGGGGAATGTTGCGCAGGTCGGCAACCAGCTTCAGGTACGCCTGAACGGACAGCTCGGGGTACAGGGGCGCGTTCTCGGGCAGATAGCCCAGGCGCGCCTGCACTTCTCTGGTGTGGGTGAGCACGTCCAGGCCGTCCACGACGGCTTGCCCGCTATCGGGCTGCAAGTAGCCGGTGAGGATCTTGATGATCGTGGTCTTGCCGGCGCCGTTTGGGCCGAGCAAGCCCACAATCTCCCCGGCCTTGATCTGGAATGAGACCCCCTTGAGGGCTTCGATGGGGCCATATGACTTCGAGAGGTTGACAACATCAATCATGCGATGCTCCTCCTGTGCGGCACCGGGCGGGCCAACGCTCCCGGCACGGCATTGCGAACGGTCAATTGATTTGCGCTGGAACGGCTGGGCAGCGCCAACAAACGCCACCCCACTGGCTGCTTGTGCTCGCCGGAAAAACGCAAGAGCGGGCAGGCCCGAACTGCAACCCTCCTCGGGTCACGACGCCGGACCGCCGCCTACGGAGCCTGCAATGGGCACGGGAGCAGGTTCATCCAGTGCCTCTTGGCCGGTTCATCACCCGGGGGCCACATGACCCGGCCATGCAAGCTGCCCTCATCCGCGAGCACACAAGCTGTGGGGTGGCTGTGCGTGCACTTCATTATGTCAGCGCGGTATTATAATCAGGAGCATGGCGAGCGCAAAATCGGGGGGACGTGTTCCGTCGGCGGCACCTGTGGCGGGCGACCAGGTCAGGTCCCTGTCACAGACGGGGTCCGGGGCACCCTGACCTCTGCCGTTGTTCTCAGCCAGTCCGGCAGCGGGAGATGACCCGGTGATTCGGGGTCATCTCCCGCTGCTATCGGTACTTTTCGAGCGCGTCCTTCACGGCTGCGCAATAGGCATCCGCGGTGGCGCCGTCCAAAATGCGGTGATCGTAGGTGAAGCCCAGCGTCAGCATCGGCGGGAAAGCCACCTGATCGTCGAGCCTGGCGTCCAGCGGCCCGCCCCGGCTGACCAGCACCGGCCGGCGTTCGATGGCGCCGACGCCCAGGATGCCCGCCTGGTTGCCGGTGATGATAGGCGTTTGGAAGCGGCTCCCGGAGGTGCCGTAGTTACTGAGGCTGAAGGTGCCGCCCAGCAAATCCGCACCTGTGAGCTGATTGTTGCGGGCCCGTTGCGCCAGGTCGTTGACAGCACGCGCCAGGCCGAGCAGGCTGAGGTCGCCGGCGGCCTTGATCACCGGCACGAGCAAGCCGCCCAGGCCATGGTCATCCGGCGGTAAGGCGACGGCCACGCCGATATTGTAGTAGTGCTTGATCAGCACGCCCTCGTCGGTCCAGCTGCTGTTGGCCGATGGCACGGCGCGCAGCCCGGCGATGGCGGCCTGCACCAGGTAGGCGGTGATGGTAAGGTTGGCGGCCTCCGCCGCGAAGGCTGCCTTGTGCGCACGGCGATGCTCGATCACCGCGGTCATGTTGACGTCCCACCAGGTCGTAACCTGCGGGATAGTGAAAGCAGCCTGGACGGTATTGCGGGCGATCAATGTGCGCATGCGCGAGTGCGGCACAAACTCTTCGCCCTGCCCTGCCACGGCAGGCGCCTGACCGGCCACGGGCCCCGGCGCTGTCTTGGGCAGTGCGTCTGCCGGCGGAACGGGGGCCTGCATGGGCACTGCTGGCAGCCATTGGGGTTCCCAGCGCGATGGGGGGGCGACCTGGCCGGACCGGCTGGCGACTGCCGCCAGGACGTCCGCAGGCGTCAGGCTGCCCCAGGGGCGGTCGCCCGCCAGCTCGCGGAGGTTGATATTGTGTTCCACCGCCAGGCGCTGCACAGGCAATGCCAGCGCGTCCAGGGCCAAACCGGCCGCCGCGCCCGCCCCTTCCACGCCGGCTTCTCTTCCGGCCGGGGCAGCCGCCGGGCCCTCCGCCGGGACGGGGACGGCAACTGGCTTCTCCGCCGGCCCACCCCCAGGCTGCTTGTCTGCCACGTAGGCCAGCACATCCTCTTTGGTGACCTGGCTGCCCGCGCCACTACCTTTCACCCGCTCGATCGCGATCCCTTGCTCCTCGGCGACGCGGCGGGCGACCGGGGTGGCCTTGATCTCTTCGCGGCCGGCATCGCCGGTGCCCACACCCACGGGCGCGGGCCGCACGCCGGGCTGCGCCTCGGCAGCCCGCGCCGGCGCCAACCCCGCCGCCTGTCCGCCCTGGATTTCGTCTGGCCTCCCGATCAGGGCCAGCCTGGCATCGATGGTGACGATCTCGCCTTCGCCGACGAGGATCTGGAGGATCGCGCCGTCGGCTGGAGAGTTCAACCTGCGTGTCAACTTTCTCAGTGGCTACTTCCAGGATCGGCTGTCCGGCCTTCACCGTGTCGCCGGCCTTCACGAGCCACCGGTTAACGGTCACATCCTGAACGCCTTTGAGCACGTCGGGGAGCTTCACTTCGGTTGCCATAGGTCTTGGTCCTTCACTGCATGTGGGTCGTGGGCGGCTGGGACGGGGAGATTGTCCCTACGGTCATCCGCTTTTCATCATGTCGAGCACGGTCGCCTCGATCTTCTGCCTCCACGGCAGCACCTCATCCTCGAGCGGGAGCGAGACTGGGATCGGCACAGGTGGCATGCCCAGGCGCCGCGCCGGGGCCCGCAGCAGTTTAGGCGCTTCTTCATACCGCGCGAGCCACAATCTCAGCGCCGATGCCGTTGCTGGCATATGATTCGTGGACTGCCAGCAGTCTCCCGGTCTTCTGGAGCGAGGTGAGCACCGTTGGCATGTCGAGCGGCACGATCGTCCGGAGGTCGATCACCTCGCAATCGATGCCATGATTCCGGCTCAGCTCCTCGGCTGCCTCCAGGGCTTCCAGGAGACAATAGCTGAACGAAACGATGGTGAGGTCAGTGCCCTGGCGCTTTACGTCGGCCTTTCCGATCGGCACCGTGTAGCTCTCTTCAGCGGGCGGCATTTCGCCACGCGTGAAGTAGAGCATCTTGTGCTCGAGGAAGACACACGGATTGTCATCGCGGATGCACGAGATCAACAGCCCTTTGGCGTCATAGGGGGTGGCCGCCGTGACGACCTTAATCCCCGGGAAGTGAGCGAAGACGCTCTCGACCGAGCGGCTGTGCTGGGAGCCATACCTCTTGCCGGCACCCTGTTGGCCCCGGATGGTGAGTGGCAGCTTGACCTGGCCGCCGCTTGTGTAGCGCATGGACGCGATCTGGTTGAAGATCTGGTCGGCGCATACCAGAAAGAAATCCATGTACATGATCTCGACAACGGGCCGCATCCCGGCCTCGGCCGCACCCAGCGCCATGCCCATGAATGCTTGCTCTGAGATGGGCGTGTCGAGAACGCGCTTGGGGCCAAATTCCTCGAAGAGGTTGCGCGTCGTGCGGAACAGCCCTCCATAGCGACCGACGTCTTCGCCAATGATGAAAACGTCAGGATCGCGCCGTAGCTCCTCACGCATGGCCTCGTTCACTGCTTGCACGTATGTGGTGCTTCGCATGATCTTCTCTCTGACTAAGCCACAAATACGTCGGTGTAAGCAGTGGCGCGATCCGGATAGGGGCTTTCTTCGGCGAAGCGCACCGATTCCTGCACCTGCTGCTCGACGCTAGCCGCAATCTGATCCATCTCATCCTGCCCGACGCCGTGCTCCTTGAGCCGGTCGGCCACGACGTTGAGCGGCTCCGATTTCCGCTGCAGCTCGATCTCCTCGGCGGACCTGTAGGTCTCGAGATCGCCCGCCATGTGCCCGGCCAGCCGATAGGTCAACCCTTCGATGAACGATGGGCCGCCGCCTGTCCGCGCCCGCTCCGCCGCCTCCCTCACGGCCTGGTAGACGGCTTCGACGTCGTTGCCGTCAATCTGCACGCTGGGCATGCCGTAAGCCTGAACGAAGGTGTAGATTTCCTCCACGGAGGAGGTGCGTTGGATGGGCGTCATCTCCGAATAGCGGTTGTTTTCGCAATAGAAGATGACCGGCAGGCACCACTTCTGCCGCGATGTTGAAGCTCTCATGCATCACACCTTGATACAGCGCACCCTCGCCGAAGAAGGTCTGGGCCACGCGCTTATCGCCACGGAGCCAGCTTGCCAGGGCCAGGCCGGCCGCATGCGGCACCTGGGCCGCCACAATGCCGTTGGCATCCATCAGGCCGATCTGCGGGTAGATGAAGTGCATGGAACCGCCTTTCCCGCCAGCAAAGCCGGTTGCCTTGCCGAGCACCTCAGCGATGGCAAGCCTGGGGTCCATGCCATGAGCCAGGGCGTGGTGGTGGCCGCGGTAGGTGCAGGTGACATAATCGCCGGGCTCCAGGGCCGCGGCGGAGCCGACGGCATTGGCCTCGTGCCCGATGGCCGTATGCATGGCGCCGCCGATCTTGCCCGACTCCGCCATTTCGAGGAGGGATTCTTCCACGCGGCGGATGAGGTACATCTTCCGATACATGTCCTTGAGCTGGGATAGTTCGAGCACGCCGGCCTTGAGCTTTGTCAGAGCCCGCTCAGGGAGGACGCCTGATGCCAATGAATTCGGCATTTGTCTACCTCGCGATTCTTGGGCGCAGAACCGACATCCAATAGAGCCAGGATACCACCGACAAGAATATTATAACACAAAGTATACCAATGAGTTGCGCATGGAGACGCAAGCCCTATTCCGTTTGTGCGGGTTGGAGTTCCAGCCAAAAGGATCAGTCGATTTTCAGCTTCGTGAAGCCGGCGGACAGCAGCCGGGGGTCATTGGTCGAGCCGCCGACCGGATGGGCGGCGTACGAGGTGCGCATCACGATCTCGTTGGCGCCGATCTGCACCAGGGCGGCCGGGATAGCCACGTCGGCGGACCAAGGATCGCAGCCATGCCAGGTGTGGCTTGCCAGCACCTGGCCGTCAACCTCGATGGAGAGGCCCTGGTCCTGCCCGGGAACGCAGTTCGGGAAAGCCGTCACGCTGAGGCCGGCATCGTGGCGTGCCATGGCCACCCAGGCCACCCGTGACTCGGTCCCTTCGGCCCAAACTCCCCAGTTTTCCTTGCCAGACCATCCCGAGCCAAGCAGGACGTTGATATTCGGCGTAGCTGAGGGCTCGACTTCCAGCACGCAAATGGGGTAGTTCCAAGGGCTGGTTCCTCCGGAGGGTGAGAAGCACTGGACGAACTTTAGCTCGGCGTTTTGCCTGGCCTCAGACAGCAGGCCCTGCTCCCAAGTGCCTTGCATGTGGATCAGGATGTAGTGCACCCGGTAGAAGCGCAAGATCGGCACGAGATCGGGGTCCCAGAAGGCGTGCTCGTGGGTTGCCAACCAGTTGCTAAGGAACGCGGCGTAGGCCGGCCAGACGCTGCTGGCCCCGGCGACGGTGGGCTGGTGATGGTAGAGCGTAGCGAATAGCGATTCCCCTCCGCTGTACAGCACCGGCGTGTACGGGTGCGCGGCGATCAGGTCGATGATGCTCTGACCATTCAACTGCTGCTGGCTTAGCCAGGCAAATGCCGGCTGCGGCACCGGCGGATAGGGGAAGGCTGGCAGCGGGGGTGGAATCACCTCGAGCGCCAGTGCCGCTGCCACAAGCCAGCGTGCCCAGGGCCGGCGCAGCCGCGCCAGCGTGAGTGCCGCCAGCAGGAATGCCCCGATGCCGCCGATCAGAGCGTAGCGAGCGAAAACGCGCTGCCCGCTCGAAGAACGGGATTATGGCGGTCAATACGAGCCCCGGCAAGGGGACTGCGGCAGCAAAGGCCTGCGATCGGGTCAGCTGGAAAAAGCCAGGTTTCAGGATGTGCGCCATTTGCCAGAGCGCGTCGTCCAGCGGCCGCAGCGGAGCCCATTGGATAGATTCATTGTTCCACTTGAGGGTCAACCCAAGGGCCAGAAGCAGCCCGGTCACCGAGAGCACGACTACCGGGCGCCAATTCCTGTCGCGCCACGCGTGCCAGCAGCCGGCGAGGGCGGCCAAAGTGGCCAGGGTGCCAAGATTTGCCGCGCCTTGTTCGTAGGTTAGCCCGCGGTATAGCCACCTCGATAGCGGCCAAAGCCAGGGATGGAAGACATAGGGCACCGGCAAGGCATTCAGGCTTGTGCCCCAGAAGTTGACTTCGTCAACCGAATAGAACGCAGCGCCGAGCGCCTGGCTTTCTATCAGAAGAGGCAGGAGCACAGGGCTGATGAGGAGCAGTGCTGTGGCTCCCGGCACGGCCAGGGCCAGGAGGGCGAGCGACCACCTGATCTGGCGCGCGAGCAAGCGGCCGGCGAGCCAGGCTACCAGCGTGATCCCGCCGATCAGGATGGCATAGAGCGTGCCCAGGCTGGAGATTGCCCAAAGGATGCCCACCAGGATGAGCCAGAGGCAGGGACCAAGGAGTAGCGAACAGGGAATAGGGAGCAGGCGGGCGCGTCCCAGTGCAGAAGCAAGGAGCCTTTTCGGTGACACCGCGATGGATTCTTCCCCTGCGGGGACTTCGTCGCTGGCGGCTTGCCGCGGCGCAGGCTGGCTTGCATACCCGCTACCAAGAAACCCTGATACGGATTCTTCGCTGTGGCACGTCGTTGACAGGTCTTGTTGGCACAGCCGCTCAGAATGACAGTCCAAGGGTTTCTTGGGTGCCCCTGTGCCGCCGCAACGGCATGGGGGACTCAGAATGACAGGCGCCGCTACCGAAGATCTGCCCTGCACATGCACTGGGCAATTCCGGGAGTCAGCAGCGCTGCCCCTGGGGCCCGCGGTCGAGGCCGCCGCGCCGGCCATGCCTGGTGCCAGAGCAGGCGTTCGAGAGCCCACAGCATCCAGGGCAGCATGGCCGAGCACAGAAGGAAGTTGAGGTGGCCGATCGTCTGGAACCAGCGCAGCCCCCAGAAAGTGATCAGCAGCGCCGCAACGGTCGAAGGCAAGCTGTCTACGAATCGGCGGGCGAGGGCGTAGGCCCCGGCGAAGGCGATCACAAACGTGAAAAGGATGGCAACGTTGTAGGCGAAGGCCGCTCCCCCAAGCCGACTCAAGGGCACGAGCGCCAGGTAGAGCTCCGGCGCCACGCCGTTGGCGGCCAGGTGCCATCCACCGGGATAGAAGGCCAGCGGATAGACGGCAGGATTTACGTGCTGGCTCAGTGCCGTCTGGTACCAGCTGATGCCCCAGGTCATCTCCAGTATGTCCCCATAGCCGGGCACGCTGTGGATGAAGTCCTGAGTCCTCCAGCCGCACGCCAAGAAGGCGCCCAGGCAGAGCCACGGGCCCAGCGCGCGAGCCAGCCGCAAGAGGAAGAGCTTGGGTGCCTGGCCAGGCCGTGGCATCGGCTCGCTTCGATTCAACGCGGATGACAACTCATGCCCCCCTCCGCGCAAGCAGGGCCATTGGCAGGCGGTAGACCTCACGCACGCGCAGCGCCAGCGCAAGGGCCACGTAGGCCGCCAGGCCCGCCGCGCCGGCCAGCGCGAGCTGCGACAAAGTGCCCAGGCCGAAGTCGCGCGACAGGCGCAGGGTCAGCATGATGGCCCCGCTCATGGCCATGGTGGCGACAAGCACGCGCCCGAGCATCGAAAGGGTCTGGCGGCCCTCCACGCCTCCAATCCGGCGCCGAAGGACGAGCAACAAGACCGTCACTTCCATGGTGACGGCCAGCGAGTTGGCCAGGGCCAGCCCGCCCTGGGCCAGCGGCCCCATCAGGGTCAGGGCCAGAGCTACGTTCAGGAGCGCGCAGCCGGCCTTGACGAGAAGCGGCGTGACGGTATCCTGTTGTGCGAAGAAGGCCCGCGCGGCCAGCTCCAGGCTGGTTTGTCCGGCCAGGCCGAGGGCGTAGAACGCCAGGGCCGTGTAGACGATATTGGTCGCGCCGGCGCCGAAGGCTCCGCGCTGGTACAGGATCTGCAGAAGCGGACGCCCGAGAAGGATCAGGCCGAAAGTTGCCGGGACACTCAGGGCCAACACCTCGCGCAGGGTCTCTCCCAGGACGGCCCGCAGGCCGGCCAGGTCGGAACGCCGAGCCAACTCCGCCAGGGTAGGGAAAGCCACCAGGCCGAAGGCGGTGCCGATCACCGTTTCCGGCAACTGCATCGCGCCCCAGCCCCATTCGAGAGCGCTGACCCGGCCGCTGCCCAGGCGCGACGCCAGGTTAGTTGTCAGCAGCATGGTAAGTTGGAAGATGCCCAAATCCAGCACGCGCGGCCCAATCAGCAGGCCAACCCGACGCACGGCCGCAGCCTTCAGGTCCAGAACCGGTCGCCAGCGGAAGCCGTAGTGGCAAAGGCCCGGCAGCTTGCAAGCCAGATGGAGGGCTGCCCCAACGTCGGCGCCAGCCGCCAGCCCGTAGATACCCCAGCGCGGGGCCAGGAATATAGCTCCGGCCGCGATGCCGAGCGGATAAAGCACGGGCGCAAGGGCCGGCAGGAGGAAATGTCTCAGGCCGTTGAGGACACCGTCCTGCACGGTGCTCACACCGAAAAGCAGCGTCGAGACCAAGACCATCCGCATGATGCCGACCGTCTCGGCCTGTTGCGATGCTGTGAAGCCTGGAGCGATCAGCAAACGAACCAGCCATGGCGCGGCCAATTCGGCCACGGCGACGAGCGCGGTGACGAATAGCATGACCAGGTTCATGACCGCGCTGGCGAAGCGCCAGGCAGCGGGTCGGTCGTTCGCGGTCAGGAACTCGGCAAAAACAGGGATGAAGGCTGTGGTCAGCGCGCCCCCTGCTACGAGCGTGAAGACCAGATCGGGCAAGCGGAAGGCCGCGTAGTAGGCGTCGAGATCGGCCCCAATGCCGAACTGGCGTGCGATCGCCATATTGCGCGCAAGGCCGGCCAGAGCAGCGAGGCCGAAGAGCCCGCCTACCAGTGCCGTGTTCCGAACGATGTGTCGCTGGCGCGCCGGGCTGCTGAAGGCTGCGACCGTCATTGGCCGAGGGCGGCCAGGGCATCGGCGGGCGCGCGATAGTTCTTGTTCAGCTGCAGGGCGCGTTGCCAGGCCTGGCGCGCCCCGGGCAGGTCGCCGTCAGCCTTCAGCGCCATGCCCTTCCAGTAATAGAGCTCCTCGATGTTGTCCGCAGTGCTGAGAGTGGCGTTGGCAAGGGCCACCATCTCCTGGTAGCGCCCGACGGCGTAGTAGGCTGGGAAGGGGCCGAACTGGTACCAGAGCATGCGCCATGGCAGGCCGATCTGCCGGGCCCGGTCGTGGGCCTGGGCTGCTTGGCCCATCTGACCCAAGCCGTCGAGGTCGGTCCCCAGGTCGAACCATCCAAAAGCATCCTGTGGCTGGGCCCCGAGGTGGCTTTCTTCGTCGCCCAGGGCAGCCTGATAGTTGGCTTGCGGGTTCATGTCGTCCCCCAGGATGGCCTGCACGAGCGGCGCTTGCCCGTCGGTGTAGACGACGATGTAGCGATTGTCGAACACGGGCCACAGGCTGGACATCGATGCGTACGACATGTGGATGCCGCTATAGGGCACATCGGGGTTCACGCCAGTGCTTTCGTACGAGTCGAAGATGGTCCACTGCTGGCTTGAGCTGTCATAGCCTGTCACCAACCGGTAGTGGCCCATGCCATCGTTCGGCGCGGGCTCCATCCACGTTTCAACGACGACCGGGATGCCGTTGCTCAACAGCAGGCGCAGGCGGTCGGCGCTGCCGTTCACGCGCGTCAGTGCCTGAAAACCCTGGCTGAGCGCATACGAGACAAGCTCCTCAGGATTGACGTTCTTGTCGTTCGGATCTGGCCGCAAGACACGGGCGATGTCAGCCTGGCTCGCCTTGCTGCCGAAATAACTCAAGTCCATGGCCAGCGTGGCAGGGCCACAGTTGTTCCATGTTTGCCAGTAGTCCGCGCTGCCGGCCAGGGCCACGCTGGGCCCGGCCGGGGCGTAAATGGGCGCGGCGGTGGGCGATGCTGCCGGCCCGGCCAGAGGCGCTATGGCTCGTCCCGTCCCGGCTGTCCGGCGGTCGAGCGTACTGGATGGAGGGTCGCTGGCCACCCTGGCCGAGATGGGGACCCCCGTCTTGCGGCCGGCGGCCTTCCCTGCCGGCACGACGTCGCTGCCCGGTGCCGGATCGGCCCCGGCTCCCTGCCCTGCCTCAGTGCCGACGCCGCTCCCGGGCGCCGGCGGATCGGAAGCGTTGCCCTTCGGTGTCGAAGCTGGCGGCAGAATGCCTGCCAGCAGATCCGAAGATGCATCAGCCGCCCCGAACGGCGTAGGCACCAGGTCTGGATGGGGTCGATACGTGGCGGCCTTGGTCTCGACTCGCTGCACAACGCCCTCCAGGCTGCCGTAGCGCATGCAGCCGGCAACAAGTGCCAGCCCGCAGCCAACCCACGGCCAAGGCCGCGCTGCCCCCAAGCCACCGGCCGAACGGGACCAATTTCAAGGATGCCCTCCATTATCGAGCACTCCAAAGCCCGCATGGCCGAGCGCAGCCGGGCTCCGGGCCGGCCGGCCATGGATATACTGTGGACTTGCAGAATCACCCTATTGGGCGGCGTAGGTGATCTGCAATTGCATGGTCATCTCCAGTTCGCCAGGAACCGTAGAGACATTGCCGGCTTCCGCACTGCTCCGGTCCGCTTGCTCCTGGTCAAAACTGTTGGACAGGGCGCCTGTCTCGTTGCCGACCACCTCGCTGACGCTCAACACCCCGCCGACCTGCGTGCCTGTCAAGCGGGCCAGGTCGCGCGCTCTGGCCAGGGCGTCGGCTACAGCTGCCTGGCGGGCCTGCGCCTCGACCTGGCTTGGGTCGGCCAGGCCGAAACGGATGCTGTAGATGTTGTTGGCTCCGGCGTCGACTGCCGACTGCAATACATCCGTAATCTGGCTGAGGTCACGGATCGTCACGTCGATGGTGCCGATGACGTGATAGCTGGCCGTTCCCAGGCCGGTCGCGGCTGCCGTGGCGGAGCGCTCGACAGACACAACCGGGCTCAGGGTATCGATGTCGCCATCGGCGATCTTCTGCGCCCTCAGAGCCCTGAGCACGCCGTCCATCGATCTTGACGCCTCGCTGCTGGCTTGCTTGAAGGAAACACGCTCGCTTTCGATGCCCAGGCTGACGTGCGCGATATCAGGCCGCACGGTCACTTGCCCACGGCCCACCACGGTGATCGTACCAGTTGACGTGCCGGTCGCGACACCGGTCGCTGTTGTGATCGGCCATGTGCTCGTCACTGCCGGCCCGGCAGTGACGGTTGAGGTCGGCGCCGCTGTGACCGTTGCAGTGAGTGAAGCCGCTGAGCTGATAAGCGGGATAGAGATAGTGGCCGTTGCTTCCGGTGTGGGCATTGCCGGAGCAGCCACCGTGTTGGTCACCGTGAGCACTGTGAGGATGCCTGCGCGTGGCGTGCCTGTCAGGGATTGCGCATGCGCTTGCCCGGTCACACCGAGGATAGCGATGCTTGCCATCATTGCCAGCACGACGCAGAGCGTCGCCAACCACCATCCGTGCTTTCTCATTCCCTCGCTCCTTCATGGTAGAAAGTGGTCCAACGTGGCCAGAGCAGCTCCGGTCCCAGCACCAATAAAGTATATCACACATCAGGATCAGCGCAGTTACCTGGTTGGCCTCTCCGGCCGTGACCACGACGGCAACGATAGTACTGCGATTCTGGAAGCTGTGGTACAATGCGCCGCGCGTTAGATCCTGTGGGGGATGAAAGGAACAAGGGGGCTATGCCACTACCAAGCCGGGCGGAGGCCTGGGACTTGTTAGCAGAGTGGACGCAGAGCGACAGCCTGCGCAAGCATGGGCTGGCCGTCGAGGCTGCCATGCGTGCTTACGCCCGCAACTTTGCCGAGGACGAGGAATTGTGGGGGATCACCGGGCTGATGCACGATCTAGACTTCGAGCGTTTCCCCGACATGGACGATCCCGTGAACGGCCACCCCCGCACCGCCCTGCGTCTATTCCGCGAGCGGCGCTTATCCTCCGGAGCTGATCCAGGCGGTGACCGGCCACGCGCCCTATTTGGGGTTGCCTCGCACGACCAGGCTGGATTCAGCTCTGTTCGCTGTTGACGAATTGACCGGCCTGGTGATGGCTGTCGGCTACGTCAGGCCCAGCAAAGATATCCGAGACGTGGAAGTCAAGTCGGTCAAGAAGAAGTGGAAGGACCGTGCTTTCGCGGCCGGTGTCAGCCGCGAGGATATCGAGCAGGGAGCCGGCGAGTTGGGCGTCGAGCTGTGGGAGCACGTCCGCATTGTGTTGGAAGCTTTGCAGGGCTGTGCTGCCGAACTGGAGCTCGACGGGCGAATGGCAAAGAGTTGAAGCGGATCAGCGATCATGGGCCGGCATCGGCCATCGCCGGCGCAGCCTGGACGACCGGCATTCGATCGAAGGTAAGCATCCGCCGCTGCTTCGCCTGCCCGGCCGCGACCTGGCTGGCGTGGCTCGTGCCAGTGTTTGCTTGGGCGCCCCTGGCCTATCCTGGCTACTTCGAGTTCCTCAACGGCTATAGCCCTATTTTCAACCTGAACGACCTGCTCCGCCACGGCCTCGACACGAGTTGGGTGCCCTCCATCGGCCAGCCCTATGACCTCTGGCGCGGCGAACGCCTCTTGCCATACCTTCTGGCTGCCCTGGCGCACGCGGTGGGCTTTTCCGAAGTGGCCTCAGTCAAGCTGGTACTTTTCGCCGCTATCCTGGGTGGCAGCCTGGGCATGTACGCGTGGGCCAGGCTGCAGCCTCGGTGACTGGCCGGGGTTGCTGGCCGCTGCTGTCTACGCTTTCTGGCCTTTGGGGCTAGCCACGATTTATGTTCGCGGCGCTTTCGCCGAAGCAGCTATCCTGGGCATCCTGCCGTGGGCCTGGTGGGCGGCGCAGGTCGCCGGAGCCACGGGGGGCTGGCCAGCGAGGGCCGGACTGGCGCTGGCCCTCGCGGCCTGCTTCTGGACGCAGCCTGGCCTGGCTCTCTGGCTGGCTGCCGGCCTTTTGGCTTTCCTTTTGTTTGGGGGGCAGGGCTCGCGGTCCGTTGGCACGCTGGCCGGCTGGTTGGCCGGCGTGGCGTTGGGGCTGGCCGGCCTGGTGCCCGGATGGCTCGCGCATGGGCAGGCCGGGCGGACCTACGTGGCCTTCTTGGATCACTTCGTCTATCCCTACCAATTGTTGCAGGCAGGCTGGGGCTCAGCCCCGGGGGCGACAGGTCCCTATGACGCGATGCCGCTCCAGCTCGGCCTGGTGACCTGTGGGCTGGCCCTGCTTGGCGTCGTCCTGGCGCCGGACCTCGTGCTGAGCCACGACGGGCAAGCAGGTGAGGGGGGAGAAGTGGGAGATGGCCGCGGTCACCTCTGGCCTGTCTCGGCTTTTCCTGTTCGTTCGAGCCTTTACCTTGCCGGTGCCCTGGTGCTGGTCCCCATCGCGCTCAGCTTGACGTGGGCGGCACCACTGTGGCGCGCGCTGCCATTTTTGGAGCGCACCCTGACCTATCCCTGGCAGCTCTTGTTGCTGACCGGGCCCTGGCTGGCCTGGCTGGCCGGGCTGGGCGGGCTGGCACTGCTGGAGCGGCTCTCGGCACCCGTAGCAGCGGAGAGCCGGTGCGATCCCGATCCGCTGGTTGAGCCTGCCGCGCCGGCCAGTCCGGCTATGGAGGAAGCGGCTGGCGGCGAGCGCGAGCCTCAAACGCAGGGCGAGAACAGGACCATGGCCTGGGCACTGCCACTATTTGCGGGGCTGGTGGTGCTGGCGCTCCTGGGTGTGTACGGCGAACTGGACCCGCCTGCGACACCCGTAAGAGTGCCCGACCAACCGGTGGCCGTCTTTGGCGACAACCAGATCGCCCTGGTCAGCGCCGTCATGTCGGACACGCTCGCCTCGGGAACGCGGGCCAGCGTGCGCGTGCAATGGCAGGCGCTCCGGCCGCTCGATCAGGATTACACGGTCTTCTTCCATGCTGAAACAGCGGATGGCACAGTATATGGCCAGGCGGACACGATGCCGCACAACAACAAGGCGCCCACCAGCGGATGGCGGCCTGGGGCCGTTATCAGCGATACCTACACGTTGGCGCTCAAACCCGGCGTGCCGGGTGCAGCAAGCTACCGCTACGTGTTGGGGCTTTACCAATACCAGACGGGAGCGCGACTGCCGGTCGGGGCGGACAACCAGGTCGTGTTGAACGAGCGATGAATGTCTGATTCGAGAGAAGAAAGCTCGACGGCCCACCGGCGGCAGAAGGCGTCGATGAGCCTACAGGATGCCGTTACCGCGCCTCCAGGCGGGACGGCGCGGCGCGCTTCCCCGGCAGAGCAGGCCGGCAGTTTCCTGCGTCGTCATGGGGGCGTCTGCATCGCGCTCGTCCTCGCCCTGGTCGCCATAGCCCCTCTGTTCCACCCCGGCTATTTTTGGGGAGCGCATGATGCACGGCATGACGTCTATTTCATGTTCGAGTACGATAAGGCTGTGCAGGAAGGGAATTGGTTCCCGAGTTGGGGCCCGGACTGGGCTTTCGGCTACGGGTATCCTTTCTGGATCATCTACGCGCCCCTTACGGTGATCGCTGGCGAGGTTCTGCACCATTTTGGAGGGCTGGGCTGGGAAACGTCCGTGAAGGGTATCATGGCCCTCTCGATCGTGATCTCGGGGCTGGGAATGTATGGGTTCGTGCGTTCCTGGCTGGGGCGCAACGCGGCCCTGGTGGCCGCGGCCGCCTACATGTTCTTCCCCTATCACCTGGTTGACATCTACGTGCGGGCAGCTTTGCCGGAATCTGTGGCCATCGCGCTTTTTCCGCTCGTCTTGTGGGCTTTTCGAACCGTGACGCTGCGCCCCAAGCTGCTGAACATAATCACGGCAGCGGCGGTCTATGCCGTCCTGATGTGGACCCACAACCTGAGCATGCTTATCTTCACGCCAGGCCTGGCCGTATACATCTGCGCGCTGCTGCTTTGGGAGCGGAGAAGAGTTGCTGGCGGCACGCGAGGGCCCACCGGCCCAGATAGTGTCAGCCGGCGGGATGCCACTGCGGATGCGAGAGCGCCGAACGCGTTGGTCGAAGCCGTGCGCGCGGCGTGGGCGCCAGCGCTGGCTGCGGCGCTGGGCCTGGCCCTGAGCGTGGGCTTCTGGGTGCCCGCTCTGCTCGAGTCTCGCTTCGTAAACCAGGAGCAGTGGTTCGGGCAGTACTACAATCCATTTCAGCACTTCGTCTACTTTCACGAGCTGTTCAACCCGGCGTGGGGCTATGGCATCAGCCTTCCCGGACCCGATAACCCTACGCAGGGCAGCCTGAGCTATCAGCTGGGCGCAGCTCCACTGCTGTTGGCGGTCATCGGGCTGGTCACGGCGCGCAGGCTTGGGCGCCTGCGCCAACGAGAGCTCTGGGTGTGGGCTGTTTGGGGGGCAGCGGCGATCTTCCTGACGCTCGGCGTTTCGGCGCCCGCATGGCACCTACCCCTGATCCCGCTGGCCCAGTTCCCCTGGCGGTATCTAATGCTGGCCGCGGCTCCTATCAGCGTGCTGGCCGCGACGAGTGTCGCGGCGCCGGATGGAGGGATGGAGGGAGCTGGCACCGCCTCCTGGCCCACGGCGATCCTGGTGGCTTTGCTTCTGCTGGGCAGCTATCCCTACGTCCAGGCGCAGATGCGCGACCTGACGCCCGCCGAAGGTCAGGTCGGTTACCAGGGGTTGATGCGGTTCGAAGGCACCAGCGATGAGATGACAGGCGTCACGGCCTGGGTTGATCCGGCCCTGCGGCCGCATTGGTCGGCCATGGCCGACGTCTGGATCAGCGGTAAACCTCTGATCACACGTGTTGACTATAGCCAGATACCGCAAGACAAGTCACTCGCCGTCAACGCCGAAGGTGTGGGCACGGCCCAGGAAGAGGTGTATTACTATACGGACCAGGCTGAGAAGACGATCACGTTCAACCGGTTCTGGTATCCGGGGTGGAAAGCCTACTTGCTCTCCGGCCAACATGGCACCCCAGTCCGCGAAATTGCCCGTGCTGCGCGAGAATGCGCCGCTTGCCCGCACAGTTGTGCCGCTGCCAGGGCCGGGAGAGGGTTATATCCTGCTGCGTTTCGAAGATAGCCCTTTGCGTGTGGCTTCCAAGGATGTAACCTATGCCACGCTGGCTGGCATGGTGTTGGCAGCGCTCGGGCTGGGTACCCGCCGCCTGGCCTTGGTGAGACAGAACCGCCGGTAATGCGTGGTGCGGGATGCTAGCTGGATATGCTCTCGCCGCTGGGCACTTCCTTGGCGGAATATGACTGTGGCGTTGTGCTCGGGTAGATGACCACATTGCGCCCGATGCGTGTGCCGGGCGCAATGATGCTGTGTTTGCCCACCAGGGTCAGTCCCGTGTTCAACCGGTCCGGCGCAGCGCGGTTGGGTGTATTCTCGGCGCCATATCCGAGCATCACTCCTTCGCCCACACGCACTTGCTTATCGATGATCGCCCGGTTGACCTGGGCGCCGGCCTCGATCACGGTGTCGTTCATGATGATGGCGTCGCGGCACTGTGGCGCCCGCGGCGATGCAGACGCCGGGGGCAACGATCGAGCGTGTCACGACCCCTTCGATCCGGCAGCCATCAGATAAGAGGTTGCCTTCTGCCCGCGCTTCCGGCCCCAGCCAGGCAGCAGCGCGCTCCTCACTGCGGGTATGGATCACCCATTCGGGGTCGTACAAATCCAGGGCGGGTGTCTCGGCCAGCAACGCCGTGTTGGCCTCCCAGTAGGCCTGAACGTTGCCGACGTCGGCCCAGTAGCCGAAGAACGGATAGGCAAAGACGCGTTTTGCCCAACCAGCGCCGGGATGACTTCTCCGCCAAAGTTGCGGTAGTGGCGACAATCCTCTGACGTGAGCGTGTTGACCAGCACCTCGCGGCTGGAAAACGTAGACACCCATGCTGGCCGTCGTGCTGCGCGTGCGCCGGGGTTTCTCCTGATACTCGGTGACCCGTCCTTCGGCGTCGGCGCTCACCATCCCAAAGCGATAGGCATCGAAATACGGCACGGTGCGCACGGCGAGCGTCACTGCGGCCTGGTGCTCCTTGTGGTAGGCGATCAG
>CAWEHT010000117.1:0-13204 GCA_963808455.1 uncultured Chloroflexia bacterium | reverse complement strand
ACTCACCCCCAGCGCTGCACCGATCTCCCGGTAGAACGCTGGCGGGGCATCAGCCAGACCATAGCGCGCGACGATGACATAGCGCAACCGCTCCGGGAGGTCCTGCACCAGGCAGCAGAGTGCCCGGTACACGGCCTCATCCACGATGATCTCGTCCGGTTCGACCGCTGGGCCAGCCGCTTGCTCAGCCACAGGAGCATGCCTTTGCTCGCACCGCTGCACTTTGACGGCCCGCCAGACCTGGCGCATAATGGCAGGCCAGGCGTAGGTGGAAAAGGCCCAGCCGCGGCTGGGGTCATACCCCAGAATGGCGTGCCACAAGCCGATGCGACCGGCTTGGAGCGCCTCCTCGAAAGACAAGTCGGCGAGCACTTGGCGGCGGACCACCGTCTGGACCAGACCCTCATGCTGGCGCATGAGCTGGTCCAGGCTGCGAGCACAACCACTTTGCGCCCGTGCCAACGGGGTGGCCTCGTTACGCCCGAGGCTACCCACCCCACGATCTTGCTGAGCACACAAAGGGGCACCTCCATTGACGTGAGCTGCCCCTTTGTCGCGCCAATCCGCGACAATTAAAAGCTATATGTTTATTCTCGCACCCGCCTATGCCCCGCCTGGGGTTGATGAAACCCCCTCGACCTGCTACGAAGTTCCAACCAAGTCTTCAGTTGCTTAAGACCGTCCTCATTGGTACAATAGTGTCGCTGGAGCCTGACGGTTCCAGATGGACTGGTTAGCGAGCCGAGCTTGCCTGCTCGGTTGGCCTATTGATTGGCGTTCGCATGTGTGATAGTCTGCGAGGCGGAGCACCCTCTTGGGATTCCGGCGCTACATCAGAAGGCTCAGAGATTGGTACATGCCAAAATCGACAAGAAGCAACACGAGAACAACTGGCAAGCCAAACCAGGCACCGCGAAGGCAAGGTGTTGGATATCTTGCCGTCTCGGGCTACAAATCGATTCTTAGAGAGCAATCCATCGAGATCCGACCTCTCACGCTCCTGGCCGGTGCAAACAGCTCTGGCAAGTCTAGCGTGATGCAGGCGCTGTTGCTCCTCAAGCAGACTCTCGAGGCCGGTTACGACCCGGGTGCCCTGCTGCTCAATGGATCGAATGTCCGGTTCACGTCGGCAGAGCAATTGCTAACGACAATAGCCCCTGCCGAGGCAGTCAGTAGCTTCTTGGTCGGCGTGGGGCCAGAGCGCGAGACCGCGCGGACGGTGTACTTCAAGAGGCATACGGGTCGGGGTTTCGATATCGAGAAGATGTTGATGGCCGATTCGAGCGGCATTTCGGAACTTCGCCCGGGTGCTTCAGGCCAGGCGTTGACGTCCTGTCTCTCCCCGCAGGTTCGAAAGCTTGCTACAGACCTCACGACAAGGCTAATGGGGAATCAACAGCTTGACTGGGAAGTAGCTAGGAACCGCTGTTTCCTTGAGCTGCAGTTGAAAAATGCGAGGCGAGCAGCTTGCTGTGTTCAGCGACATCAGCGGAATTGGCGCTGGGGTCAATGTAGAAAGAGCTATTCGCGAGGTGATTCATCTGCCCGGTCTGCGCGGAAATCCAGAACGGAGCTATCCGGTCACCGCCGTGAGCAGTAGTTTTCCGGGTACATTCGAGAACTACGCCGCAAGCATTATTGCCCATTGGCAGGCTGAGAAGAATGAGGACAAGCTCGAACAACTGGGTCGGAACTTGGAGAAACTGGGCTTGACCTGGCGTGTCGCCGTGCAGCCCATCAATGATACTCAAGTGGAGCTGCGGCTGGGTCGGCTTCCTCACCGCCTCTCGGAAAATACAACCGATATGGTAAACATCGCCGACGTTGGTTTCGGTGCCTCTCAGAGTCTGCCCGTGCTGGTTGCTTTATTGACAGCGGCGGCGGGTCAGTTGGTTTACCTGGAGCAACCGGAACTGCATCTTCATCCCCGAGCCCAGTCCGCACTTGCCGAGATGCTCGCTGACGCGGCAAAGCGCGGCGTTCGTATTGTGGCAGAAACCCATAGTGATCTGTTGATTCTCGCCGTACAGGCCCTTGTTGCTGAGGGAACCCTGGCACCTGACCTGGTCAAGCTTCATTGGTTCCGCCGCAACGGAGACGGGGTCACAGAAGTGATCAGCGCTGATTTGGATGAAAACGGAGCTTACGGGGATTGGCCTGAGGATCTCGCGGATGTCCGACTACGGTCTGAAGATCGATACCTCGACGCCGTTCAGTCACGACTGAGGGCGGGTTGATGTGAGCCCCAGGCGCTTGGTGATCGATGCTTCAATCGCAGGGCTATCGGGTGAAGCAAGCCCCCGTGGCGACAACTGTCGGGGCTTCTTGGATAGTGTGCGCGACTGCAAGCACCGGATCGTAATGATTGCAGCGATAGCTATCGAATGGCGTCACCACGCAGCAAGGTTCTCACGGACCTGGCTGACTTCCATGTGGGGTCGGAGGCAGGTGGACCAGATTGACGTGGCGCCGAACGAGTGGCTCAGGACGAAGCTGGACCAGGCATATCCGAGCGACAAACGGAGGCAAGCAGTTGCAAAAGACGTGCATCTTGTTGAGGCCGCACTAGAGACTGATCGGACAATAGCTTCACGCGACGAGAAGGCCCGAAGCCTTCTCATCGCAGCCGTTCCACACGTGAAGCTGCTGGGTACGGTGATGTGGGTGAATCCGGTAAACGACCACGAGAACTGCGTCCAATGGCTCCAGGGCGGCGCAGCGGTCGAGCCGGATCGTCAACTCGGCCATGATCAGAAGTAATGCGGAGGGCGGCGTCCGTTCGCACGCTTGTACCAACCGGTCACAGAGCCCGCACCCGTAATTCGCCACCAATATCCACTTGGCGGAGAGTACGTGGATAACGTCCGGCTTCAGTTTGCGGGCATACCGCAGGCTACCCTTGAACAAGGCGCTGGTGTACAGGTCCGCCGCCGGAGCAGGATGGTCCAATTTCTGCGCAGCGCAAGCGATCAGCACTATCAAGCTCATGATGCCTCTCCTTCCTGCAATCAAACGTGGCATTGGGCGCACTGTGGGCAAGCCCGCCTGCTGCCCATTTCAGGCATTAGCCTCAACTGCCTGGCACGCGCGGACGACGTGCTCCAGTAGTCTCCCTCCATAAAGCAGGGTCCGGGACTCGTCAAGCTTCTGAAAAGCCATGGATTCGATGTGAGCCTGACCGTTCCGGTATCGGGCGGCAACAAGGCCGAAGATCTGCCGCCAAGCTCTGGAGAAAGGCCACATTCAGGCCAACGGCGGTCACATGACTTGCGATTTCATGGTTATGCTGGCCGCCTGCTGCCGTTTGCAACAGGTCCGCCATAGCCCCGAGGCCGCACCGCTTCCCGGTCAGAACGTCGCGCCAGCTTTGTCCGGCCACGCGCCCAAGGAACCGCCGTCTCCGAGGTAGAGCTTGACCGGGGGATGCTTGTCGAGCGCCTTGCCAAGGTACTCGAAAAACCGGGTCTTCAACTCCGTTTCGATCACCTTGGCGTACTCGACCGAGATCAAGGCGGCATCCAACTCGTCACGGATCGAGCTCGCTGCCTCATAAATTACCTCGGCGGTGACGAGAAAGCGCTGAGATGTGCCTGACAACGCTGAGAACGTGTCATGGCCAAGAAAAATGGGGAGCTGCTGGCGGACTTGGCTGACTGCGTCCTCGTGGATATGAACCTTGTCGATGACCTCCTGCATCTTCTTGATGAGCCCTTGCAGTATGGCTACCTGTTCTGCTGGAGTTGCCTCCCCCAGGTCTTGCTGGGCCTCCGCAAGGGCGTCTTCCGCGCTCAGGGCCACGGCAGGCTCGATGAGAGCGGTCACGCGATGCAGGAAGTACATGAGTAGTTGGTTGTTGCCGTCCTTGATCTGCGCTCTCAGCCGGAGCTCCTCGCCAGGCCGGACGTGGGCAGCGCAGCAAGTCACCGAGCACGTTCAAATGCTGTGCGTTGCCGCGTAATCTTCGGTCCCGGCCCTGCGTGATCGTCTGGCTCCACGCTGCATCGTTGCGGCTGCCCAGCCACCTGATCTCATTGACCGTGAGCGAGTATTGTCCGTGCGACGCTCGCAAAGTGTCGAGTATGCCGTCCATCTGATTTTCGGGGAACAGCCTTTGCCAAGCATCTGTGTACTTGCTGTGCCCGCTCATGTAGCTACTCTCCTTCCCTTCCTCAGCTGACCGTTCGCTGCGAGAGGCTACGGCACCGCTGGGAGCATTGTCCGCGCCAACTCGCGCACTGCGGGCCCCTGCTTCTCATCTTCCGCAACCTCGGACAGCACCGCCCACGCTCCCTCCCCGCCAATCTTCCCCAGCACCTGCACCGCCTCCAGCCGTCCTTCCACCGACGGCCCCCGTCCGATGAACGCGGCCAGGAGATCTCGGACAGCGCGGTGTGCGAGGTTCGTGGAGCCCCATACCCTGAACGTGAACAGGACACAAGGCGCCAGTTTGTCTCGTGCGTAGAGCCACTGCACGTAGCTGAGCAACGCGGCGATATCGGCTTGGCGGGTCTCTGCGAGCTCTTGGAGTAATTGCAGTAGCTCATCGTATGTAGGAAGGCACGCTGATGGCAGGCGGAAAACCGCGTCTTTCAGATTCTGCGCGTGTAGCAGGGCCTGGTCTGTCCTGGCGCGAAGCTCGGTCGGGTCGTTCTCCTTTCTGAAGACCCACCAGTGGATCGCGTCTCTGTTGGCCTCTAGAACCGAAGCCCACTCAAATGGTTGCTGGCCAGACCGCTCTGCCTGGTTCTCGTCAGCCAGCGGTCGCGGGTCAGCGTCACGCCGCTATCGCCGGTTGGCAATCGCGACCGCTGGTCGTCGAAGCTCTGCCAGACGCCAAGAAGCCGGTTCCACGAGCGGTTGATGGCCTCGTTCAGCCGCTCGCTGGGCGCGAGGTGGTAGTCTTCAGGCGCCAGCCCTTCCAGCCCGCGGCCCTCGGCGACACGCTGCAGCAGGTTGGCGGGCAGGATGGCACCCTCGGTCTTGACGGTGGTAAAGGCGCTGCGGGAGATGGTTTGCATGGGCTGAGCCGATACCTATTATTCGTCTGCGAGCGGGCCGGCGATCAATTGATCGAGACCGGGCACCAGTTCCGTCAGGTTGACGATCTGAACTGCCTGGCGATCCGCGGCATAATACTGGCCCACCGTGCGATAGGTGCGGCCGTTCAGCGTCACGAACTCAGCTTGCATACGCGGATTTTGCTTGAGCACCTTGCCGATATCCCGGCCGCTCTGCAGGAACCTGAGAGGGATCACCGTGTCGAGCAGGTAGAGATACTTGCGTTTTGCGCCTCGCTCGCTGGCCAACTTGAAGTAGTCTTCAAACAGGGAGACTTCGCGCACGGCATTGCCCTTATCCTGCCACCTCGCGAACTTGAACTGGGCGAGACGCTGGTTAGTAACCAGGTGAAAATCACCGGCCGCATTACCGGCTCCCAGGTGTACGCTGGTGACGACCTCGCCGTCCTGGAGCAGGTAGGGCAGCGTGTACAGGATGCCGACTGCATGGATGACCACGTCGATCTGCACGCTGGCCCGCTTGACGGCCGCCGCGTTGAGCAGAAGATCATGCTCGATCCCGGACGAGCCGTTCACCAGGCGCACCCCGCCGGCATTCTTGCCCGGCAGCTTCGCCTCGATCGATGCGATGGTCTCCGACAAGGACTCACCTTTGAATTGGGTGACTCGGTGGATTGCATCCTGAAAGGCCATGATATTCTCCCTGCGCTGCCTCAGTTGTCCCTGGCAGGCCCTCTAACACAGCTGTCGCCGGCGGCTTCTCGGCCTCCGTTCGTTCCAACGCCTTGATGGCGGTTGTGCCGCCCCGTGATGCTGCCGCTGGTTCTTGACGTACCGCACCACCGAATCCAGGTCTCTGCCCCCAAAGGACAGGACGCTATAGCCGGCTTGCCACCCTACTGCACCTGGCAGACCCAGGCCGTGGTTCGCGAAATGGGCGCTGCTCCCCTTTACCTGACCTACGAACTCGCCAAGGCTGATTGTGGCGTCAAGCCGCGGACACGGCGGTCATGGGACTGCGGCAGAGACCGCTCGTGACGTTCGGGGGAGACCGCCCGGCATGGGCTACTCCATGCGCTAGAGGGCCTTGGCGCCGGCGATCGAGGCAGATGCCCGGCCCCCGCGGGGCGCCTGGATTGCGCAAAGTGTAGCATAGGCTGAAAAGCTTGGCAACCCGGTTTTGTGTCGCGCCCAGGGCGAAATCATGTTGCGGGGCCACGCCAGGCCAGCACGCTCAGTTGCGTCCACCCGGCTCGCTTGCCGCGTCCCGGCGGGCTAATTCGCACAGGATGGACAGGACAGGCCGGATGGACAGGATGTGTTTGGGCCTGACCCTGTCTATCCCGTCGAATCCATCCCCGGCCGGGGACCTGCGTGTGCATCCTGTGATGGCGGCTGGTCCCAGCGGCGCGCGCTGCCCCCGGTGCGGTTGCCACACTGGAGGCTGGCTGCAACATGGAGTGGCCTTGGTGTCGCGCCCAGGTACGGCCACGATCAGGCCGCCAGGGCCATGCGCGCGCTCGAGCCCGCTTCGTGAGTAGGGCCAGGTTGTTCTGTCTGAGGGGCGAAATTGGAGGCGCCACTGCCTGTCACAGCAGTGGCGCCTCTCGGATTGGGCAGCGGGGCCTGGCCGTGCAATATCCTGGCCGGACGTGCGGGAACCGCCCCGCGGGCGCTAACCAGAGCCCGGCTGGCTGCATTAGCTGGCGCCTATGTGGGACCGGCCTCCCCTGTGATCGCCGTCGTAGCGCAAAGGGGCGGGCTGCCCTGGGCCCGTTCCCCTCGCGCGTTCCCGCCCGGCAGGGTCGTTGTAGTTGCGGCCGGTCACTGGCCGAAGGTAACGCCGCTGCCGGTGACCGTGAGGTTGTAGCTGCCCGCGGGCCCACTCTGGGCTACCAGCACGTAGTAAGTGCCGGCTTGGTGCAGGCTGCCGGACCAGATCAGGTCGTCGGCCTCGTTGGGGTTGATGGAGCCGAGGCCGATGGGGATCACGAGCTGGCCTCCCTGCATCGTTTGCACGCTCTGCGGCGTCCACACGGCGAATCCGGCCGTGGCGGCGGGGTTCACTTGCATGTCGACCGTGATCGGGGAGCCGTCTCCGCGGTACTGGAATGCATACCATGTTCGCGGTACCCTGGGCGGTCGGCACCCAGCCTCTTGCGGCGGTGTACGCGCCGGTTGGACCTGTGCCGGATATCGGGGCTGAAGCGGTGGGTGTGACTACGGCGGATGCCGGCGCCGCCGCAGACGGTGCGACCGTGGGAGTCACCGGAGCTGAAGTGGCCTCAGGGGCCGTGGTGCTCACCGGCACCGTAATGCTCACCGGCGCCGCCGCAGCCTCGGGGGCCGAGGTGCTCACCGGAGCCGTAGTGCTCACCGGAGCCGAAGCCGCAGGAGCGGCCGTGACGGTCACCTGGGCCGAAGCGCTCGCCGGAGCCGAAGCCGCAGGAGCGGCCGTGACGGTCACCTGGGCCGAAGCGCTCGCCTCGGTGGCGGCCGGAACAGCTGTGTCAGCAGCGGTCGCAGCCGGGGCGGCGCTTGCAGCCGAGGCAGAAGACGCCATAGGTTGGCCGGCGGGGGTCACACCGGCCCCAGTAAGGGTCAGATGAAAGCTGCCGGAGGTTTGTGAGCTCTGATCGACCACGATGTAATAGGTGCCCCGCGCGTTGAAATTGCTTGTCCAGATCATGTCGGGGTTGTAGCCGTACGTATTTGCGGCGCCTGCTCCGACCGGCGTCACGGCCTCATGCAGCCCCCGCTTTTGTACCTCGCCGGGAGTCCAGATGGTGAATTGGGTCAAGGGCGTTTGATGAGTGGGCGATTGGAAGTCGCCACTCATGTGGACGCGAATTTGCGAGCCATCCCCGGCGTAGTTGAAGGCAAACCAGAGTTCGCCGCCCGCCGTGATACTGACCTGGCTATCGGGGACCGTCCAAGCCGTCTCGGGTCCGGTGCCAGGCGGCTCATCCGCAAAGGCGACTCCCGCGTGCGACAGGAGGATGCTGGCAACGAGGAAGATGCCGGCCAGCTTGAGGAACTTGCCGAACATTTCGATTCTCCTTTCTTCTCTGCTGTTAGGCTGCCCCTACCTGCGACCCTCGAATCCCCGTGATGCGGGGGCCAGACCCGAGGAGACGGGGTCTGCCGCGGTCGGCAGGCACGAGGCGGCTCTAGCAACGCGCTCGAACAGGACAACGTGCGCGAGCGCTGGAACGATAAAGGCTTGCATGGGATCTGTCAAGAAAAGGGCTTTGACATAGCGCGGGCTATCCCTGTCTTCTCGGCCGGTACTGGATGGCCTCCGCGATGTGGGCCGTGGCGATGCGCTCTTCGCCACAGAGGTCGGCGATGGTGCGGGCCAGCTTGAGGACGCGATGGTAAGCGCGGGCCGAGAGCTGCATCTGGCGCATGGCCGTGCCCAATAGCTGGCGGGCCGTCTCGTCGATGGGACAGTAGTCTCTTATCTGCGTCGGGCCCATGTCGGCGTTGCAGGCGATCCTGGTGCCGGCGAAGCGGCTGCCCTGGCGGGCACGGGCGGCCTCGACGCGGGCGCGGATGGCGGCCGATGCCTCGCCGCGGCGATCGTCGGCGAGCTTCTGGAAGGGCACGCGGGGGACCTCGACGTGGATATCGATGCGATCGAGCAAGGGGCCCGAGAGGCGCTTCTGATAGCGAGCGATCAGGCTAGGCGAACAGGTGCATTCCTTTTCTGGGTCGCCTGCGTAGCCACACGGGCAGGGGTTCATGGCGCCGACCAGCATGAAATTGGCCGGGAAGGTCAGGCTGCCCTGGGCGCGGCTGATGGTCACGACCTTGTCTTCCAGCGGCTGGCGCAGCACCTCCAGCACATGCTGGGAGAACTCGGGCATCTCATCCAGGAAGAGCAGCCCGCGGTGGGCCAGGCTGATCTCGCCGGGGCGCGGCCACTGCCCGCCACCGACCAACCCGGCGTGTGAAATGGTGTGATGCGGGGCGCGAAATGGGCGGCTGCGCACCAGCGGCGTGCCCGAAGGCAGCATGTCGGCCACCGAGTAAACGCGGGTGACGTCCAAAGCCTCGCTGAGGCTCAGGTGGGGCAAGATGGAGGGCATGGAACGGGCCAGCAGGGTCTTGCCCGAGCCGGGAGGGCCGGCCATGAGCACGTTGTGCCCACCGGCCGCGGCGACCTCGAGGGCCCTTTTCACGTGCTCCTGGCCCTTGATGTCGCGGAAGTCGGCCGCGTAGGCCGGCGGGTCAGCATCCAGGTCCAGATTGGCCCGGTAGGGCTCGATGGGGTTGTAGTCGGCCAGGTGGGCCACGAGATGGCCGAGCGTGTCCACCGGGTACACGTCGATCCCCTCGATAAGGGCCGCTTCCGGGGCGTCGGCCTGCGGCACGAAGACGCCCTTGTAGCCTTGCTCCTGCGCCAGGTGCGCCATGGACAGGACACCGTTGACGTGGCGCACCGAGCCGTCGAGTGACAGCTCGCCGAGGAAGAGGAAGGTGTCGAGGTCAGGCGAGACCTGGCCGGCGACGATGAGGAGCGCCACGGCGATGGGCAGATCGTAGGCAGGGCCTTCCTTGCGCAGGTCGGCCGGCGCGAGGTTGACGGTGAGATGGCCGCGGGGATAACTGAGCCCGGAGTTGTGGATCGCCGCTCGCACACGCTCGGTGGACTCCTTGACGGCGACGTCGGGGAGGCCGACGAGCGTCACCGCCGGCAGCGACTTGGGGTTGAGGTCGGTTTCGACCTGCACCACGGCGCCGTCCAGTCCGACGAGGGCGCAGCTGAAGACTCTGGCAAGCATCGTGGCTTCCTCCGAAGGAGGGGTGGGTGCAACGAGACAGCCCGCAGGCCAAGCGAATTATTACAGCCAACTCGTGGTCCGGCGGGAGAACGAGTGAGGCTCAGTCTAGCATAGGCCGCCCGTGCGGGCAAGCTTACATGAGGTCAGCGAGGGTGTAATAGGGCGCGTCAGAGCTCTCTGCAGGGCATCAAGAGCCAAACGTTGAGACGGGCCCGCGGCGCCCCTCAGGTACCTGGCCCAAGTCCCGCGTCGTCGGCCTGGACACGACGCCCCTCGTGGACAAAGCCCAGGATCTCCTTGGCCGGCATGTCCAGATCGATCCCCGCCACATCGAGAGGTGTAAGGACGTCCGTCTCGGGTCTGATGACGAACACGCGGCCATCGCGCCGTCGCACGCGGACCTCGCCTTCGCGATCCGCCTTGTCCAGGATGATGGCCAGCTTCTGCCGCGCTTCCGAGTAGGTGTAAACGGCGCTCATCACGACACCTCAAGAACATCCAGGCCCAGAGCTGTGGCGGCGACAACAAGATCCCGATCCAGGCTCAACAATGGTGCCTTGTATCGGGCCGCACAGCGCAACAAGTAGGCATCGTATGCATACAGATTGAGCTGCCCGGCCAGTTGCACGGCTTCCGTGAGCTCCACGTCCACCAGCCGAAGCGGGATCTTGGCGTATGCCTCCATGGCCCGAACTGCCTCGACCATCGTAATACGCCGGCGCTTGAGCATGGCCGAGAAGGCGTTTCCTATCTCCCATGGCACGGAAGGTGGCGCGAGGAGCTGGGCGCCTTGCGTGAGCCGGAGCAAGACGCCCCTCGTTCGACTCATTTACTAGGACGGCGATGATGGCCGAAGCATCGATCACGATGTCCATGCTTGCGTGATGCTCCTTGCCAGGCCGATCACTTGTACCATTGTACGAGTACTCTTAACCCAATGGATGAGGCAGGTCAAATGCAGGGCGGGTGCGCAGACATCGGCACGGGAACCGTGCCGATGTTGACCGGCTCATCCGTGTGTAGGCCGGGAGCAGTATTCAAAGAGGGGGCCGTGCTCGGCCTTGCCACGGCCTGGAACGATGAGCAGAAGGCGCAGCCTGCAGGCGAGCGCACCCCTGCCCATCCGGCGTCCTGCGGAACGGTAGCGAGGGATAATGGAGGCTCGGATTGCCCACGCTGGCGGAGGATCGCGAGTTGCGACGATCCCTGCATACTTTTAGTACGACGCTGCAGGGCGGCCGGTCTGTACCGCATGCTACGATTGCGTGTTTTGTCAAACTGGCGGCAGATCCACCATTATCCATACCTCAGACCCCGAGCAGTTTGTTCGAGCCGAAGGTGTTCTGTCTGATCCTGGCTTGTGCTATACTGGTAGCGAACTGCCGGCGGGGACGCCTGGTGCCCTGCTGGCATCGGCAGCACGGCCATGCCCGTCACGGATGCAGAGAAGCTTCACCTGAACCTGATGGTGCGGCGCTCGCTGCCTCCCGGATGCGGGTCCGTCATGGCCCCGAGGGTCAGGCAAAGCTATGCTGGAAAGACCGGTTACCTGCCCCGTCCTGATCGGCCGCACCCAGGCGCTGGAAGCCGTTGGTGCCGCCTTGGAGTCGGCGCGCAAGGGTCGCGGACAGATCCTCCTCGTGGCGGGCGAGGCCGGGATCGGCAAATCCCGCCTGGCCCGCGAGGCAAAGACGCTGGCCAACGGCATGATGGTCTTGCAAGGCAACTGCTTCGAATCAGATCGTGCCCTGCCCTACGCCCCGCTGGTTGACCTGTTGCGTGCCTTCTGCCATGGTCGCACCCCTGAGGAGATCGGCAAGGCGTTTGGCCCCTGGGGCCAGTATCTGGCCAGGCTGATCCCCGAGGTTGCGGGCATTGTACCTGGCCCCGCGCCATCGCCTATCCCCGACCAGGGTCAGGAGAAGCGAGACCTCTTCCACGCCGTCTCGCAGTTCATCACGCGCCTTGCCGCGACGCAGCCCGTGCTGCTGATCGTCGAGGACCTGAACTTTGCCGACGATGCCAGCCTGGATGCTCTCCTGTACTGCGCACGCCGCGTCGCAGCCGAGCCGGTGCTTTCGCTCATGACGTACCGCCTGGACGAGATCGGGCCGGCCTTGGGCGAGTTCCTGGCTCAGCTCGATCGCGAAGCGTCTGGCCCTCCGCCTGAGCCTGGAGCCCTTGAGCGCCAGCGAAGTCGCGGCCATGGTCCAGGCCACGCTGGCAGCGTACGAGCAGAGTCCTAGAAGCGCTCCGCATGGACGCCAACGGGGCCCTGCCCCAGCTTCCCTGCAAACGCTTTACAGGTTGACCGAAGGCAACCCGTTTTTTGTCGAAGAGATGTTGAGATCGCTGACAGCGAGGGGCCGCATCTCCCCGGCCGACCTGGCATGGGATGGCGCCGGTTTCGATGGCGCGCAGCCGCTGTACACGCCGAGCATTCAGAATGCGGTCCAGCGGCGGTCCGAGCGGCTGAGCGCCGGGCGCGCCAGGTGCTGACCCTCGCCGGCATAGCCGGCCGGCGCTTCGACTTCGCGCTGCTGCGGGAGCTGGCTCAGCTCGACGAGGCCACATTGCTGGGCATGATCAAGGAGGCCATTGCAGCACAGCTCGTGGTGGAGGAATCGCCTGATATCTTCGCTTTCCGCCACGAGCTGACGCGACAGGCGATCCTGGCCGATCTGTTGGCGGCGCGAACGGCGCGCGCTGCACGCCCGGGTTGCGGAAGCCCTGGCACGCATGCCCGGCGCAGCCCTGCCCGAACTGGCCTATCACTTCAACCAGGCCGGGGACTGGCCCAAGACGCTGGATTATGCGGCGCAGGCCGGGGAACAGGCCCTGGCACTGTACGCGCCACGGGCGGCAGCCGAGCACTTATCGTGGGCGCTGGAGGCGGCCGGACACCTGCGGATTTCCCCTGGCAGCCACCTCCTCACGGCGCGCGGGCACGCTTACGAGATGTTAGGCGAGTTCGAAAGAGCCCGGCAAGACTACACGGCAGGCTGGCAGACCGCGGAGGCGGCCGGCGACCGGCGCGCCGAATGCGACGCCTTGCTGGCCCTCGGGTTCCTGTGGGCGGGGCGCAGCTACACGGCGGCCGGGGAATACTTCCGGCAAGCTCTGGCATTGGCCGAGCAAATCGGCGATCCGGCCTTGCATGCCCACAGCCTCAACCGGGTCGGCAACTGGTACCTGAACCAGGACGAGCCGGCAGAGGCGGCGCGCTATCACCAGGAGCGCGGGCCATCTTTGCCGGGATCGGCGACGACTCAGGGCTGGCCGAGACGCTTGAGCTGCTTGGCCTGGCCGACCACTTCGGCGCCGACCAGCTTCAAGCCCAAAGGCACTTCGGAGAGGCTGCGAGGCTTTGCCGGAAGTTGAGCAACCGGCGGGGGCTTG
>CAWEHT010000116.1:0-6364 GCA_963808455.1 uncultured Chloroflexia bacterium | reverse complement strand
ACACAGCGCCTCCCAACGTCAGCGACTTGCCGAAGCCCGTGACCTGCACCACAGTCGGATAACGCAGGCTCGCAAACGCCCGGTTCCATGTGCTTTGAAGCTCGCGCCACTGGCTCTCCACGGGGCCGAACAGGTCGAGCACGCGCTGGTTGGTAGCGCTAACCGGCGCCAGCCAGGTGATCGCGACCACGATCGCCGCGAAGAGCAGCCCGCCGCGCAAGAAGTCGAAATCGATCTCCTGTTCGTAGCGGATGTGTGCTCGCTGCCAACGCGCCTGGTTACGGGCCAACTCTACCCGGATCGTCAGCAGGAGCACAGCCGTCAGGAATACGATCAGATATCCTGTCAGTTGTCTGGGGCTATAGTAAGTGTTGAACAACAAGCCGACGCCGGCCGGCAGGGCAGCCACCCAGGAGCTCTGGTGGCGGATGACCATCCAGGTCGCGAAGTGGCCCATCCACCAGCCCAACACGAGCAGCTGCCCCACAAATATCAAGTTGTCGGCGCTCGCCTGCCGGTGGATCAGGTTATTGCCCCACATCGACCCGCGCTGGACAATCAATAGCAACCCGGCGTGTAGGCTGCTGGCGTGCAAATATCCGTTTGCCAACAGCGTCGCAGCCCAGGCAATGCAGGCCAGCAAGCTGTACATCGTCGCGAAAGAACTGTCCCAGCAGGTCAACGACAGCAGCAGGCCTACCCCCGCCCCGCCGATCACGGCGGCCGCCAGCAGGCTCAACCCGTCCGACCATGCCGCGGCCTGCACCGACCATGAGACGCTGAGCAACATGACAAGGACCAGAAAGACCGCCAGCCAGCCGCCACCGCCCTGCAGGCGCGCGGCCGGCGAATCACTCGAGGACTGTGTGGAAGGGGAAGGCATGTATGTGGAAACGGCCAAGTTCTCCTCACAGATCTGCCGGACTGCCAGCAGTTCATCCGGTTCAACCCCGTAGTGCCATAGCGGCAGAACGCTGGGTCACGAGGCACCTTCAGCAGGGCTGCCGGCCCCCCGTTGTGGCTCGCGGCATGCATTCTACATAATGCAAGAACCGGTGTCAAAGCACCTCGCTTACAAAGTGGGCGCTGGCTCTTGACCACTTTGACACCCGGTTCGCCTGAAGGTAGAATCGCGCGGCACCAAAATGAAGCGTTGAGCGAAGGGACCGGATGATGAGGAATGGACCGATCTGAGATAGGCCAGGTACTGCGCAAGTTGGTCGCAACTGACGGGCCTTCGGGGGGCGAAGGCCGCATCGCGACGGTCGTGCAGGCGTTATGCGCGCCCTACGCGACGGACGTTCGAGCGGATGTGATGGGCAGCGTGGTCGCGCATCGCGTGGGTGCCACCTTGGCAGCCCCGGGGCGTATTATGTTGGCCGCACATATGGACGAGATCGGCCTGCTGGTGACCAAGGTGGAGGGCACCTTCTTACACGTGACCACGATCGGGGGAGTAGACCCGCGCACGGCCATCGGCCAGGAGGTGACGGTCTACGCCAGCGGGCCGGGCTCCGAACGTTACCCCGACGGGTTGCCAGGTTACCTGGGCGGGCGACCACCCCACCTCTTGTCCGCCGAGGAGCGGGCGAAAGTCGTGCCCATGGGCGATCTGCGTGTGGACCTGGGCTTTCAGCCCGCCGGTTGTGTGCGCATCGGCGATCGCGCGGTCTGGCGCGGACCATACACCGAACTGCTCGGCGGCCACGTGGCCGCAAAATCACTCGACAACCGGGCCAGCCTTGCGGCGATGATCGGCGCCCTCGGCTATCTGGCACAGGGCCGCCATGCGTGGGACGTCTATGCCGTGGCAACCGTCCAGGAAGAAGTCGGGCTACGTGGCGCCCGGGCCAGTGGTTTCACGCTGGCCCCGGATATTGCCGTAGCCATCGACGTGACATTCGCCGATACCCCGGGGGTGAGCGAGGAGCAGACGGCGCCCATGGACAAGGGGCCGTCGCTGGCCTGGGGCCCAAACCTGCATCCAGGCCTGGTCAGCCGGCTGCGTGCCGCGGCCGAAGCCCTCGAAGATGAACTATACCATGGATCCGATCCCCGGCACGTCGGGAACTGATGCCTGGGCACTCCAACTCGTGCGCGAGGGCCTCCCCTGCGGCCTGGTGGGCATCCCGATTCGCTACATGCACTCCCCGGTGGAAGTGGTGTCTTTGAGCGATATCGATCGGGCAGCCAGGCTGTTGGCGGCTTTCGTCAGCCGGCTGGACGATACCGTCCTCGCCAGCCTCGCGGAGGAGGTGTAGCCGATGGAGATGGCGCAACCCACGGTTACGGAACTGCGGCTGGCGGACGTGCTGGCAAGACTGTCCAACGAGGTGGGCGTCTCAGGCCGCGAGCGCGCCGTGCGCAAACTGGTTCGCGAGCTCATCGCCGGGTTGGCGCTGGATCACGTCGAGGTGGATGCCCTCGGCAATCTGTCTGTCTTCAAGGCCGGCATCGGCCCGGAGCCGCGCTTGCGGGTGATGCTGGCGGCCCACATGGATGAAGTCGGCTTTATGATCACGCGCATCGACAAGAGTGGCCTGCTCCACTTCCACGTCGTGGGCGGGGTTGAGGAGCGGCTGCTGGCCGGCAAGCGCGTGGTGATCGGCGACGAGAAAGTGCCGGGCGTGATCGGGGCACCGGTCCCTCACCTGCAATCGGCAGAGCAGGCCCGCAAAGCCATCACGGCCGCCGACCTGCTCGTCAACATCGGCGCGGGCAGCGATAAGGAGGCGGAGGCCAAGGTCAAGGTAGGCGACTACGGCACCTTCGCCACCAGTTTTACCCGGCTCGGCGATGACCCGGCCTGGCCCACGGTGCGCGGCAAGGCGTTGGACGATCGCGTGGGCTGCACCGCTCTGATCGGGCTGCTTGCCGGCAGTTACCCGGTGGATGTGGTGGGTGTCTTCACCGTTCAGGAAGAGGTCGGGCTGCGCGGCGCAGGCGTCGCCGGCTATCGGCTGCGGCCGGATGCGGCGATCGTCCTCGAAGGTACGATCTGCGACGACGCGCCGCGCCCGCCTGACGAAGACGAGTCGCCGGTCACACGCCTGGGCGATGGCCCGGCCCTGACGATCATGGATCATTCTTTCGTGGCCCACCCCGGCCTCCTGGCGCTGTTGCCGCGAGTCGGCTACCGCTGAAGGCATCGCCATCCAATACAAGGCGCCGCTTCTTGGCGGCACCGATGCCGGGCCCCTCCACACGGCGCGCGGCGGCGTGCCCACCGCCGTCGTCGCAGTGCCTTGCCGTTACATACACGGACCGGCGGCTATCCTCAACCTCAACGACCTTACATATACGGTCAGCCTGGTCGGCGCCGCGCTGCGCCGCCTGGACCGGCATTTTCTGCAGCGGGAGAAATGACAACCATGCTGGACCTGGCCAAACGGTTCTCCGAAGCTTTCGGCGTGTCAGGGTATGAAGACGAGATCCGCGCCACGATTCGCGAGGTGGTCTCGGAGCTGGTTGACGATGTGCGCGTCGACACCATGGGCAACCTGATCGCGCTGCGCAAAGGGACGGCCAGTGGTCAGACAGGTCAGGCCAGGAGAGTCATGCTGGCGGCCCACATGGACCAAATCGGCCTCATGATCACCCACGTGGACGGCCAGGGTTACCTCAAGTTTGCGCCTATCGGCGGCGTTCACGCCCTGGCTTGCTGGGGCAGCCAGGTACGCTTCGCCGATGGCACGGTAGGCAGCATTGGCCTCGATGGGCGCGCTGACCCGGCCTCGAAGGTGCCGGCCCTGCAGGAGATGTATGTGGATGTGGGCGCTGCGTCGGCAGGCACCCGCCTGCCTAAGGTGGGCGACGTGGCGGCTTTCTGGCGCCCATTCATTGCCCAGGGCGATGCCTGGTTCGCGCCCAACCTGGACGATCGCATCGGGTGCGCGATGCTGGCGCAATTGCTGCGCGAGCTCATAGGCCGGGAGATCGCGGACGACCTCTACGCCGTCTTCACGACCCAGGAAGAGGTGGGGCCTCGCGGCGCCCTGACCTCGACTTACACGATCGAGCCCGATGTCGCGATTGCCCTCGACGTCACCGCCACCGGCGACACGCCCCATGCCCGGCCGGCCATGGAAGTGTCTCTGGGTGCCGGCGCGGCGATCAAGGTCCAGGACTCGGGGCTGATCAGCCACCGTGGCGTCAACCGGCTGCTCGTTGCGGCTGCCGAGGCCGCGCACGTGCCTTACCAGATGGAGATCTTGCTGCGGGGCACGACCGATGCCCATAGCATGCAGGCCGCGCGGGGTGGCATTCCCGCAAGCTGCGTTTCCGTGCCCTGTCGCTACATTCATACCCCCTCACAGCTCATCGATCGGCGCGATGCTGAAGGCGGCGTGGCCATGCTCGCGTCGTTCCTCTCTCACCCCATCGAGCTATGAGACTCACGGGACCGGGCGCTGGGGATTACAACCATCACGGCACATACCAGGGGCGCAGCCCCGACCGACAATCTGGGCGGCCCTGCCCACAGATGCGGGCAGCGACATGGCGCGGCGGAGAGGCCGCAAGACAGGCTTTCGGGGTAGCCGCCCTGCTGGCGCTGGCCATGGCGCTGGTTTCCGGTTGTTCCGCCCTGCCTGGCCCCTTCACCAGCCACTCGCAGCAACTGGTGGCCGAAGGTGACCGGCTGGCCGCCGCCAACCGCGCCGAGGAAGCGACACTGGCCTACCGGCAAGCCGCGGACGAGGACCCGCGCAACCTGGCGGCGCTGGAAAAGCTGGCGGCAGCTTACGCCAAAGAGGGACGCGGCCGCCTCGCGGGGCGGTATCTGGCGCTGGCTGAAACGCTCCAGCCGGGCAGCGCTCGAGGGGTTGCCGGACCATCTGAAGCCCAACCGCCAACTCCTCCCGCCGGCAAGACCTCGGATCAGAGCGCAGCACTTCTCGCGGGGCCTCCAGTTGGGGGGCAAGTTTCACCTCTCGCCGGGCCTCCGGTTGGGGGGCAAGGTTCACCCCCCGCAGGGGGCTCCGGGAGTTCAACCCTACAGGGGCCGGCCTTGCAGCCGGCGGCGCTCGCCACGCCTGGCGCAGGACAGAAAGCGCCGATGAGGCTGGTCTGGCAACGGGCCGTGGGCGACAGCGCCCCGGCGGGCATGGCGCTGCTAGATGGCGTGGTCTACGTGGCCCTGGAAAGCGGCGAGGTCCAGGCCTTGAGCGCGGCAACCGGCCAGGTCGCATGGAGCGTGACCTTGCCGGGGCCGATCACCTCCGCGCCCGGCTTGGGCGCGAAGCTCATGGTGGTCGGCAGCCAGGATGGTACCTTGTACGCCTTGGCCAGGGAGGATGGTCACCGGTTGTGGACTTTCGCGACCCAGGCACCAATCTATGCCGCCCCGTTGCTCACGGACAGCCTGGTCTATGTCCCGGGCGGCGACGGCACACTCTATGCGGTGGGAATCAACGACGGCGTCCTGCGCTGGAAAGTGCCCGGCGCCGGGTCGCTCCACAGCAGCCCGGCCCTGGCGGACGGAGCCATCTATTATGGCTCGACAGACGGTCGCATCTACGCTGTCAACGCCACCGACGGCGCTGCCCGGTGGGGGAAGGGCATTCCCACCGGTGGCGCCGTCGAGAGCCGCGCCGTGATCGCCCAGGGCCGCGTGTTGGCCGGCTCTGACGATCCGCGGCTTTATGCCCTGGATGCCGCGGCGGGCGGCGAATACTGGGACTATCCTGCTACAGGGGAGGTTTTCGCGGCGCCGATCGTGATAACGGACACCGTTTACACGGCATCCAACGGAGGCACGCTCGCGGCGCTGGACCTGATCAGTGGTGCCGAGCGATGGGAGACCGATGCCGCCGGCCCGATCCTCTACACCCCCGCCATCGACGGACGCAGCCTGTACGTCTTGATCACGGCTGACCCGTACCTCTACGCTTTCGATGCTCGCACAGGGCAGTTGCAGTGGAAGATCGACACGGGAGATTGGCCGGGCGCCGACCCGCTGTTGGCGAACGGCGTCCTCTATCTGGCGGGCAAGGATGGCACCGTGCTGGCATGCCGGCCCGCGGCGCCCTGAGATCCCCGATTCCGGCACACAAACCAGGTCACGCCCCTGGCGAGCTCTTGTGCATATGCAGGCCACATTGTCGGTAGCGGTGTCCGTCATTCTGAGTCCCCCATGCCGCCGCGCCGGCACATGGGCGGCCAAGAAACCCGCCAATGTCACCCTGAGGCCGGGTCCCGTGACGCACTTGACGAGCAGGGTCGCCCAGGCCGAAGGGTCCGTCGCCGGGGAGTTTCTTGGTAGTTCCCCCACGCCGGCGTGGGCCAGCCTGCATGCACGAGAGAAACTTGCCTGCGCCTGGTACAATGCTCGGGTAGTAGCCGGACAAGCTAAGACCGGACCGTC
>CAWEHT010000115.1:0-7618 GCA_963808455.1 uncultured Chloroflexia bacterium | reverse complement strand
GGCCGGGCCACCCGGAGTGGAAAGGTGGATGGAGATCGCCTGGCCACGTGCGACGGTGCCGTCCTTGATCGATTTCACAATGGCCAGGATGGAAGCGCTCAGGTCGTTCCCCGCGCTGAACAGCATGTTCTTGGGCGCCTGCGAGTTCACATCGCTGATGGTGCCGACCGCAAAGACCTTGTCGCCACCCTGCGCCGCCACAGCCTGCCAGACACCGGTCCCGGCAAGGTTGGCGTTGGCAGTGAGGATATCCGCGCCATTGGACATAGCTTGCAGCGCCGCCTCTTTGGCCGCGCCGACGTCGTTCTGATCGTTGAGGGTGACGAGGCTGCACTGGTTGCCCGGTGTGCTCTCGAAGCCTTTCTGGAAAGCCTCCAAAGGCTGCTTCGTGGCCGGCATCTCGAGCGTGAACGCGGCGGCCTTGTGCGTCTTGGAGATCTTGCCGGCGACGAGGCCGGCGGCGTACAACGTCTCCACGTACCCCGGGATCGTGTTGATACCGCTCAGATTAGAGGCCACGTTGCTGCCGTTCATCACCAGGAAGTAGGTGTTAGGGAACTGCGGCGCCACCTTCTTGGCCGCATCGTCGTACTGGTAGCCGTGGGCGATCACGACGTCGTAACCCTGGCTGCCATAGTCGCTGAAAGCCTTCTCGAAGCCGGACGGGTCACCGACCTCGACATGGTTGATCTGTGCGCCGAGCTGGCTCTGCACCAGCTGCAAGCCAGCCCAGGCCTGGCCGCTCCAGGAGTCGGTGATGGGAGACGGGTGGATCAGGCCAACCTTGAAGGCCTTTCCGCCCGCAGCAGCCGCTGGCGCCGACGTGGCAGCGGGAGCCGAGCCGGCGGCGGGCGCCGATGTTGCGGCGGGCGCCGATGTTGGGGCCGGGGTCGCCGCAGAGCCGCACGCAGCCAACAGCAGCGACGAGACGACGATAAGAACCAGTGCCGACCAACCGATGCGCCTACACGGGGCCATCTTTCCTCCTCAAGGGTCCAACCGAGATTGACTTCTGAAAAGGTCTGCCGGAGAACGAGTCAGGGTTTGTGTATATAGCGGCGCGCAACCTCCCCATCGGACGCAATTGGCTATCACCGGCAGGCTGGCAACTCACCGGCCGATAGCACTATCGTAAGGCGGCCTACTAATATCATAGCGCACAGGCTTTGTCAACTATCGAAATGTGCCGGAGCCAATTGTGCTCTGAGACTTTACGCTGGGGCCAGGCTCAGGGCCCGCCGCGCACAGTGGTGCACGCAGAATGCACAGGCGATGCAAAGCTCGTCGCTGATCTGGACAGAGTCGTCACTCTGTCTGATGGCCTGCACCGGGCACACTGGTATGCAAAGCCCGCAGCCATTGCAGGTCTCGCGATCCACAAGCACGTGTAGCGGCTGCTCCGCCATGGCGTTTACCTGGCTCAGGCCTTCCAGGCCGCTGCCACGCAATTCCTCGAGCGTGACCTTCTGTTCCTCGAGATAGTGCGTGAGGCCGGCAACCATCTTATGGACGCCCTGCGGTCCTTCGATCATAGGCGCGGTGCAGATACCGACGGCCGTCGCGCCGGCGATGATCATCTCGACGGCATCCTCCCAGGTCATGACGCCACCGATGCCGATGATCGGCAAACGAGAGCGCTTGAAGATTTCGAGCACGTAGCCCACGGCGTTCTCGTGGATGGCGCGCCCGGCTACTTCCGGCATCCACGTGCCGAAGGTCCGAGCCACCTTGGGCCGGTGGGTGTGGATGTCGAACGCTATGGCAGGGAAGATCGAGTCTCGGGACGCTATGGCGTCGGCGCCGCCTGCTTCACACGCCTCGATCAAGGAGAGTAGATTCGACGGCTCCGGCGACAGTTTGGCGATGATCGGCACCTTCACAGCCGCCCTGGCTGCGCGCACGATCTGAAAGGTCCGCCGTGGGTCTTGCACGGCGCCAATGCCCGAGCCGGTAATAGCGTTCGGCGAAGCCCCAAACGCCGAGAGCTCGATGGCATCGGCCCCTGCATCTACGACCATCCCGGCCATCTGAAAAGTATCGTCGGCCGGCGTATTGGTGACCGCCTGCAGGCTGGCGATCACCGGCACGCCGCCTTCCTTGGCGATGCCGATCTCGCGCCCACACCAATCTTCGATGCTATAGGTGGACCACAAGTCGGTGAGGATGAGGCTCTTCTTGTTTGGGGCCCAGTAGGAGAGGCTCATGCGCTGCCCGGGCGAAGGCCGGATGCCAATCGATTTCGTGACGATAGCACCCGGCCCGCCCAGCGCCATGCGCTTGATGGCGGCGCCGTTGATGCCCGGCGGGCCGGATGCGATGATGACGGGGTTGGCAAGCTCCAGTGTCCCAATGCGAACGCTTGGGTCCATGTCTTCCCCCCTCCTGAGCTCCAGTCCGCGGAGCAGAGGATCTCTGCAGGATTGGCCCCTTTATACCACGACGTGGCAAAACTTGTCAACTGAGGAGGCGTCCCGCAGGCGGTATGTGAGCTGTGGCTTGACAGCGCGCCACCCGCGTGCTAGGATGTGACGGAAGTTTCCTCGGCGGGTGTTATGCTCATTTCTCTTCGGCGCAAGGGGGTGATCTGAATGATTTCTGATCCAAAGCTTTTGCTCCGTCTATACCGGGATATGTGCCTCGTTCGCACTTTCGAGCTGGGCCTGGAGCGCGAGTTCAAGCGAGGCAATGTGCCGGGCATGCTGCACACCGGCCTGGGCCAGGAAGCCACCCAGGCCGCGATCGCTGCCAACCTCAAGCCGACAGATTGCTTCTTCCCCGATCACCGCTGCCACGGCCTTCTGATCCTCGCCGGCACCCCGGGAGAACGCATCATGGCCGAGCTTTTCGGCAAAGCCACGGGGATATGCAGCGGCAAGGGGGGATCTCTGCACTCCGCAGATGCCAGTGTCGGCAATTTCGGCAACAACGCAGTCGAGGGCTCGATGATGGTGTCGGCCCTGGGCGCGGCCCTGGGTTGGAAGATGCAAGGCACCGACCGCATCGCTGCCGTGATCGTGGGCGATGGCACCTCCGGCCGCGGCGAGTGGCACGAGAGCCTGAACCTGGCCAGCACATGGAAAGTGCCGGTGCTCTATTGCTGCGTCAACAACGGCTACGCGATCTCGACCCCGGTGGCCTTCAGCCACGCCACGGGCGACTTGTGCGAGTTCGCGCGGGCCTACCGCATGCCCACCATGCAGGTGGACGGCAACGACATCTCCGCCGCGTTCGAGGCCACGCAAGCTGCCGTCCAGCACATCCGCGCCGGCAACGGCCCGTATTTTCTGGAATACAAAACCTGGCGCTGGCAGGGCCTGTTCAGCGGTGAATTCCGCCCGGCAGAGGAAGTGCGCTATTATCGCGAGGAACACGATCCGATCGCCATGGCGCGCCGCCAGATCGTGGACCAGGCCGCGGCCACCGAAGCCGAGCTGGCCGAGCTGGAGCGGGGCGTCGAGGCCCAGATCGCCGGTTGGATCGACTTCGCCATGGGCAGCCCTGCGCCTGACCCGGCCAAGGCAATCGCCGACGTTTACGTCGGCTGGGAGGTCTCGCCCCGATGAAAACGATGACGACGGTGCAAGCGCTCAACAGCGCCCTCGACCTGATGATGGCTGAGGACAGCCGGGTATATCTGCTGGGCGAAGACATTGGCAAGATGGGGGGCGACTTCGGCGTCACGCGAGGGCTATGGGCCAAGTATGGGGCCGAACGCGTTCGGGACACCCCGCTCTCGGAGGCCGCGATCGTGGGCGCCGCGGTCGGCTCCGCCATGGTCGGCATGCGCCCCGTCGCCGAGATCATGTTCGCCGACTTTATGTTCGACATGCTTTGACCAGGTCGTCAATAACGCGGCGAAGATGCACTATATGTTCGACGGCCAGTTCAAGGCGCCGATCGTCGTGCGCACCGCCACGGGCGCAGGCTTCGGCGGCGGGCCACATCACTCGCAGTCGGTTGAAGGCTGGTTCATGAATGTGCCCGGGCTGGTGATCGTCGCGCCCACCAACCCTTACGATGCCAAGGGACTGCTCATCAGTTGCATCGAGGACGACAACCCCGTTCTGTTCCTCGAACACAAGGCGCTCTATCGCCTCAAGGGCGAGGTGCCTGAGGAAAAGTACACCGTGCCGCTGCGCAAAGCCTGCATCGCGCGGGCCGGCGAACACGTGACCGTGGTGTCGGCCCTGCGGATGACCCAGGAGAGCCTGGCCGCTGCCGGGGAACTCGCCGGCGAGGGCATCTCCGTCGAAGTGGTCGATCTACGGACGCTGCGCCCGTGGGACACCGAGACAGTGCTGGAGTCGGTAGCGAAGACCGGGCGCGCCGTAGTGGCCAACGAGGCCCCGAAGATCGGCGGGCTGGCGTCGGACGTCGAGCGCGACGATCGCCGAAGAAGGCTTCGGCTACCTGAAAGGGCCGATCCAGCGCGTCTGTGGCCTCGATGCGCCTATTCCTTTCTCTGTGCCGTTGGAAAAGATCGTGGTCCCCGGCAAAGAGGACATCAAGGCGGCGGTGCGCAGAGCGATCGCCTGAAACCGGAGAAAGTGCCACATGTTGGAAGTGATCATGCCCAAATGGGGCCTCACCATGGATTGCGGGACACTGAACGCCTGGCGCAAACACGAGGGCGAAGCGGTCATCAAAGGGGAGGCCATCGCCGAAGTGGCCACTGAGAAGATCGTCAACGAGCTGGAATGCCCCGCCGACGGGGTACTTGCCAAGATCCTGGTGGCGGAAGGCGCCGAGGAGATACCGGTCGGCACGGTGCTGTGCCTCATCGACGAAGCGGCGCGCTGATGGCACCCGCACAGACGGATGCCCCGGGATCGCCAAGGGGCCTGGCCGTCGCGCAGACGATCAAGCTGGGCTTTGTGCGCAAGGCGATGGCGCGCGGGATGAAGGCCAGCATCGGGGCGGCAGCCCTGAGCCAGATCGGCCGGGAGGTCAACCTGCAGGCGCTGCAGGAGCTGCGCCGGGATCGGGCGGCCGCCGGCGAAGACCTCTCGCTGAATGCCCTGATCATGTGCGCGGTGGCACGCACGCTGCCGCGCCACCCGCTCCTGAACGCCGAGCTGCAGGGCGACGATATCCTGGTCTACGACCCGATCAATCTCGGCATGGCGGTGGCCATCCCCGATGGGCTGATCGTGGTCGTGATCCCCGCTGCCGACCGGCTGCCGGCGGGCGAGATGGCGCGAGCGTGTGAGCAGCTCGCCCAGCGGGCACGCGCCGGCCGGCTCAAGATGCAGGATATCGAGGGCGGCACATTCACCGTCAGCAACCTCGGCATGTACGGCGTTGACACGGGGTTTCCAATCCCGCGCCCGCCTGAGGGCGCTATCTTGCTGGTCGGCGCCGTCCGGCCGCGGCCGGTCGTCCATGAAGGCCAGATCGTGGTGAGAGACCTCTGCTGGTTCAGCCTCTCCTACGACCATCGTTTCATCGACGGCGCCACCGCAGCGCGTTTCCTGCAGCATCTGCAGGAGTTGCTCCTGGATGCCCGGCCGCTCGTTCAGCCTGGCGCACCGCGATAAGGTTCGATCGTGAAGCGTAATCCCAGATCAAAGAGTCCCCGCAGGGGGGTCACGGTGTCCCCTGCTGCACATCGGAGGTAAGCGCATGCTGAGTGTCAACGCTCAGGCGATGAAGATCGTTCGGGAGATCCTCGAGGCGCCCGACGCGCTGGGGGTCGGCGTCTCGCGGCTTCCCAACGGCACGACGGTGATCGATATGGGCCAGCAGGCGCCCGGCAGCTGGTCGGCCGCCAGGTATTTCACCCTCATCACGCTGGGTGGGCTTGGCGAAGTCAGCTATGAGAGCTTCGCGATCGGGGCAGCGCGCGTGCCAGGCGTGCGTGTCATGGTCAACCGCCCGTTGGAAGCGTGCATGGCCTGCCAGGTGGCCGGCTGGGTGTTGGCCAGCGAGCCGGACGCTCCTGTGCTGTCCGGCCCGGCGCGCGCCCTGAACACTCGCCCCGATCATTACTTCGATCACACCGCCTACCGCGACCACGCTTCAGAAGGGGTGGTCACCGTGCAGATGACCCGCCCGGTGACCGAGGAGATGGCCCAGCGCATGGCCCAGGCGTGCGGGCTGAAGCCCGAAAACCTGTATATCCTGTCGTCGCGCCACGCCTGCCTGATCTCCACCGTCCAGGTGCCCGCCCGCGTGGTAGAGCTGACCATGCACCGGCTGGCGCTGGAAAAGTTCGATCTGGGCACCATCAAGCACGCCTCCTGCCTTGCCCCGGTGCCGCCGCTCGTCCACGACGAGCTGGCAGCCTTCGGGCGCATCAACGACGCCCTGATCTACGGTGGCGAGGCCCACCTATATGTGGAAGCGTCCGATGAGCTGCTTTCCGCCATCGTGCCGAAGGTGGTAACGGCAGCATCTCGCATCGGCGGCCGCTCCTTCTCTCAGCTCTATCGCGAGGCCAACTACGATTTCCACGCCATCCCTGCCGACATGCACACGCCGGCCATCTTGCACATGACCAACCTGGCCAGCGGGCGGACCTACTCCGCCGGGCAGTTCGATTACGAAGCCCTGACCCGTTCCTTCTTTGGGTGATCCTATGAATGACTTTGCAGACTGCGTTGCGTTGGTGACGGGAGCGTCCCGCGGCATCGGGCGCGCTACAGCCTTGGCGTTCGCCCGCGAGGGTGCCCACGTGATCGTGAACTTCCGCAAGGATGCGTCCGGCGCGCAAGACACGGTGGCGCAGATCGCCCAGGCCGGCGGCCACGCCACGGCGCTGCAGGCCGACATCAGCCAGATCGCCGATCTCGAGCGGATGGTGGACCAGGTCGAGGGCGAAATCGGCCCCATCGCGGTGCTGGTGAACAATGCCGGCGCCGTCGACCGCACACCGTTTCTGGATGTGACGCTCGAACAGCTGGACGCGGTGCTGGACACCAACATCCGGGGCATCTACTACCTGAGCCAGCTCGTGGCGCGCAAGATGGCCGTGCGGCGCAGGGGTGCCATCATCCACGTCACGTCGATCCTGGCCCAGCAGACTATCCCGGGGCGCACGGCCTACGCGGCGAGCAAAGGTGCCCTGGAGAGCCTGACGCGAGCCATGGCGCTGGACCTCGCGCCGTACCAGATCCGCGTGAACGCCGTCGCTCCCGGCCTGATCCGCACGGAAATGCTGCTGAGCGGGCTACCGGGCGAAGCTTTCATCGAGGATCTGCAACACTTCATACCCTTCAAGCGCTTTGGTGAACCGGAAGAGCTCGCCGAGGCGATCGTCTTCCTGGCGTCACCGGCTGCCAGCTACATCAGCGGCGCCTTGATCCCGGTCGATGCCGGCTTGCGTGTGCTGGAAGCCGGGCCGCGCTGAACCTGGCGGTGTCGCCCCTCGCGCAAGGGCAGAATGGGTACAAGGAGAAGCTCTGTGAGTGAGATCCATGATCTGCGGTCCTGGCTGAACGTCCTGGAGAAAGCCGGCTGCTGCTGGCCACACACACACACACACACACACACACACACACACACACACACACACACACACACACACACACACACACACACACACACACACACACACACACACACACACACACACACACACACACACACACACACACACACACACACACACACACACGGC
>CAWEHT010000114.1:0-9390 GCA_963808455.1 uncultured Chloroflexia bacterium | reverse complement strand
GGAAGCATGCGGGCCAGGGCCAGCATGATCTCTTGCGTGTATGCGGCGAGCTCCGCCGACCCGGCACCGCCCGCTGTGGCTGGCAAGCGCAGCGGGGCTCCTATGCACATATGGATGAGCGGGCGCTGCAAATGCGTCCAACAACGCCAGGTAGTCTCCTGGCCCCATAAGGCCACCGGCAACACCGTCGCGTCCGTCCGGCTGGCGAGATAGGCGACCCCATTCTTGCCTTCCTGCAGCCCGCCATTCCGGCTGCGCGTGCCTTCCGGGGCCACGCCCAGCGCCGCGCCCGCCTTCAGAGCTATCATGGCCTGGCCGAGCGCACGGCGATCGACAACGCCGCGCTGGACATAGATCGTCTGGCCGATGTTGGTCAGCACCCAGCCGATCGGCCCACGGCGCCACTTGTCGGCCGCAAAAGCCGTCATCTTGCGACGAGCCATCGCAAAGATCAGCATGGTGTCCAGGACGGACAGGTGATTTGGCGCCACGATCAAGGGCCCGGTGGCCGGCATGTTCTCAAGTCCGCTGATTTGCAGCCGGGTCAGGAGCCGGAACAGGAATTGAACCACGCCTTGCAGCACCCGGTAGGACAGGAGGGCATCCTCCGCGGTCCACATGCGTCCGGGCAGGCTCATGGGTTCGAAATGAACAGGCGGCGGTTCCACGTTAGGGCGCACAGGAGGCACAGCAACGGCGTTGATTTCGCTCTCCGGAACCTTTGGGTACACGCGGGGGTCAAAATCGCGCGCGCCATCGCGCGGCAGCCCCTCGCTGTTCGGTGGACGCATCATGGTGACTCGGTACTACCTGGCGGCGTAGGCGTGAGCAGCCGGTGGCCCAGGGCCACGACCCGATAGTTCGCTACCGGGCCGCCGGCAGGCGTTAGCTGGATGCTGAATGTCGTCTGCCCACCCTTCAGAATGACATTGTGATCGGGCGCAGCCCGCCGTTCGGCGATGACCCGGCCCAGGGCATCATACAGCGTGACCGTCACGGCGACGCCCACTGCTTCTTCGGGCCCGGTATTGGCAATGATCCCGCTCACCGTGTAAGCGCTGTAGCGCTCGCCCGCGCCCTGGACGTTGCGAACGGCCAGATCGCGTATAGTAGCTGCCGACGTAGCCCTTGATTCCCGTCACGGCCGTTACAAGATAGCTTGCAAACGATACCGGCGCCTGGTCGAAACGTACGGCAAAAGGCGCTAAGCCTCCAGCCGGGATGAGATCGAGGTCGGCCCCCGCCTGCACTTGCGCCAGCGGCTTTTGCTGCGCATCGAGCAATACTACGCTGACAGCCGCCTGCTCCAGGTCCTCCCCGGTCGTATTGTGGATCTCACCCAGGCACCAGAGCCCGCCCAGCGGGGTCTGGCTGAACGCCACGTTCCCGATGGCAAACGGCAGAGGGGTCGGCGTAGAGGTAGGCGTTTGGTCTGCGTTGGCGGCTGGCGGGCGTGGCACGATCAGCTCCTGCCCGATCTGCAAGGCGCCCGGGTTGGTGATCCCGTTGGCATCCTGTAAAGACTCCACCGACACATCGAACTGTTCGGCGATCGCCAGGAGACTGTCTCCCGATTGGATGGTATAGGTGATGGGAGTTGGGGTCATGGTCGGAGTGGCCGTGGGCGCAGGCGTATAGGGTGCCGGTGTCGCGCTCGGGCGCATCGTCGCCGGTGGTGTCAGGGCCAGGGTCGGCGTAGCAACGGGCGTAGGTGGCATACGCGTAATGATCTGCCCACAAGTCTGCAGGAGCAGGGTGCAAGCCAACAGCGGCACCGCGACGGGCGCCGCATGCACCCTGATGTTCAAGGCGAAATGTTCCGCCGCGCAGGGATTTTGCTCCGCGGCGGCATCTCTGGCTGGCAGCGTGCGAGGAACCGTATCACAAGGCTATCTTAGCACAGGGTGTCCGAGAGGGCAAAGGTGAAGTGGTCGGGGGGCATGTCCCGGATCGCGGGCCAAGGCGCTCGGCAACCACGGATCGAGCCATGGCTTCACGGAGGGCGCACGCGGCGGCGGGTGCACCCGCGCGCCCGCGGCGTGGGCGTGGCCGGCCCGGCCCCAGAACACAGACGCTGGCATGGTGAGGAGCGCTCCCAGGCGCCCCGATTTGCCTTCCTTTCTGCTCTGGCGTATCCTAGCGGCTAGCAAGCTGCCCCGATGCGGTCCGCCGCCGGCATTTGCAAGGATGCCGGCTTTCGCAGAAGTGGCCGCCGACCACGTGAGCAAGAAACAGGCGCAATTCGGGCCGCGCATCCCGGCGCCCGGCATGCAAATTATGCCGGCCCTGGGAGAGCCGCCCTCTCAGTCCGGCTCGCCGGAACCCGTGATGGTCTGCTGCCATGCCAACAGCTTCAAAACCGCCTAAGGCTTTCGAGCCCGGCGCCAGCCTCGACCACCTCTTGGCCGAACTCGCCCGCATCGATATCGCGGTGCGACGTGCCGTGTGGCTCTGGCAGTTGGCCGGCCAGGACCCCCGCGACGCCTTCCGCGGCCTGCGGCTGGCAGAGGATGAAGCCGCCTCGTTGCTGGAACGCCCTTTCGGCGCGGACTGGCAGGCACTTGCGGAGCTTTCGCCCGACGACGCGCGGGCATTTGCCGAGGCCGAAGCCGAGGCCGCCAGACGTGCGCAGGAGGCATTCGAGAGGGCGCTCGGGCAGGGCAACGCGCCCCGGCTTTGGGCGCTGTGCCAGGCTTTCGGGCTCGACCGCTTCGAACAGGACGTCCTGCTGCTCTGCCTGGCCCCGGCGCTGGACACCCGATACGGGCGCCTCTATGCTTTCCTGCAAGATGACGTCACGCGCAAGAGCCCGACGGCAGACCTAGCCATGAACCTGCTTTGCCCACCTGGGGCGGCGCGCCTGCCCTTCTTGCTGAGATTCTCCGATCAGGCGCCCCTTTTCCGGCACGCCCTGTTGCAGCGGGCCGAGCCCGAGGCCGGCACAGGCACACCCGTCCTGTCCGCTTCCCTGGCGGTTGACCATACCGTGGTGGCCTGGTTACTCGGCAGCTACCAGCCGGCGCGCGACCTGGCGCCCTGCGTGAGTTTCTCCCGGCCGGCTACCTGCCCGGAGGATGTCATGCTGGTCGTCGAGCAGGCGGCCAACCTCGATAACCTGGCTGAGGCAGTTGCAAGCCATGAGGAAATACTACCCGATGGCGGGCCGCCGGGCAGGGAGGCGGAGGGGCCGGCGCCTCTGCTCGCCGTCTTCTATGGCGCCGATGCCGAAAGCCAGGTCGCAGGGGCGCGCCAGCTTGCGTACAGGGCTGGCCGGCCCTTGCTCACGGTCGATCTGGCCGTCGCCCGGACAGGCGATGGCCAGGCGATCTGTCCGCCGCGCCCTGCGCGATGCGCGCCTGACCGGGGCCCTGCCGTTCCTCCGCAACTGGGACGCCTGGTTGGTATCCGACGCCAACGAGGGCGGAACCCAGCGCGCCAGGGAGGGCAGGCCAGCTGACGCCGGATTCCGTCCTGGACATGATTTCCGAGCTATGGTCCTATCCTGGCGCTGCCGTGGTAACCGCACGCGACCCCTGGCAACCCACCTGGGGGGCCGGCCAGGCGGCGAACGGCAGCAGGAGGCAGGGTGAAACGGCCGAGCCCTATCCCGGTTCCCCGGCCCCCGGCGATTGGAGCGGCGTGTCGGGGCTGCCTCATCTGTTCCAGATCGAGTTCCCGGTCCCGGGCTTCAGCCAGCGCAAGGCGCTTTGGGCACAGTGCCTGGGGGGCGAAAGCGAGGCCCTCGCGGCCCTTGCCGGCCAGTATGTGTTGACCAGCGGGCAGATCCGTTCGGCGGTCGCGGCCGCCAGGGACCGCGCGGCCCAGCGCGGGGATCACATGCAGGCGGCGGACCTTTTCGCTACCGCACGGGCCCATTCCAGCCCCGGCCTGGCGACTCTGGCCCGCCAGATCCATCCGCGCTACGGCTGGGAAGATATCGTGCTGCCGCCCGATCAGCTGATGCTTCTGCACGAGATCGTCGGCGCCGTGCTCAGCCGCCCGCTCGTCTTCGAGGCGTGGGGCGTCGGCCGCAAGCTGGCAGCCAGCTATGGCGTCACGATGCTATTTGCCGGCCCTCCGGGAACGGGCAAAACCATGGCGGCCGAAGTCATCGCGTCCGACCTCGGCCTCGAGCTCTACAAGATCGACCTTTCGACGATCGTCAGCAAGTACATCGGCGAGACAGAGAAGAACCTGGAGCGCATCTTCAACGAGGCGCGCAGCTCGAACGCGATCCTCTTCTTCGATGAGGCCGACGCCATCTTCGGCAAGCGCTCCGAGGTGAAGGACGCCCACGACCGCTATGCCAACATCGAGGTCAGCTACCTGTTGCAACGCATGGAAGCCTATGACGGCGTGACGATCCTGGCGACCAACCTGCGCGCCAACCTGGACGAAGCCTTCACCCGCCGCCTGCAGTTCGCCGTTGACTTTCCGTTCCCAGAGGAAGAATATCGCCTTCGCATCTGGCAGACCCTCTTCCCGCCGGGGGTGCCCCGCGCGCCAGACCTCGATCTGGCCATGCTGGCCCGCCGCTTCAAGCTGGCCGGCGGAGCCATTCGGAACATCATCGTCAACGCCACGTTCCTGGCCGCGGCCGACGGTCAGTGCGTCGGCATGGCGCACCTGATGCACGGCGCCCGCCGCGAGCTGCAGAAGATGGGGCGCCTGCTGAACGAGAAGGACCTCGAATTTGAATGACCTCTTCAATGGAAGAGTTCCGCTCGCTGGCATTGCTGCTCTTGCTCCTCGCTGCCGCGCAAGCCGGCACCCTGGCGATCTACGCCTGGCACCGCAAGCCGGCGCCCTGGGCACTGGCTTATGCCGCCATGCTGGCCGTGGCGGCGCTGTGGGCCATCACCTACGCGCTGGAACTCTTCAGCCCCGGCCTCAGGGCCAAAATCTTCTGGCAGGACGTCTTGCTGATCGGGGCTTCCTCGTCGGGTTATGTCTACCTCGTGTTCGCCCTGCTCTACACGCATCGGGATCGCTGGGTCACTCGGCGCAACGTGCTGCTGCTATTTGCGGTTCCCGCCTGCCTGACCGTGGCCTCCTGGTGTTATCCGTCCCTCTTTCGCGCTACGGCTACCCTGGCGCCCGCCGGGCCGTTCACAGTGCTGAGCACAACGCCGGGCCCGCTGTGGATGGCGCACGTAATCCTGAGCTGCCTGGCAGCCATCGTGGGCATCGCGCTGATCGCACAGGCCTGCGTCCGGTGGGAGCAACCTTTCCGCGCGCAGGCCGCTGTGCTCGTCGTGGCCGGCAGCATTCCCCTGGCAGCCTCGATCCTGTTCCAGTGCAACGTCTTGCCGGCGTTCCAGCTCAACTTCACCCCCGTCGCCTTTAACGTCTCGGAGTTGCTCATGGGCTGGGGGCTGTTCCGCTTCGGCATGCTCAACCTCGTGCCGGTTGCGCGTGAGGCCATCGTGAACAGCCTGCGGGACGGCATCATGGTGCTTGATAACGAGGGCCGCGTGGTAGTGGTCAATCGCGCCATGGAAGAGTTGGTGGGCCTGCCCAGAAAAGGTCTGATCGGCCAGCTGAGCGCCAGCCTGCCGCCGCCGTGGAGAGACCTGGAGGACGCGGCCGGCAGCCAGAAAGAGCTGGTCGGCGGGCAGGGTCCGGTAGTTCGCAGCCTGTACCCACAAGTGGTCGCGCTGGCCGACGGTCATGGGCGCCCGCAGGGCCGCCTGTTGATCCTCCATGATCTCACGGCGCTCAAGCTGACTGAGACGCTCGAGGCCCGCGTCGCAGCCCGCACGCGCGACCTCTCCACGCTTTACGACGTGGCCTGCCTGATCGGGCAACCGCTGGACCTTCCCACCGTGCTGGGTGGGTGCCTGGCCCCGCTCCAACGCGCCACCGGCGCCGCCGCCGGCGCCATCTTCCTGGCCGATCGCGCCGGCCATGGGGGTTTCAGGACGCCAATTCCCATGCCCGCGGTGGGTGGGCTGCCTGGCAGGCCGCCGGAGGCCCCGCCGCCCCTCCCCAGCGTCCCCTCCCTGCTGCGATTGGCCGCGCAGCAGGGGCTTCCGGCGTCCGGCATCGAGGCCGTAGCGAACAGCCCGCTCTGGACCCACCTGGCTGCCAGCAACGAGCCCTGGTTGGTTCAGAACCTGGCTGACGACGACCGGTTGGCGGCCCTCCTCCGGGGCAGCGGGGACCCTCCTGCCGTGTACCTGCCCTTCCAGGCCTTGATCGCAGCCCCGCTCCGGGGGCCGAGGGGCGCCGACGGCGTCATCGCGCTGCTCGGCCACGCGGCTCGCCAGTTCAACGTCGAACACCTGGGCTTGCTCGTCACCGTGGCCGAGCAAATGAGCGTCGCTGTTGCCAATGCCGATCTGCGGCGGCAGGCTGAGGTGGCCGCAGTGGCAGAAGAGCGCGAACGCCTGGCGCGCGACCTACATGATTCCGTCACCCAGATGCTCTATTCGCAGATCCTCTTCGCCGACGCCGCACGCAAGCACCTCCTGGCCGGCGACGGGCAGCGCGCGGCCGATTATCTCGGGCGGCTGACCGCCGCCTCGCAGCAGGCCCTGCGTGACATGCGCCTGTTGATCTACCAGCTCCGGCCAGACGACCCCCACAGCGCCGGGCTAGGCGAGGCACTGCGCCGCCGGCTAGAGACGGTGGAGGAACGCGCCGGCCTCGCGGTTCAGATGGCAGGCGACTGGGACCGGCCTTTGCCGGCGGTCCTACAGGAAGAGCTATATTGGATGGCGACGGAGGCCCTCAACAACTCCCTCAAGCATGCCGCAGCCACCGCCGTCACGATCACCTTGCAGGCCACAGCCGGGAGCATCGACATGGAAATTTCCGACAATGGCCGCGGCTTTGACCCGGCCGTCATGCGGGCCGGGGTGGGGCTGCACAGCCTGGCCGAGCGCGCCGATGGCCTGGGCGGCACCCTTCGCGCTGATCGCGGCCCCCGATTGCGGCGTGCTGGTGCGCGTCCATGTGCCCATCGAGCCATAAGCTATGAGCGCTGCGATCGCGATCCTCATCGTCAACGATCACCCGCTGGTGCGCGAAGGGCTGCGTGCCGTCATCGGGCTGGAACCCGATCTGCAGATCGTGGGGGAGGCTACCGACGGGATCGAGGCCGTCGAGATGGCGCGCCGCCTCAGGCCGTCTGTGATCCTGATGGACGTGCTGATGCCGAAGAAGGACGGCGTCGCGGCCACGGCCGAGATCCTGGCCGAGGACTGCGACGCGCGCGTGTTGGTGTTGACCAGCGTCACCGACATCGAGCGCATCCGCCCCACCATCGATGCGGGAGCCCTGGGTTATGTCACGAAAAATGCCCCGCCTGCCGAGCTGCTGCAGGCCATCCGCACGATCCACCAGGGCGGGGTCCATCTGCCCGCCAACATGGCCCACCGGCTGATCGGGGCTGCCGTCGATCCGCCGTGCCTCCCGCTGGCCTGCGGCTCTCTCACCGAACGCGAGCTGGAGATCCTCAAGCTGGTCGCCAGCGGCCTGGGCAACGACCAGATCGCGCGCCGGCTGCTCATCTCGCCGCGGACGGCAGGCGCCCACGTCAGCCACATCCTCGACAAATTGGGATTGGAAAACCGCACCCAGGCAGCTTTGTATGCCGTGCGCAGCGGCCTGGCAGGCCCAAGCTGACCTGGCGATTAAACAATCTTCCTATTGCAAATGACGCTATCTGGTGGCATACTGAGGTAGTTGCAAGGGAGGCCCCCCCATGATTGAGACCGTCGTCTTGTCTGCGCCGGGCATCTATCGGCGCGAGTGGCTCTCCTTCCTGAAATCGGTTTCCACGCTCCATCTGGCCGCGATCACCAAGACGCTCCCTGAGTTCCTGGCCGCAGACGCGGGCCTTCCGGCCCAGGCTGGCGATCCTTGACGAGACCGTATTCGACGATGGTGGGCCGGCGACGCTGGTCGGGCTGAGGCATGAGCAAATCGTGACGGGTTGCCTGATCCTCGTTGAAAACCTGCAACAGCTCCAACAGGCGGCGGATATGGAATGCGGGCATGCGTTGCTCCGCGGCTTTGCCGCGGGCGAGTTCTTCGAGCACCTCGGCAGCCTTTGCCCGGGAGTCATCCAACCGGTGCCTGCCGCAGAGGCCGGCAGGACGGAAACACCCGGCTAGAGCTGGCACCGCAGTACAGAGGATATTCACGCCATGTTTGACGATCTGGACGAAGCACTGCGGCAACTCCTGATGCGCGAGCTGCCGGTGAAGAACGGCGAAGTGGGCATCGACTTCCACCAGCCCAGGCGCGAGTGGTCGGCGCGGCTCAGCCGCCCAACGCTGAACTTCTTCCTGTACGACGTGCGGGAGAACAGCAAGCTGCGGCAGGCCCAGCCGCAATGGACGATCGAACAGACCCCTGACGGCCAGGTGCTGCAACGCCGGTCCCCGGTGCGGCTCGACGTGCATTACATCCTTACGGCCTGGGCCACCGAGCCCGAGGACGAGCACCGCTTGCTCGGCCGCGCCATGGCGGTCCTGTTCGGGCATCCCCAGCTGCCGCCCGAGCTCCTGCCTGAGGCTCTCCAGGACCAGCCGGTGCCGATTCAGTACATGGCAGCACAGGAGGGCGAGCTGCCGAATGCCTCCGACCTGTGGAGCGCCATGGACAATGAAATGCGCCCTTCGGTCGTGGTCGTGCTGACGGTCGCCATGAATCCCTACAAGGCGTTCAAGACGCCGCTGGTGCAGGAGAGCGAGCTGCGCTTCGGGCAAGCGCAGTGGCCATGGCTTCGCCATCTCGACGAAGCCGCGGGCGTGGACTCGTTCTGGACCATCTGGCGGCCATGTCCGCAGCGAGGATGGCGTGAGCCTGGAAGACCTGGCGCTGACCCTGGTGGAACATGGGGTGGCCATCCCGCTCAGCGCCGACGGCCGCTTTACGGTCGGCCCGCTGAGGGCGGGAGAATACACGCTGGCGGTATCGGTCGCCGGGCACGAGGCGCGGCGTCGCGCCATTGCGGTGCCTGCGCCGGATTACGAGCTGGTGGTGTAACCACTGCAAGGGAAGGAGGCAGAGAACAGCCAATCTTCATTATTAAGCGCTGCGGTCTAGTCGTAAGTCAGGCACACTCAAGGAGGTTTTGCACATGCCTGAATATCTCTCACCTGGCGTATACATGGAGGAGATCGATCTGTGGCCGAAGCCTATCGAGGGCGTCGGCACGGCTATGCCCGCTTTCGTCGGTTTCACCGAGAAGGCGGATGTCAAGCGCATGGTGAGAGATATTCAGGCATGTGCAAAACCTCCTTGAGTGTGCCTGACTTACGACTAGACCGCAGCGCTTAATAATGAAGATTGGCTGTTCTCTGCCTCCTTCCTTTGCAGTGGTTACACCACCAGCTCGTAATCCGGCGCAGGCACCGCAATGGCGCGACGCCGCGCCTA
>CAWEHT010000113.1:0-17591 GCA_963808455.1 uncultured Chloroflexia bacterium | reverse complement strand
CTGCGCCGATGATCGAAGCACCTGGAGCTGACACCCCATGGCCGGCGGCAGCTTTGTGGTAGCGTTGGGCACCTACGCCACGCCGCATGGCTGGCTGACCCTGTTGCCCGGCTTTGGACAGCTTTGCGCACCGGCACGGCTGGTGTTTGTTACCGATTCTCGGCCTGGCCACCCTGGCGGCCATCGGGCTCGACGCCGCCCTGGCCCCGTTCACGCCTGAGGCCGCTGCGGCCTTCGCGCGCATTACGCGCGGTACGGGCTACGCTCTGGTGGGGGTGATGGGCGTGGGCGTGCCGCTTACTTATCTGGCGCTGCTGCTTTCGCAAGGCAGCGACGCGGCCACCCAGTCGCACATCTGGGTCGCGTCGATCTCTGTGCTGATCTTTGGCGGGTTGCTGCTGGCCAGCCTGTTCTGGTTGCACGCCCGGCACGGCGACTGGGCCCGCCCTGTGACCCTGGGCTGGCTGGCCCTGGCCCTCATCGTGCTCGACACGGGCAGCACCGGCGCGTATCAAGACCTGGGCGACCAGGATCCGAGCTCCGGATTTGCCCAACCCGCCATCGCGGCCTACCTGGCCGCCCAGCCCGGCCTTTTCCGGATCGATACGCGCTTCGACATTCAGGATCACTGGCAGCCCGACACGGCGCTGCTGTATGGTCTCGATGATGTGGCAGGGCTGGCCAATCCGGTGATGCTGGCCGATGTGCAGCGCTATTGGGAGGGCCTCGATGTGGGCGGGCGCTCCTCCCCCCTCTATGATCTCTTGAATGTGCGCTACATAGTGGCCCACAAGAATGTGGTATTGGATTGGCAGAAATACCAGCTGGTTTTTGACGGCAGCCCAGACCTGAACATTTACCTGAACCGCCTCGCGATGCCGCGTGCGTTTCTGGTAGCGAAGTGGCAGGCGGTCGCCGGTCACGAAGCGGCCTGGCAGGCTATCCACGCTGCCGGTTTTGACCCCCACACCACGGCCGTTCTGGAGGGTGACGGGGCTTCCGGCCCCGGCCTGCCCGCAGGGGGGGCAGCGGGAGGACCGGGGCAAGTGAGCGTCATGGCGACTCCGGCCAACGGCTTGAGCTTGCAGGCCACGGTGAAGGTCCCCGCATTGCTCGTGTTGAGCCAGGTGTGGTATCCTGGCTGGCACGTGTGGGTCGATGGAGCGCCGTACGGCCAACCGCTGCGCGTCGATTATCTTTTCCAGGGAGTCTCCCTGAGCGCCGGCAGCCATCGCATCGAATTGCGCTTCCAACCTCCCTTGTGGCGCATTGGCTGGATCGTAGCCGGATTGACCCTGTTGGGCTTGCTGGCGTGGCTCGTGGTGGCAAAGTTTGGGAGAGCGTCAGATGCCGATTGATGCGCCAATTCATACGAATGCGAGCAACCTCGGGCGGGTGCTGAATGCCGGCCTGCCTGTGCTCCTGGTCTTTTGGGGCCGCAACTCCGCGCCTTGCGATCAACTCATGCCGGCGCTCGACCATCTGGCTCGCACCCATGCGGGCCGGGTGCTGGTCGTGAAGGTCGAAGGCAGGGATGAGCCCGAGCTTCTGGCGCGTTACCACGTCGAGGCCCTGCCCACTATCGTTTTCGCCAGAGGGGGCCAGCCGGTCGCCACGGCACGCGGCGCCGTGGGCGAGGCCGACCTCGCCGCCTGGGCAGATCACCTTGCCGGCCAGGGCGCCCGGCCCCCTGTCCCCTCGGGGCCCAGCATCCCGTTGCCGGCAGATGCCGCAGCCGGCGCAGCGGCCACGGGCGCAGCAGGCTCATACCGGCCTTCCTCTCATGCCGATCATGCCGGCGGCCCGGGCACGCCGGCGGGACAAGTGGCCGTCCTGACTGACAGCAACTTCGATCAGGTGATCTCAACCACCGCCTTGCCCGTTCTGGTTGATTTCTGGGCGGTCTGGTGCGGCCCTTGCCGCCTGGTAGCTCCGATCGTCGAGGACCTGGCGCATACCTACGCCGGCAGGGCCGTAGTCGCCAAACTGAACGTGGACGAGAACCCCAACGTCGCCGCGCGTTATGGCATCATGAGCATCCCGACTCTGCTCATTTTTCGCGATGGCCGGATAGTGGACCGCATGATTGGCGCACAACCGGGGCCTGTCTTGCGCCGGCACCTGGCGCAACAGCTGCCGCCGTCAGAGAGCTGAGCGAAACGAGGGTGGAGGAAGATGGCATCAATTCTCGTGGTTGAGGACAATCCAGTGATGGCCGATGGCATCCGGGACGTTCTGGAATTGGCCGGACACGAGGTACGCGTGGCGGGCGACGGAGCGGAGGGACTGGCCCTGCTGTCTCGTGTCAAACCGGACCTGATCATCTCGGACGTCATGATGCCGCTGATGGACGGTTTTCAATTCTACCAGGCCGTCCGCGCCAATCCAGCTTGGGTGTTCATTCCCTTTATCTTTCTGACTGCGCGCAGCCAGGAAGAGGACATCTACCTGGGCAAGCGCATGGGGGCCGACGACTATCTGGTCAAGCCCTACGACCGCGCCAATTTGGTGGCCACCGTGGAGTCCAAGCTCGCACGGGCGCGTTCGGTCCAGCAAGCCGCGATGGCCGACATGGAAAACCTGAAGCGTTCGGTGACGCGCGTCCTGGGCCACGAGCTGCGCACCCCGTTGACGTGGATCCAGGGGTACACCGAGCTGCTGCTTGGCGGTGTCGGCAGTATGGGACCCGACGAGCTGGTGGCATCGTTGCAGAGTATCAAGTCAGGCAGCGACCGCTTGAACCGCCTGATCGAGGACGCGGTGCTGATGGTCATGCTCGATACCGATCAGATCAAGGAAGAATTTCGGCTGACGGTGCACCCCTCCGAAGATCTGCTGCCGCACCTCGAGGACGTGATCGAGCGCATGATCCCTGAGGCCAGCCAGAAGGGCGTCAGACTGACCTTGTCGCCTCCCGAGGCCCCCGTCATGCCGGTCGTGCTGGCGCCTCGCTTCTTTGCCGATGCCATGGTCCGCATCGTGCATAACGGGATCAAGTTCTCGCGGCCCGAAGTGTCTCCTTTCGTCGAGCTGTCTGCCCGAGAACGCGGGGCCGATGTGGAGATCGTTGTGAGCGACAACGGCGTCGGCATCGCCGAGGAGCAGCTGGCGCGGATTTTCGATCCTTTCGTACAGGTGGATCGTGCCAGCCAGGAGCAGCAGGGCATCGGCCTGGGCCTGACGGTGGCGCGTGGCCTCATCCAGCTGCATCAGGGCCGCATGTGGGCCGACAGCCAGCTAGGCGTGGGCACCCGCGTGCACCTTACCCTGCCTCATCCTGACGCCAATGCCTTTGGCGGGGGCAACGCGGTCGAGGAGCGCTGGTTCCTGGCCTAAGCTCGAGCGGAAGTTTCGTCTCCCTTTGCCCTCGCGGGGGGCCGGCGACGATCAGCACGAACTCGGCCTTGCGATTGCCCGCGTCCTGAGTCACTTTCGCCAGCGTGCCCCGATAGATGCGCTCGTCCGGCAAAGTCATGTCGCAGGCCAGCAGCACCTCTTGTTCGGCCCCAAAGACCCGTGTCACCTCTTGCAGCAGCGTCATCATCCGGTAAGGCGCGTCCATCAGCACGACAGGGAGGCCCAGTCTGCGCAATGCCTCCAGCTCTCGGCGACGCTCTTCCGGCGCCCGCCCGAGGAAACCGCCGAATACGAAGTGCCCCAGCGCGAAATCGCAGACCGACAGCGCCGCCATCAGCGAGGACGGGCCCGGCACCGGCACGATGGTGATGCCCGCGCTGCGCAGCACCGCCAGCAGGTAGCGCCCCGGGTCTGCGAAGACGGGCGTCCCGCAATCAGAAATCAAGGCCAGCGACTGGCCCTGCTGCAGGCGTGCCAGGATCAGCGCCGATTCCGTGCGCTCGTTGTGTTCGTTCAGAGCCACCAGGGGGCGCTCGATGCCGAGCGCCTTGAGGAGGGTGCTGCCGGCCCGCAACTCCTCGCAGATCACGGCGTCGACCCCGCGCAGCACCGCCGTGGCCCGCATGGTGATGTCGTCGAGGTTGCCGATCGGCACGGCCACGACGAAGAGTTTGCCGCTATCTGCGCTCAAAGCAAGGCTCCAGACTGCCGCAAGCGGACCGCGGTTGTCCGGTGCGCTTGCCGGCCTTGGACCAAGGAAGTTTATCCACCCCTACCAGGTCCGTTCTTCCCGCCCCACACTCGTGAGCGGCCAGTCAGGCTCGGGCGGGGCAGGTGGTTGCTGGGCGGTGTCTTGGCGGAATATCTCGCCCCGGCCCTCGCGTGGATCGGTGGGCCTGGCGCGCATCGTGAGCTCGCCGTAGCCCACCGGTAGATCGACCTCGCCGTGGATGCCGCTTTGTTCGAGCAGGGTCCGTGGGCTGCGGATGCCTTGCGAGTTGTCAATGCGTACCAACCTGGGAGTGATTGCCCGTGGCTCAGGAAGCAGCTTATCAGGAAAGCCCGTGGGGGGGGGCGTGGGGTTCTGCCGCCATGTGTTGTGACACCCGAGAGGAAGGGCACCAGCCCTGGCGTGGCTCCTCGGGTAGGACTCGAACCTACAACCTTGCGGTTAACAGCCGCTTGCTCTGCCAATTGAGCTACCGAGGAATGTTCAACTGCTTACAAAGCCATTATAGCGAGGAGGACTGATTCGTCAAATCGACCGGGTCATCCCAGATAATCGCGCAGCTTGCGGCTTCGGATGGGGTGGCGCAGCTTCCGCAACGCTTTGGCTTCGATCTGGCGGATGCGTTCGCGGGTCACGCCGAATTCCTGCCCAACCTCTTCGAGCGTGCGGGCCGTGCCGTCCTTCAGGCCAAAGCGCATCTCCAGCACTTTGCGCTCCCGTTCGCTGAGGCCGCTCAGGATCTCGTTCATTTGCTCTTTCAGCAGATGGCGGCTGGCCTGGTCGGCCGGGCCGGGCAGGCTGTCATCCTCGATGAAGTCACCCAGTGAGCTGTTCTCTTCGGTGCCGACCGGTGTCTCCAGCGACATGGGTTCCTGGGCAATGCGCATGATGCGGCGCACTTTGCCCGCCGCGTACTGGAGCTGCCGATTCAGGGAAGGTTCCAGGCTCTGCCCCGCCGACAGGGCTTCTTCGATCGAGCGGCGCTCGTCGGGCGCCAGCAGATCCATTTCCAGGGCCACTTCTTCGGCGGTCGGCTCGCGGCCCAGCTCTTGCATCAGGCGGCGCTGCGCCCGGATCTGCCGGTTGATGCTCTCCACCATGTGTACGGGGATGCGGATGGTGCGGGCCTGATCCGCGATCGGGCGGCTGATCGCCTGGCGGATCCACCAGGTCGCATAGGTGCTGAACTTGAAACCGAGCGTGGGATCGAACTTCTCGACCGCCCTCAGCAGGCCGATGTTGCCCTCCTGGATCAGGTCCAGGAAGGACATACCGCGGCCCACATAACGCTTGGCCACGCTGACCACCAAACGTAAGTTGGCCTGCGCCAGCCGCTGCTCGGCGGACAGGCCATGCTCCTTGGTCAGCACCAGCTGGTCGCGCGGTATCGGCATCCAGGTCGGGCTGGCGCAGCGCCCTGGCTGCGTCCTTGCCCTGCCGGATTTGGTTGGCAAGTGATACCTCTTCCTCGCTGGACAGCAGCGCCGTGCGCCCGATCTCGTGCAGGTACATGCGCACCGGGTCGCTGGTGACGGCCGGGTCATCCCACTCGTCGATCACCTTCTCCAGCGGCTGCTTGGCTTCCCATTCGATCTCTTGTTCGAGTTTCTCGTCGCGCTCGATGAAAGGCGCTTCCTCGTCCTCGTCTAGCTGAAAGGGGATGGCTTCGAGCATGCCATCAGGCCCAGGGGCAATACGGACTTCTACCAGGTCTTCGCCTTCGATCTCGTCTTCGTCCCCACCGCCGGCCTCGCTGCTGCGTTCCCTGGTGTCGTCGGCGTCGGAGTCCAGCTCGCGATCATCGAGCAGATCCTGCTCCTCTTCGGCCCAATCGGCCGGTGGCTCGGCCTTGCGGCGCCTCCCGCGAGGTGCTGCGCTTGCTTTGGGCGCCGCGCCTTGCCTGGGCAGGGCGTTGGTTCTCGTCGCGGCGGCCGCCTTCGGCGTGGAAGCTGTCTGTCCGTCTCGTTTCTTGCTGGTTGGCGTCATAAGGTCCCGTTGTCTTTGTTGATCGATCCGACCATGGTCCTGGCGTATAACAGTTTCTGCAGGCGGTTTTCTTGCGGTATGTAGGTGTCCATCAAGGCTTTGTATTCTTGCAGCTGTTCATCTGCGCCGGACGCCTCACATTCCTGTATCAAGAATTGCAACCTGCGTATCGATTGGTCAAGGTTGCGGCGGCGCAGCCGGAGGGCCGCATCGCAGAGCTCCTTGAGCAGTTTTGCGTCGGACAGGTTGGGTCCGCGCTTGATACGCTCGACCAGGGCCAGGCAACGTTCTTGGACCACCTGGGGCAGCTGGTCGAGGGCCTTGGCGAGCTGTTCTTCACCCTCGGGTTGGGCTGTCGCCGCCAACGCAGCCAGGATCGCGCGGTTCTCGCCCCCGACGAAATCTTCGCCGGCCAGGGGCGAGTTGGTAAGGCCGATCAGATCGGCATTGACGTGGGCCAGCAACTCGGGCCTCGCCAGGAAATTCCCGAGAATATGCTCTTCCAGGCCGAAGAGCGCCGAGCGCACCGGTTGGGCCGCTGCCCCACCGGACCGGGCCTCATCTGGTGGCGTTACGAGGCCGTCCCGCCTGCCAGGTACGTTCGACGTCGCCCCTGCCGCGCGCCGCTCGCCTTTCGGCCCGTCGCGCTCACGCGCTACTGCCTGCACTTGAGAGGCGATCAGCCGCTCATCGGTCTGGATCAGCCGGGCCAGGCGCTGGATGTGATGCTCGCGCTCGACTGGGTTGGCTACGTCGCTGATCAGCGGCGCCATGCGGGCCACCAGCTTGGCCTTGCCCTGCGCGCTGCTCAGGTCCTCTTCCCGGCTCGCCGCAGCCAGGTAATATTCCACGACCGGCTGCGCTTCGGAGATGACCCGCAGCCAGCGCTCCCGGTCCTGCCGGGCCAATTCGTCCGGGTCAAGACCGTCCGGCAGCGAGGCGATTCGCAGCTGCGTCCGCAACCGGCTCTCCAGGCGAATCAGGCCGCGCGGGTCCGGCACCGTTTCCCATTCACGGTCCAGCGTCTCACGTGCTGTCTGCAATCCCCGCATGGCCGCGTGCACGCCGGCCGCGTCTGGATCAAGCGCCAGGGTAATGTTGCGGCTGCAACGCTTCAGCAGGCCTAACTGCGCCTCAGTCAAGGCAGTGCCCATGCCGGCGACCACGTTCTGGACGCCCACCTGGTGTGACATCAGCACGTCCATGTAACCTTCGACCAGCACCGCGAGATCCGCCTCCCGGATCGCCTTGCGGGCCATATCGAATCCGAACAACATAGTGCCTTTGTCAAACAGAGCTGTATCGGGCGAGTTAATGTACTTCGGCTGGGGATGATCCGGGTCCTCCCTGAGGATCCGGGCCCCGAAGCCGGCCGTCCGGCCCTGGATATCGCGAATTGGGATCATCAGGCGGCCACGAAAACGATCTGTAGCAACCGCTGCCATCCTCGCGCTGGATCAAGAGTCCGGCAGCAATCCCCTCGTCCAGGCTGTAACCGCTCCGGCCCAGGTGCTCTTTGGCCCCGGTCCAGCTGTCGCTGGCGTAGCCGAGCTGCCATCTTTCCCAGGTCTCGATTGTCAGGCCGCGTCGCTCCAGGTACGCGTGGGCGACGGCAGCCTCATCAGCGTGTCTCAACAGGTGATGGTAGTAGCCGGCCATGCCGGCCAAGAGCTCGCGCAGCCGTTCGAGGTGCCGCTCGGCGGCCGGGGCCGGCCCCTCGCGGGCCTGTAGCTCGACGCCTGCCTGAGCGGCCAAGAGTTTGAGCGCCTCAGCGAAATCGAGGCGTTCGCGTTTCTCGATAAAGGTAAAGATGTCGCCACCGGTGCCGCACGCCCCAAAACAGTGCCAGCTCTGGGTGTCGGGAAACACCACAAAAGAAGGCGTCTTCTCACTATGGAAAGGACACAGCCCCTGGAAATTGTGCCCCGCCTTCTTGAGCTGGACGTAGCGCGAGACCACCTCGACGATGTCCAGCCGCTCTCTAATCTCGTCTGTTACACTCATGGGCTGCCGGACACTGGCTCTGCAAATGCTGACATTACGCGTTTGAATTATAACCGGTACGCGGGTAACGTGTCAAAACAATCAGTTTGTGGCCCCTGATTCGGCCAGAGGTCGCTGTGGAGCGCGCCGGCGGCGCAGCAAAAGGGGCATGCAGCCAACCTGTGGCCGGCTGCGTGCAGAGACAAAGGCCCGGTCCCGCCGGCGGGACCGGGCCTTCTTTCTGAGGATGCCCGTTCGAAGGGCCCTTATGTCCTATCGTTGATCCCCGTCCTGCGATCTCCGCGAGCCGTGACAGGGTATCCTGCGCGACGTTACTCACCACCCTGCGGGCGCGTGCATCACGGCGGCCTGGCCCGCGGCCAGCCGGGCGACGGGCACGCGGAAGGGGGAGCAGCTGACGTAATTATTGCCGATCAAGTGGCACCACTCGACCGAAGAGGGATCGCCGCCATGCTCTCCGCAGATACCCACTTCCAGGCTTGGGCGCGACTTGCGGCCCTCTGTAACGCACATCGCCATCAGCCGGCCCACGCCCTCACGGTCGATGGTCTGGAAGGGATTGAAGGGCAGGATCTTGTCCTCGACGTACTTCAACAGGAAGTTGCGCTCGGCGTCGTCGCGGCTGTAGCCGTAAGTCATCTGCGTCAGGTCATTGGTGCCGAAGCTGAAAAACTCGGCCAGGCTGGCGATCTCGCCGGCCGTCAAGGCCGCGCGGGGATCTCGATCATGGTGCCGAACTTGTAATCGACCTGGGTTTTCTTCTCGCCCACGACCTGCTTGGCGATGCGCTCCAGCTTTGGCTGCATCAGGCGCAGCTCGTTGACGTGCCCGGTAAGCGGGATCATCACCTCGACGTGTGGGTCGAGCCCCCGCAGCTTGACGTCGCACGCAGCCTCGAAGATAGCGCGCGACCTGCATCTCGACGATCTCAGGCATGACAATACTCAGCCGAATGCCGCGCAGGCCCATCATGGGATTGGACTCATGCAGGCCCTGCACCGCCGCCAGCATCGTTTCCTTTTCCGCCAGCCCCGCGGTCTCCCCGCGGCACTTCATCTTGGTCACCTCGACCAGCAAGTTCTCCTCGCTGGGCAGGAACTCGTGCAGCGGCGGATCGATCAGGCGGATGATCACCGGCAGGCCGGTCATGGCCTCAAAGAGGCCGTCGAAATCGCTGCGCTGGAAGGGTAGCAGCTCGTTCAGGGCCGCCGTGCGCGCCTCGCTGGACTTGCTCAGGATCATGCGCTGCACGATGGGCAGGCGGGAGGTTTCGAAGAACATGTGCTCGGTGCGGCACAGCCCGATGCCGAGCGCCCCGAACGCACGCGCTCGTTGAGCGTCGCGGGGATAGTCAGCGTTGGCCCACACCTGCAGGCCGCGCGTCGGGGCGTGGTTCTCGCCGCTCCGGCTGCCGGGCGTGGCAGAGATATCGTCTGCCCAGGCGAGAAGGGTCACCAGGTCCTGCTGTTCCTCGAACTTGGGCGCGACGGTCGGGATTTTGCCCACGAAGGCCTCGCCGCTGCCGCCGTTGACGCTGATCCACTCGCCTTCCTTGACGGTGACGCTATCGGCGCTCATCGTGCGGCCTTCCAGGTCGATATGCAGGGCGCTGGCGCCGACCACGCAAGGCTTGCCGAACTGGCGTGCCACCACAGCCGTGTGGCTGGTGGCGCCACCTTCGCTCGTGAGGATGCCTTTAGCGGCGATCATACCGTGCACGTCGTCGGGCTTAGTGAACGGGCGGGCCATCACGACGTCCTGGCCTTCCTTGGCCTTTGCTTCTGCCAGGTCGGCGTCGAAGTACACCTGGCCCACGGCGGCGCCCGGCGAGGCGTTGACGCCCTTCGCCAGGAACTTGCCCTCGGCAGCAGCCCGCTTCTTCGCGTCGGCATCGAACTGCGGGTGCAGCAGCGTATTGACCTGCTCCGGCGTGACGCGGATGATCGCCTCGCGCTGGCCGATCAGCCCTTCATTGGCCATATCGACCGCGATCTTGATGGCTGCGGCCGCCGTGCGTTTCCCGTTGCGCGTCTGCAGCATCCAGAGCCGGCCACGCTCGATGGTGAATTCCATGTCCTGCATATCCTTGTAGTGCTTTTCAAGGATCTCGCAGATTTCCAGGAAGCGCTCGTTGGCCTCGGGCAGCTCCGTGGCCATCACTTCGACCTTCTTGGGCGTGCGGATGCCGGCGACCACATCTTCCCCCTGTGCGTTCAACAGGTATTCGCCGTACACCTTTTTCTCGCCCGTGCTGGGGTCGCGCGTGAAAGCCACACCCGTGCCCGAAGTGTTGCCCATATTCCCAAACACCATGGTCACGATGCTGACGGCCGTGCCCAGGTCGTGAGGGATCTCTCTCGTGGTTGCGGTAGTCTACGGCGCGCTTGCCGTTCCAGCTCTTGAACACGGCCTCGGTTGCCAGCCGCAGCTGTTCGATGGGCTGCTGCGGGAAATCGATGTTCTTGTACTGGCGGACGATGGCTTTGTACTGGCCCACAAGCTCCTTCAGCTGCTCCGTTGTCAGGTTGACGTCTTCCTTGGCACCGGCGCGCTGTTTCAGGCCGTCCAGGGCGGCCTCGAAAGCCTCGTCGGAGATATCCAGCACCACTGCCCCAAAGCCCTGGACTAGGCGGCGGTAAGCATCCCAGGCGAAGCGGGGGTTTTCGGTAAGCTTGGCCAACCCTATCACGGTCTCGTCATTGAGGCCGATGTTCAGCACGGTATCCATCATGCCCGGCATGGAGAACTTGGCGCCCGAGCGGCAGGATACGAGCAGAGGATTGGCCATGTCGCCGAACTTCTTGCCGGTATCCTTCTCGATGACGCTCAGCGCCGCCAGTTCCTGGTCCCACATCCCCTCCGGGAACTTGCTGCCGCCGCTCAGGTAGGCGTTGCAAGCCTCGGTGGTGACGGTGAAGCCGGGCGGAACCGGCAGTTTGATGCGCGTCATTTCGGCCAGGTTGGCGCCCTTGCCGCCCAACAGGGCACGCACATCGTCCCAGGCGCCGCCGACATACTTTTCGGCCTCGTCTACCTCACGAAAGAGATATACCCATTTCTTAGCCATGGCAAAAACGGTACCTCCTGCTGAGAGAGAAGAAGGACAGGATATCCTGTCCTTCGCCCGGACGCTGTCCAGGCATCTGGTGCACGAGGATTAGCGCACCCAATCATCCTCGTCTTCGAGCTCCTCTTCCTCTTCTTCCTCTTCCTCTTCGTCCCACTTTTCTTCGCCTAGCTCACCGATCTCGAGGTCTTCCTCCTCATCGTCGTCCCACGTCAGATCCTCGACGTGCGCAGGCAGATCCAGCTCATCCGCGGGTTCTTCTGGGATCTCTTCATAGGTCGCGCAGTAACCCTCGCGGTCGATGCGAATCTCTTCTGCGCCGCAAAGGCCGTTGTCCCAGTTGACACAGTCGGCCATCTTGCAGAACACTTTAACGCTCATGGCTTCTTCCCCCGGGGCGTTTGAACTGCCGGACGTCTTCGCAATGCGCCGTCAAGCGCTGCCAGCTCCATCCCGGTGGCAAACACAAGCTGATAGCCGACACGTTGTCAGCAGCGGCGCGCAAGCGATAAACGGGTAAGCTACCCACGTTGGAGGATGCCACACTTTTTCTGGAGGTGCAAATTCCTGAAATCGATCCAGAGACCCGCCGTGAGCGCCTTAGGTGGGTCGCAGGCGCGAGGCAGAATGCGGCCGTCATAGGTATAACGTGCCCTGGTCCCGGCGAGGCTTGGAGCAATTATGAGGGTCTGGCTGCGGCGACTTCGCCGCAGCCAGACCCCATCGAGGCCGCCAGCAAGATGGCGGTTGCGGGGTTTCCTTGCCTTAGCTGGTCACAAGCGCCGGGACCCCCGACTCCCGGCTTTCGGGGATGGGAACTTCAGTCCGCGTGCAGGCGCCAAGCTGGTAGCGCCGGCACGTCGCGTCGCAGATCAGGTTGATCAGGTCGGCATAGCTCAGGCCGGCGCTGCCGGCCTCCAACACGAGATCGCTCAGCCCCGGGTAGAGCCCCGGCAGCGGGTTGATCTCCAGGATGTACGGCTCGTCGTCGTTCGCGGCGTCCAATCGGAAGTCCACACGGGCCACATCCAGGCAGCCTGTGGCACGGAAGGCGCTCGCCGTCAGTCGCCGCAGCCGCTTCAGCAGCGCGGGCTCCAAGGGCGCCGGGCAAAGAAAATGGAAATCGTGCGCCCATTCAGTCTTCATGCGGTTGGTATACACCTCGCCCTCGCTTGGCGGGTAAGCGGCGAAATCGACCTCCAACGGCGGCAGGAACAACAGGCCGTGCGTGGCATCCTGGCCGGGGACCTGGTTCCCGATGGCCCCAAGCGTCACTTCGCGGCCGCCGATGTAGCGCTCCACCAGGATCGGCTGGCAGTAGCGCGCCAGGTGCGCCGCCAGTCGCTCACGGAGCTCGTCCTCGCGGTGCACCACTGAATCCGCCCTGACACCCATGCCGGTGCCTTCCCGGCTGGGCTTGACGAATAGCGGGTACGCCAGGCCCGGCTGAAGGGGCTCATCGGCATGTTCGAACACCTGGAAGGCCGGTGTGGGTAAGCCGTGAAAGGCCAGCACACGCTTGGTCATCGGTTTGTCCAGCGTTAGGGCCAGCGTCAACACCTTGCTGCCGGTGTACGGGATGCGCAGCATCTCCAGGATCGCCGGCACATGCGCCTCGCGCCCATCGCCGCCATGGCCTTCACAGAGGTTGAAGCAGAGATCCGGCCCGAACTTTGGCAGCGTCTCGACCAGCGACAGGTTGCCTTCCAGGAAGTCGGCGTGGTGCCCGCCAGCAGCCAGCGCTTCCACGATCGACTGCACGGTGATGTCGGAATCCAGGTCATCCCAGGCATCTTCGGGCAGGCCCGGCCAGCGCGGGGCGTTCTCCTTCAGATTGGCCAGAACGGCAATCCGCAGTCCCATCAGCGGTCCTCCTGGTGCTGCCGCGCGCCACCGCTGGAAGACCGCGTCTGGGTCGGCGCTCACGCCGTCCTCGTCGGCAACATCACCGTCGGTCACGACGCGCTCATCGCCCCCGGAGCCTACGTCAACTTCGACGTGCCCCCCATGGCCGTCGTTCTCGGCAACCCCGGCAAGGTCGTCTCCAGCGAAGGCTCCATCGGCTACGTCAACCGCACCCTCGACCCCGCATAGCCCCCGCCCGCCAACCCTCTGTCATCCTGAGCGAGGCGCGCAATCGGGGTCCCCAGCGAACTTGTTCGCTGGGGTGAAGCAGCGCAGAGTCGAAGGCCAGAATCTCTGTATTTGCCCTTGTCTCTTTTGCTGTCATCCTGAGCGCGTCTTTCGAGCGCGAAGGACCCCGACGAACCCCGCACCGCCACAACCGTCCGAACCTTTCTCCCAACAAATCACGCCCTTGCCGGGTGCCCCATTCATCGCGCACTTTGCGATGGGGGGGCTTGTCTTACCGGAGGGAGCAGTGGGCTTCAGCTCCCTGAATAAGCCCAATCGAATCGAGGGGCTTCAGCCGGGTGCCCCAGGTTCTCGTTTCTGAGACCTGGGTTTGCAGCGGAATAATCTGCTTCCACACCTCGAACCCTGTACCTCGAACCTCGTCGCCGTGCTACCCTCATCCCCAATGGCCCCGCGCCTCGTCGAACTCCGCCGCGTCCTCAAGGAGTCCGGCTCCATCTATCTCCACTGCGACCCCACCGCCAGCGGTTTACCACCATCTAATAATTTGTCGCGTTGCAAGGTCAGATTCGTTACACTCGGATATCGATGAGAGTTTTGGATAACTCGACGGGTATACAAAATACCGAGCATTTTGATGCCGGTCGGTTGACGATGGGCAGGTCAACGAACCGAGAGCAAAAATCGGCACTTGGTCAGTTTTTGACTCCATATTCGATTGCGCAATTCATGGCTTCCCTGTTTACAAAAAGAGCCTTTGAATCCTGTCGCCTGCTCGATCCGGGTGCTGGACTTGGTGCTTTGACGGGTGCGTTTATCGAGCGTTGGAGGGCGCGTCAGATATTGTCAAGCTGCCGCAGGCTAAGGCTGATATCGTAGGGGAGCCAGTGAACAGAGACTCTAGCAAATTCGACTACGCTTTGCTGCTTAAGACTGAGTTCCCCCAACAGACCATTGCTCGCTCGCCGCGCCCGCTCGCTCTGGATCTCTTTGCTGGGTGTGGAGGCCTCGCTCTTGGCTTTGAGGCGGCAGGCTTCGACACCATCGGTTTCGAGATGGATCAGGATGCCTGCTCAACCTACAATGGCAATCTCTCCGGCAAGTGTCATCAACTATTCCTGAAGCCGGATATGGAACTGGTACATGATCGTCATGTGGACATCATTATCGGTGGCCCGCCTTGCCAGCCTTTCAGTGTCGTCGGAAGCCAGCGAGGAAAGCACGACGACCGTGATGGGTTTCCCGCGTTCATCAGTGCGATGCGGAGGTATGAGCCGAAACTGGCGATCTTCGAGAACGTAAGAGGAATGCTCTATCGAAATCGCGGTTACTTTGAGCTAATCCGCACAGAGATGCGCGACTTGGGGTACGCGATATCTTGGCGCCTCCTCAATGCTGTCGACTTCCGTGTTCCGCAGAACCGGGAGCGGCTCGTTGTCGTTGCGCACCGCAAAGAATGGAAGTTCCCTGCCCCTAACAGAACCCACGGCCAGGTTCCAGTTGGCCAGGCCCTCGCGGGTGTCACGGTGCAGGACGGAGAGCCATTCAGATTCTTGACTGAATCAATGGATAAGTATGTAGCTACCTATGAAGCAAAGTCGAAATGTATCAATCCTCGCGACCTGAGTATGGAACGACCGAGTCGAACCGTCACGTGTAGGAATCTCGCCGCCGCAACCGCGGACATGTTGCGAATCAAGATGCCCGACGGCAGGAGGCGCATGCTCACGGAGAGAGAGGGAGCAAGGCTGCCAGAGCTTCCCCGACTGGTTCACCTTCAGCGGCCCGGAAGCCAAGAGATTCGAGCAGATTGGCAATGCGGTGGCACCCCTATTCGCAAAGGCAATCGGCAAAGCGGCACTAGACGCCATATCGCTCCCCGATCTATCGGAAATTCGAATACGTCAGATGAATGAGCTTGACGAGCAAATCAGACTGTATGCATAGGTGAAATATGGCAGGCAGCAAGAAGCCGCGGCACAAACGACGGATTCTGTCCGGAACAAGGTCGCTCGCGGGACGCAAGGTCGATGAGGCATTGGCGCTGCTCCGAAATGCGGGCATACCCGTGGGATCATTGACCTCTATCGGCAAGGATCGTATTGCTCTCGCATTGTTGTCCATTGCGAATATGAAACCCAGAACCCCGTGGAGCGAAGCGGCTGTCCATGGTGACGGTGCGAATTGGAAGCTTACATCACGACAGATTATCGACTTTCAGAATGAGTTCTGGAAACAGCGGATATCGTCAGGCTCATACGACGACATTCGCAGAGTCGACCTCGAACCCCTATTGCTTGCTGGGATCGCAATGGCGAGTGCAGGGAACCCTAATGCCAACCAGAACAACCCGACGCGTAGCTATGCTATCCGCCCCGAAGCGGCTGCCCTGTTACGGTCATTTGGCTCACTGCAGGCGCCGGGCGAAGTTGCCCGCTTTCTCGAACGAATGGGGTCTCTCGAAGAGCGAATGGAACGGCGGCGTCCGCTCAAAATCGGTGCCCGACTGCCGGATGGCAGATTGATCGAACTTGCCAAGGGCGAGCACAATGTTCTGCAAAAGGCGACCTTGGAATTTTTCATCCCGAGATTTGCCCCGGAAGCGAAGGTGTTATACATCGGCGATGCGTCCAAAAAGTATCTTCACGTTGACGCGGAGGGACTGAAAAAACTCGGATTGGATGAGATCGCGCACGAGATGCTTCCCGATATTGTAGTGCTGGACACGAAGAACCAATGGCTCCTCCTGATTGAGGCAGTCCACTCCTCCAATCCCGTCTCCAAGCTCCGTCACCTCGCTCTTGAGGAGTTCACCGCCGGATGCCCGCTTCCAAAAGTCTTTGTAAGTGTTTTCGCTACCCGGAAGGAATTCAGACGCTGGGTCTTCGACATAAGTTGGGAAACAGAAGTCTGGCTTGCAGATTCGCCCGACCATCTGATTCACTTCAACGGCCTCCGATATCTTGGACCGCATCCTGCACCTGAACGCGGATGAGCCTCCTCGAAATTCCGTTTGAGGAGCATATGGGTGCCCTCGACCCAACTCGACGCAGCGAGAATATGCGCCGTATCCGCAGCAAGGACACAAAGCCGGAAAAAGCGCTCCGCTCTCTGCTGCACCGCGCAGGCTATCGCTTCCGAATCCACAGCAGCAATCTGCCCGGCAGTCCTGACATCGTCTTTCCCGCCAGGCGCAAGGCGATATTTGTGCATGGCTGCTTCTGGCACCAACACTCGCGGTGCGGAGCGGGAATTGTACCTGCCACCCGACGGGACTACTGGGCTCCAAAACTCAAGCGAAACCAGGACCGGGATCGCCGCGCCAAGCTCGATTTAGCCCGCTTAGGATGGAAATCGCTAACTGTCTGGGAATGCGAGATAGAGAAGAATCCAACCGCCGCCCTCCTCAGGTCGATGTCTTTTCTCGACCAAACAGCCAAGCGTCGGGCGCCGCCATAGTCTTCGGCACCCGGGCTTCATAGCGAATTGGTCAAGCTGTTCTCAAGCTCAACGGCAGGATTAGTGTTTGTCACTGCATTTCCGTCACGTGGATTGATGACTCGCTACCTCGCCGAGATAGCTTGGGAGACTGAGGTTTGGGTGGCTGATGCGCCGACACATCTAATCCACTTCAACGGAGTGAGGTATCTAGGGCCTCACTGAAGTTGCTGGCACCCGCCGATTGCCGGGTGCCCCATCCATCGCGCGAACCCCGCCCCCAATAACATTGTCAAGCAAAATCGCGCAACTCACTCCATCCAAACGAGATAAACTGCAAAACTCGTCTCCCCAACCTGCTACAATTAAAATAGGGGGCTGTCCATCTCTTCTACGCAGGGGGTCTGCCAGCTTCTTCTTCCAGCGACAGCGGAAGACGATGCCCGGCTCCATCGCCGCAGCCCAGAGCAGAGAGCAGCGGACAACTCGTTTGTTATCTGATTCCATGCCTATAAGTCGCATGGAGTCAAGACTTTGCCTGTAAAAGTGTGGAACTTGTTGTATCCAGAGACTTTAGCAGGTGGGGGGGAGGGGGGAGGGGGAGTTGCAAATAAGTTAACAGCTTCCATCGCACCGCAAAGCGCAGTACCCGCAGCCGCCAGGCCCGCCCGCGTTTACAATCGGTTTGATTGTTTTTATCGTCTGTAACGCGCAGCCATGCGACTCACCGCCCCCCAATTCGTCCAGCGGACCAGCCGGTTCGCCGCGCTCGCGCTTCTCGCCGCCGGCCTCGCCGGTTGCCAGGGAATTGCGGGAATCCAGCCCATGTCGCAGGTCCGCGTCATCGACGTCTCGCCTGACGCGCCCGCGCTGGACATCTACCCCGGCCCGCCCCAGACCACGCCTGCCGCCCTC
>CAWEHT010000112.1:0-26004 GCA_963808455.1 uncultured Chloroflexia bacterium | reverse complement strand
ACATGGTCAGCGCGATCTGCCCGGAGTGCAACATCCTCCTGGTCGAGGCCAGCTCGGCGAGCTTCTGGACCTGGGCAAAGCGGTGAACGAAGCGGCTGCGCTGGGCGCCAACGCCATCAGCAACAGCTATGGCGGGGTGAATTCTCGAGCGAGACCAGCTACGACTCCTACTACACCCATCCGGGCATCGCCCGCGACGGTCAGCAGCGGCGATTCCGGCTACGGGTGGAGTACCCGGCCTCCTTGCGCATGTCACCGCCGTCGGCGGCACCAGCCTGAGCGTGGCGAGCGGCACGGCCGGGGCTGGAGCGAGACCGCCTGGGTCGAAGCGGGCAGCGGCTGCAGCGCCTACCTCGCCAAGCGGGCCTGGCAGACGGACAAATCGTGTGCCAAACGCACAGTTGCCGACGTGTCGGCGGTCGCCGACCCGAACACCGGCGTGGCCGTGTATGACACCTACGGCGCCTACGGTTGGATGGTGTTCGGCGGGACCAGCGTGTCATCGCCGATCATCGCCAGCGTGTACGCCCTGGCCGGCAACGCCAGCACGGTCACTCTCCCCCATACATCGAACGGCGTGACGTACCAGGGGTACGGGTCGTGGCCGTACTCAAACGCCAGCTCGCTGTTCGACATCACCAGCGGCAGCAACGGCTCCTGCGGCGGCACGTATCTCTGCACCGCCGGGACCGGCTATGACGGGCCCACCGGCCTCGGCACCCCGGACACCGCCGCCGGGTTCTAAGCAGCTGTCCGAAGGCCCAGGGGGCGGAACGCCCGTCCTGCCGCGAAGGCGGGCAGGGCGGGGCACGCCTCCCGGGCCTTTGTTTTGTGCAGAAACAGGGGGCGCCACGCTCGCCGCCACCGCCTCGAGCCCCCTATTCCGGCACTGCCGGCTCAGGGTCTGGCGGGCCAAGCGGGCCGACCCGCCTCCGCCCCCTGTTCCCTACTCCCTATTCCCTATTCCCAATTCCCTTGTGCTTCCCGACCGTCCCCATATAGGCCACGAACTGTTCCTCGCCATCAAGCCCGAGGGTTACGTTGAGCAGATCGTCGTGGAAGGCGCCGACGGCACACGCGCCGCAGCCGATGGCCTCGGCGGCCAGGTACAGGTTCTGGCAAACGTGGCCCGCGTCGAGGAAGAGGTAGCGATAGCCGCGGTCGCCGTAGCGCCAATGCATGCGGGCGAGCACGGCCACCCAGATGAAAGCGGCGGCGCATTCCGCCACGAAATTCTGCTCGCGGGCGGCGGCGGCCACCCGGCGGGCAATGTCGGGGGCCAGTTCTTGCTCCACCAGCTTGTGTTCGCCGGCCACAAAACGGTACAGGCCGGGCGTGACGCCCGCCACGCGGTTGGCCAGCACGAGAGTCTCGAAAGCATGGCTGCCGCCGGCTGAGGGCACGGGGCGCAGCGTGCTCGGGCGAGATGACCCGCTGCACGCCCTGGGTGGCCCACAGCAGCCAGGAAAGCTCGTCGAGAGCCAGGGGCTGCGCGGCGTAGGCCCGGACCGTGCGGCGCCCCTCGATGATCTCCCGCAGGCCGGCCGGGGGCATATGGATGGTTTCGGGGCGGGGCAGGACGATGCAGGGCCGCGACGCATCGTAAGGCAGCTCCAGGGGAGGCTGCGGCAGCCCCTGTTGCTCCTCGTTGGCAGGTTGGCGGCGGAGCTGGGTCTTGAGCATGAATTGCCGGCAGATATTGGTTGGCATAGCTTTTCTCCTTGGTGCGCATTTTCGCGCACAAGGGACGGGGCCGCAACCGGGCCCCCAATCTGATATCCTGCTGTACCTTTGCCGGGGGCCAGCCGGCCCCCCGTCACCAAACCGGCGACCAGACGTCTTCTTACATCGGTACCAGGTGCCGCGTGGGGTTCCAGGGGGACGCCTCGCGACGCCAGATGCCCGGTGGCCCGGCCAGGCCTCCCGCGAAAAGGCCGGGCAAGTCCGCCAGCGCCCACCGGCGACGGGCCGGGGCGCCCATTTTGACGTCAACGCCAGCCGTTGCTGCATCCTTGAACTGCGCCTGATAGTGCAGGCGCCCGGTTCTTCACCTGAGAATTCGGAGGTTGCCTGAGATGAAACCCGGTCTGACCTGGTTTTCCACGGCCGAGGTTTGCGTCCGACGTGCCCGGAAAAGGGCCGCTTGTGAGGCAGACAACCGCAACCTGGTTGACCCCAGGATCGCCCCCTTGCAACAGTACGGTCATAGCGATACGTCCTACGCCACCTTGCAAGATGGCCTGGAGTACTTCTTCGCGAACCAGGGGAACGGCTATTTAGCCTTTAAGCGCGTGGGCTTCCCCTTTGGCTTGAAAATCGTCCTGGGCGACCCCGTGGCCGACCAGGCCGGGCTGCCAGACCTGCTGAACGCCTTTCATAGCCTGCGCGACGGCGCTCCGGCCATCTGTTATGTGCAATGCCACGCGGCCACTGCCACGCTGCTGCACGACGCGTACGGCTTCTACGCCAATCAGCTGGGCATCGAGACCAGCATCGATCCCCAGAAGTTCTCGCTGGCCGGCAACCGCAGGGCCGACCTGCGGCACCTCGCCAATGTCTGCAGCCGCGCCGGCGTCGAGGCGCTGGAGGTGACCGGCCAGGCGGAGCAGTACTTTCCGGCGATGCGGGCCATTTCCGAACAGTGGATCTCAAGCAAGACCGTCAAGGCCGAGATGTCCTTGCTGGCGCGGCGCATGGTTTTCACCAGGGAGATGGACGTCCGATACTTCGTGGCCATGCAGCGAGGGGAACCTATTGCCTTTGTCATCTACGACCCCCTCTACGACCACGGGACCATCATCGGCTACCAGGCCGCCATGCTGCGCGCCAGGCCAGACTCTCCCAAAGGCACCCTGGATTGCATCAACCTGGCCATGATCGCCAGGCTCAGGGAAGAGCAGAAGACCTACTTCTCGCTGGGCCTGACCCCAATGGCAATGCGCGGCTGCGCTAACGACATGGGAAGCGCCGCCGGCCGCAAACTGCTGGCCAAGGCCGGGGATACCTGCAACGACCTGTATGAGTTCAAGGGCCTGGATTTCCATAAGCGGCGCTATCGCGGCGAGGAGACGCCGGTGTTCGTCTGCACCCGCAATCCGGGCCTGCTCCTCGACATGATGGCCACCTTCGTGGCTGTAGGCATCATCAGCCGCCACAACAGCGCCCTGCTCAAGCCCAAGAACATCCTGGCGCTGTTGGGCCTGTTGGGGCGCTGATACCCGCAGCACCGGCTCGACCGTCGGCAGGCCCAGGGCCGAGGCCCGACCGCGGGCCATGGTAGGCAGCCGCCCCTTTCGCATGTGCAGCCTTGCCCGACACATCTACCACCGCCTGCGGCCCAAGGAATCCTATGACGGCACCGACACGTTCCGGGATTCCAGGCTTCAGCCTGCCTCGATGCAGGCACTGCTGCACATCCGGGCAAACCTCGACGCCAGGTTCGAGGCGGTGAATGCCTGCCTGAGCCAGAGTGGCGGGCAGCCCTCTGCAAAGTAGGTTGTCACAAGTTGCTTGAGCGGCTCACGGGCAGCCAGCCCGGCACCTCTTCAAAGGGGTTCCGGCGACCTACTTAGTGGTTCATCCGGCAAGTTCGTGCCACCAGGGAGGCGGCCCGCCGGCACCGGGAGCACGCCGCTGAAGCAATTGCGCTCAGTAGACCAGGCCCCCGCGGGGGCTGGCCTTGTGGCTCGGCGTCAGCCCGCCGCAGCGGGCTTCGCTTTCTCAGCCCGATCCCTTCGGGCCAGGGACGCCGCGAACTTAGTGGATGAACCACGAAGTGGCCCGCAAAGGAATAACCCCCGAGCCTCTCATCCCGAGTTCTCCATCTCATCCAGACGGCATGCGGCTGCGCAAGAAACCCCTGGACTGTCATTCTGAGCGGCCGTGCCCACAAAGCCTGTCAACGGCGCCCCGCAGCGAAGAATCCGTATCAAGAGTTTCTAGGCAGGCCGATTCCCTGGCCACCTTTGACGGCTCGACGTGGCAGGCCGAAGCATCCGTTCGGCCCATGCCGGGCACGACGGATGCTTCGCTGGCGTCCCGCTGCGGCGCTGGTTCTCTCGTCCACCCGCTCAGCATGACACCGGCGGAAGTCACCGTTTTGCAGGCCCCAAGTTACCAGTCGGCGCATATGCAGAGATCATCTTCGATAGCAGCCTCTGTCATCCTGACCGCAGTGCAAAGCTCGGGCACACGGGTTCTCCTGCACCACGCCAAGCCACCGGCGAAACAGCTGGCTCGGTATTATCGAAAGGGCTGCCTGATTCTGCATTAGGGTCCAGCAACGGGGTGGACCATGCGGCCGGCACAGCCAAACAAGGCCGGCCGGTTGTTTCGAACGCCCGGCGGCCTCCCTCGCCGGATAGGACAATGGTACCAATTTATGCCACATATACGCGCAGCAGTTGCGGAATCTGCTATCATCAATCCAGCCGCCGGCCGCGAGCGCCGGTGGCCGGCATGCAATCGACACGAGAAAAGGATCGCAGCTATGGCTACTGGGCCTTCAAGCGTCGTCCGCCCTTCGCCTGTCCCAGGCACCAGCCGTTGCGCGGGCCGCCCGGCCCGCCCGGTGGTCGTGGGCTGGGCGTTGTTGTTGCTGGCGCTGCTGTGGCCCCCGTAGGCCGGCGTGCCGGCGGCGTGAACGCCGCCCAGGGCCTGGCCGATGCGCCTCCGGCGCTCCTTTCGCCAGGCCCTGGGCCCACGAGCGAAGCCTTTGCTTCACCTGAAGCCGGATGCCATGTGGGACCTCCCCATGCGAAGCCAGGGCTCTTGCGGTGAGGCTCCCATGAGTCCCGCACTCGGCACCGGCGTCACGGAGCCGAGGCCGGAAATCGCCCTCGCCGGTTGGATATCCTGCCTTGTGATCGGTGATCGATTCTGTGCATCGCGAGGCGAGCAGCGTGGATCTGCAGCTGAAATGGGGCCAACCCCGGCGCTGGACGACCTGGGTCGGGCTGGCCGTAGCCGGCTACTCGCTGGCCTACGTCGGATTTTGCCTCCTGCAGCCCTGGGGGCCGGGGGTCCGGGAGATCGGGGCCGACGCCGGTGGGCTCTTGGGCTGCGGCGGTGGCGCCGTCATCACGCTCATCGCCGGCCTGCGGGTCAAGGATCGCCAGCGTCGCCGGGCCTGGCTGCACGTCGCGGCCGCGTTGCTCAGCTATACCATTGGCTACATCATCTGGTCTTATCGCAATGTGACCCTGGGCGGCACACCGCCGGCCCCTGACTACAGCGACTTCTTTCAGCTGCTGACCTATCCGCTGCTGATCCGGGGCTTCCTGCTATTCCCCCACCCGCCTATGCAGGGCTGGGCGCGCGTCAAGCTCTACCTGGACGCCGGCATCATCGTCGCCGCCATGGCGCTGTTCAGCTGGCTGTACGTCATCAGTGCCGTCATTGCCGGCTACCAGGGCAGCCTCCTAGGGCTGGCCTTCACCCTGGCCTACCCGATAGGCGATCTTGCCATCGGCTGGTGCCTGTTGTCGGTCTATTTTGCCAATCCACGCGGGGCCCTGCGCCGCCCGCTGGCGATCGTACTGTTTGGCGTGCTGTGCCTGGCGGTCTTCGACACCCTGTACGTCTTTCTCAATGCCCACCATGGGTATCACCCCGGCCTCATGCCGGACGGTCTGGGCGTGCTGGGGGCCGTCCTGACCGGCATGGCCGCGCTGGCAGAAGTCCATGCCGAACGCGGCGTGCTGCCGCTGAGCGCTCCGCCGGCCCAGCCGGCGAGCACACGCGTCAGCCAGACCATCCTGCCCTACATCGGCCTGGCCGCCGTTTTTGCCCAGCTTCTCAGCGATGCCTTCACCTGCGTGCCGACGATCAGCCAGTGGGGCACGGCGGTGGGAGCGGCCCTCGTGCTTGCCGCCATCGTGGCACGCCAAATTGTCACGATCATGGAGGCGGCGCGCCTCAACCAGCGGCTGCTGGCGTCGATCGCCGAGCTGGAGCGAGCCGAGACCGCGTTGCGCCATAGCGAGCAGAAGTTCAGCCTGCTGGTCGAACGGTCTCCGGATGGCGTCCTGCTCACCGACGAGGCCGGCCGCATCATCGCCTGCAACCCGGGGCGTGAGCGGCTCACCGGCCGGCCGGCCAGTGCTGTGTTGGGCTCTTACCTGTGGGATGAGATGTATGCCGTCACGCCTGAGGCCACCCGCACTCCGGAAATCTACGAAAGCCTGCGCGGGATGGCCGAGCACCTGCTCGACCAGGACGACGGCCAGCCCAACCTGGTGTTCGAGCACGAGGCCACCGGCTCTGACGGCCTGCACCGGCTGTTGCAGTCGCTGTTCTTTACCATCCCGGCTGCCGGCGGCCGCATGTTAGGGGCTATCATTCGCGATCTGACCGAGCGCCAGCGCGCCGAGCAGCAGATCAAGACCACGCTGGCCCGCGAACAGGAATTAAGCCAGATGAAGACGCGCTTCATCTCGACCGCCTCACACGAGTTCCGCACGCCCCTGGCCACCATGCTGTCCTCGGCGGAGCTGATCGAGCGCTACGGCGAGCGCTGGGATGCCACGAAGAGGGCGCGCCATTTGCGCATGATCCAGAACTCGGCCCTGCATATGAACCAGATGCTGGACGACGTGCTGGCCATCGGGCGCGCTCAGGCCGGCCGGGACGGGCTTTGTCCGGCGCCCCTGGACCTGGACCAGTTCTGCCAGGATATCGTCGATCAATTGCAGCACACGGCGCGTGAGGGCCAGATGATACGGTACCACAGCACGGGCCTGGACGCCCCGGTCGCATTGGATGTCACCCATATGCGCCATATCCTGACCAACCTGCTGTCCAATGCTCTCAAGTACTCGCCAGGGGGCCAGGATGTGCAATTCAGCGTCGAGCGGACCAACGGGCATCTCACTTTAGTTGTGGCCGACCAGGGCATCAGTATCCCCAAAGCCGATCAGGCCCGCTTGTTCGAGGCCTTCCAGCGTGCCTCCAATGTCGGCACGATCGCCGGCACCGGCCTGGGGCTGGCCATCGTCAAGCGTTCGGTTGAGCTGCACGGCGGCACCATCGGGTTCGACAGCGCGCCCGGCGTGGGGACCACTTTCACCGTGACGCTACCCGTGAGGCAAATCGAAGAGGTGACGGGCGATGAGCAAGATCCTGGTAGTTGAAGATGACGCACAGCTGTGCGAGTGCCTGGTGGAGCTCTTGACGCAAGAAGGGTACGACACTTATCGCGCGGCCGACGGCTGCGAGGGCGTGGGGCAGGCGCGCCGGCTGGCGCCCGACCTGGTGATTTGCGATATCAACATGCCGCTCAAGGACGGCTACGGCGTGCTGGCCGACGTGCGGCACGACCCACGGCTGGCTGCGACGCCCTTCGTGTTCCTGACGGCCAAGACAGACCGGGCCGACATACGCAGGGGCATGGACCTGGGCGCCGACGACTACCTGACGAAGCCGTTTACGGCCGACGAAATGCTGGCCGCCGTCAGCTCGCGCCTCCAACATCACGTCCATTTGACCAATCACTTCGAAGTGCGCCTGCGCGAGCTGCGCGATGCCCTGGAGCACACCCTGCCCCACGAGTATCGCACCCCCCTGACCGTGCTGACATGCGGGTGCGAGCTGCTGATCGACCTGTCTCCAGGTAAGGAGCTGGCCGAGCAGCGTGAGCTGGCCCAGGGCATGCAGCGTGCTGCCCGGCGGCTGACCCGTCTGGTCGACAACTTCCTGCTCTACGCGCACACCGAGAGCGTGTTGAGCGACCTGGAACGCCTGGCGCAGTTGCGCAACGCCCAGCTGGCCGACGCCGGCGAGAAGGTGCTGGCCTCAGCGTACCAGGCCGGCGACCTGGCCGGCAGGTGCAGCGACCTGCGCTTCGAAATCAATGGCGGCGGGGCAGCCGTGAGTGAGGATCACCTGAGCTATATCGTCAGCGAGCTGGTGGGCAACGCCTGCAAATTCTCCGAGCCGGGCACGCCCGTTGCAGTTTGGGCGGGCGTGATCGGCGACTCCTTCGTGCTGCGGGTAAGCAACCAGGGGCACGGCCTGACCCCAGAGCAAGCCCGGAACGTTACCGCCTTCCGCCAGTTCGACCGCAAGGATCACGAACAGCAGGGCTGCGGGCTGGGGTTGGCCATCGTGCGCGGGCTGAGCGAGGCCCACGGCGGGCGTCTGCAGATCGAAAGCGAGCCCGGGGCCACGACTGTGGTCAGCGTGTGGCTGCCGAGCTGTTAGTTCAGGATCCTCTTACCGTATCAGCGGCAGGAAATCCTCGACCTGGCCGGTCGGCGCCGTCAGAGCCCAGTGCGAGAAGTGATGGATCTCCACCGTGATCTCATGGGTGCTGCTGTCGATCACCGCGCTGTCCACAGGCACCCACGAGCCGGTCACCGTGGAGAAATACGACGGCAAGACGTCCCGCCACGTCAGGCCCCGCTCGCTCAACTCGCGGCTGGTGTAGTGGAAAGTGATGTAGACGGGCCCATCGAAGTTCGTGGTGATCGGCTGCCCGGTCGCATCGTCCGTCGCGACGATCACGTAGCCGTAGCCGAATGGCCGGGCGGCCGCCGAGCTGGCCAGGCCCTGCACCAGGGGCCCGATGGAGATGTCCACCGTGTCGGTGACGGGCATGGCACCGGCCGGGATCTGTATGCGGGTGCCGTCGGTCAAGACGTCCGTCCAGCCGACCGACGGGTCGAAGCTGGCTGTCACGGCCGGCGGCAGCGTGTCGTCGGCCACGGCCAGATCCAGGTCGGCGGTCAGCGGCGCCCCCCGAGGGGGCCGTGACCTCGCTCTCGGCCACGTAGTACGACAGGCTGTTCTTGGGCTGATAGGCCGTGCCCACGTGCCAGGCGTTTCCGCCGGTGACCTGCAGCGTGTAGCGGCCCTGGCCATCGGTTAGCGCCGTCAGGTGTTGGCCTGCATCCGCATATGCCCACACCTGGATGCCTGCGAGCGGGGCCGGCCCGCTTTGGCCCGGGAAGTACACCACGCCCGAGATCGTGCCGTCGGCCGTCTGGAAGCGGAGCTGCACGCTGACCGTGGCCCCATGCAACACGGTCACCTGGCAGACAACCGGCTGCAAAGTGCCGGCCGGCACGGGGCCGTTTGCGCCGACGATGTAGCTGTGGCCGGACGGCACGGCGAAGCTGAAGCTGCCATCCGAACCGCTCGTGGCAGTCTGGTAGAAGGGCTGCTCGCCGGGGGACGCCTCACGCCGGACGTAAACCTCTGTGCCTCCCAGTGGAGCCCCTTGCGGGCCGAACACGACGCCCTGGACCGTGCCTCCGTTGGGATCCAGGACGAAATCCTGGCGCACCGTCGTGCCATCCGTGACGGTCACCTGTGTCTCGGGCTGCGGGCCGGGGTGGGCACCCGAGGTGATCCAGTAACCGAGGGTCCAGGTGCCCGCTGCGACCGTGAGGGAGTACGAGGCTGACCCTGGCGCGATCGCCGTCGATTCCCACGTCGAGCCCCCGGCCAGCGCGGCCCCAACCCCGCCCGTGATCCCGGTAGCCGGGTGCGCCTTGGCCGAGTCTTCATAGAACGTGCCCACGATCCGCGCGTCGAGCGGAAGCACTACGAGCTGGACGGCGACCGTGCCATCGGCCGCCACCCGGACGAGGGACTCATGGCGAGCCATGGCCGCGGCGGCCACCTGGGCGCGGCTGCGCGCCCGGACGGTAGGGCCTTGCGTGGTGGTGGCCGACAGCACCTCCGGCCCGGCGGCGTAGCCGCTCCCCGGCTGCACCCAGAGGCCGACCAGATAGATGCCGGGCGGCACGTTGAGGGAGAAGTGGCCGCCGCTGACCGTCGCTCGCGCCACCGGCTGCGGGGAATCCCCGTTGGCCGGCCGGGCGTAGGCCGTGGCCACGACGCCGGACACGATGTTGCCCTGCGGGTCCACGACTTCACCGGTGAGGGCGGAGGCGCTTGCTAACTGGAAGTTGACGGTGGCCGTCTCTTGCCCTGCGGCGATGACCGCGGTCTGGCTGGAGGGGCCGACGTAGTGCCAGCTGCTGGGGATCGACGCGTAGACCGTCCACTTCTCGTTCGCCACGAGGAGCCGGTAGCTGCCGTCGGCCCCGGTGGTCGTGCTGACCGAAGGCCAGCTCCCGCAGTAGGCCCCCACCATGACGCCTGCCAGAGGCGCCCCATCGCTTTGCCGCGTGACCTGTCCGCTGATCACGCCGTCCTTCTCGACCAGCTGAATGGTTCCCAGCTCGACCGTGACTCCCGCAGTCGCGGTGATGGGGCTGAGCGGCGGCGCGACGAGATTCGGATAGAGCGACGTGCTGAGCGCGATCTGGCCGTGGTAGACGCCGGGCGCCAGGGGGAAATCGAAGCTGCCGTCCTGTTTGGGGTACCCCGACGCGGTCATCTGCGAATTATAGACCGACACGTAAGCGCCGTAGCCGCCCACCCCCTGGCCGGATGGGCTGGTGATGAGGCCATGTACGCGGGCATTCGCCGGCTGCACCGGGAAATTCGCCGTCGCGGTGACAGGCGTGTTGTTGTCGGCGAACGTCACGGCGAAAGGTTTGGCGAAGTCATACCAGGGAGGATTCCCCGTCGAATAGGACGGGGACAGCGAGACAAGCCAGGCGCCAGGGGCGAGCTCGCAGCGGTAGATGCCCTGCGCGTTGGTGGCAACGGTGACGTTCAGCGGGTTGGTGCTCGAAGTGCTGGCCACGCAGTGGACCGATGCGCCCGGCACGGGTGTGCCGTCCGGCAGCAGGACGCTGCCCTGCACCGATTTGATCGGCAGCTCATAATAGATGTCCGGCACGACGGTCAGCGCGGAGGGGTTCGTGACGGTGAACGGCACAGGGTGCGGCGCGATGTACTCGACCCCGCTGTGAGAGTAGGGCGTGAGCAGCTGCATAGAATAGGTGCCGGCGCGCGCCCCGGCCATGCGCCAGGTGCCCGACCCGTCGATGGGGACCCGCTGCACGGCGCTCGTCGAGCTCAGGCCGGCATCTATGTAGGCATGGGAGTTCGCGACAGGGCTGCCGCCCGGCAGGAGGACGCGCCCCTGCACGTTGACCGGGTCCAGGCTGAGGGCCTGCGGCAGCTGGATATCCGTCACGCCGGAGCCGACGGTCACCGTCACCGGGTCAGACGGGCCATAGGCGCAGCTCGCCTGGGCATCGAAGAGCGCCTGCACGACCCACCGGCCCGCCTGGAGCCCGGCCAGCCGGAAGCTACCGCCGCTGCCGGCGCCGTGCGAGAGGTAGGTGCTCCCGCCGGCGTACTGCGCGCCGACGGTCACGCTGACCGGTTGGGCGCAGGCCGGCAGCGTCACCTGGCCGGTCAGCACGGCGCCCGGCACGCGCTGCAGCCTGAAATCCACGCCCGTGACGGTGACGCCCGAAGTGACCGTGATCGCGCCGCCCGCCGGAGGAGCCGTGCCCCCGTCGAAGTAGGCACTGACATAGCCATAGGCCTGGGCATAGAGGTTGATCGGCACGGGTGGCAGGTTGCGGGCGAGGAAGGTGCCGTCCGTGTTGATCGCCACCGAGTTCGAACCCCCCTCATAAAGGGCTGGCGACGCCGAGAGCTGCGCGCCGGCGCCGATGGGTGCCAGGGTCGTGGCATCACGCAGGCTGCCGGCGATGGCGCCGGCATGCTGCAGGACCAGGTCCTGGAGCGTCACCGTGAGGCCGGCGCTGGCGGTGACCGGGGAGGCATCTGTGCGCGCGTAGGTGTCAGGGTAGTATTTCGTCAGGTAACCGGCGGCCTGATCCCAGGCTGAGACGATGTAAGTGCCGGGCTTCACGCTCGACATCACGTAGGTGCCGCCGCTGCCGGAGGCCGCATAGTAGTGCGTGGAGCTCGAAGCGGTGTTGCTGGCGGATACATACGCGCCGGCCAGAGGTTGGCCTGCCTCGTTCAGGATGCGACCACCAAGGGTGGCATATCCTGTGTCGGCCTGCGTGCGCCCCGGCCAGGATGCTGCGGCCAGAAGACAGAGCAAAATGGGCAGAAGGGCTGCCCCCCATACCTGCAGGCGGCGCGGGGCAACGGTCGAATGGCTGGCCATTGACACATCCTCATGTTTGGGGTGGGACTGAGTGATGTGGTAAACAGTCTGGAAATGCAACCTCGCGCGCTGATTCTCGGCTATATGCGATCTTCACGATATAGGTCTTTGGTACTACACGGGGATGACCGGAGGCGTGGCTCACTCCTCCCGCATGATGTCGAGCAGGGCCTGGCGCGTCGAGGGCATGAGCCCATCCCAGGCGCTGGTCTGCCAGTCGTCGAGGCTGTCATCGGCGCCGATCCAGGGCGGCAGCGTCAGCAGGAGGTTGTCGGCCAGCGCGCGGACGAAAGGCTCGTAGGTGGCCCGGATCTCGGCGAGCTTCCCTTCGGCGGCGGGACCAGCCCTGAAGAAGAGGCCCGCCCCCGCGAGCGCGCCTTGCAGCCGGGCAAACTCGTGCGACGGCAGCCGGTTGAACGCCCGTCATCGGCGGCGACCCGAAGACCTGGGCCAGGTCGACGGCGGTGTGGCGGGCGATGGCAAAGACGAACTTGGCCGGCTCGGCCGGGATCCCCTCGATGCCCGTCAGGATCAGAGCGCAGACGTCCAGGATCACGGTGAGCGCCTCCACCCAGGATTGGCGTTCGTGCTGCGACCGGTAGAATGCCAGCAGGGGATACGAGAGGTGGCTCTCCAGGATGTCCGCGCACCAGGGCTCCCACTCGTTGAGCATCCTCTGCAGCCCATCCACGTCGCTGATGGCGCAGTTGCGCCGCAGCATCCCGGCCGCGTTGGCCGGCGAGCCGGCGCGGGCGTCCAGCAGGGAGATCCTGAGCTCGCGCCGCGAGAATGCCTGGTAGAGCACGGGCACGTAGCCGATCATCAGGGCCAGGAAGCCCAGCCCCAGTGCTACCTCCAGCACCTCCAGCAAGCGCCCCGGCCCCGATGCCACGACCACATTGCCGGGGCCGAGCGTAAAGAACGTCGAGCCGCTCAGGTAGAGGTACGTCGCGAAGCCGATCGCCTTGTCCGGGGCGGCCAGCGGGAGCGCCAGGCCCCAGAACAGCGCGGCAAAGGCGACGATGAAAAGGATGGCCCACAGCGCGACCAGGCCGAGCAGCGACAGGGGCCCGTAATAACTCAGGATATCCTCTCGCGCCGCACCCAGCCGCACGCGGTGGCCGACGATGGCCCAGGCCCTGCGCGTGGCCAGATAGTACAGGCTGACGAGACGGATGCGGCTGGCGACGCGCCGGGGCAGCACCACCGTCTCGAAGGCTTCACGGGCCACAAGCAGGATGAGCGCGAGGCCGGCGATGGCGGCGAGTATTCTCATCGGTTCCTCCCATGGATGGGCCGGGGCGCTCGCCATTGGCCGGTCTGCCTCCCGGTATCGGAGGTCACCCTACCCTGCGGGGGGCCGCGCGTCTGTCGGCACCATACCGCTAAGGACAGAGACGACCGCGTCTCCCCTCCGGGTTGCGCTACTCAATGAACCGAAAGCACGGCCACACGGAACGCCGATTGACAACCGCGCACCGGGATGCTACACTATTTGCGCCCACGCGCGTGAGATCTGGGATCGCCTGACCCCGGCTTGGCGATTCTATAGACGGCCTTACTTTGCTCTCCGCTCTCCCAGTCTTTCGCATGAAGAGCATGGCGTGCCTCGGTCCCGTCACGACAGAGAGTCGCTGGATGCCTCACTCGCAAACAAAGGTTACGCTGCACCTGGGGGCCGTCGGCTTCTGCGAACGCGCGCCCTGGACCGGCATCCCGACGCTACGACCCGAGCAGCATTGCCATTTTCTCAAGCGCTACGCGCACATCTTCCCATTGCCAGGGGCACGTTGCCACCCCGTAGAAGGAGGCTCACCATGAAGACCAGGTTGTTGCCCACCGCTCTGATCGCCGTCGCCGCGTTGGTGCTGCTGGGCGCCGGCCTCGCCTCGGCGCAGCGTGCCGGCCCCGCGCGCCCCGATCTGCCCACGGCCGCGGGTGTCGCCGGAACGCAGGCGGTTAGAACCGTAACCAGCGGGCCGGGGTACGTCTCGTCCGCATTCACCTACCAGGGGATGCTCAAGAATAGCGCCGCCACGGTCAACGGAACCTGCGACTTTAGCTTCAGCCTGTGGGACCAGTCAGGCAGCGGCACCCCACCGGCAGGCGGCAATGAGATAGGCGCGACAGACCAGGAAAACGGCGTGCAGGTCAGCAACGGGCTATTTACCAGTGTGGTGAACAGCGCCGGTCAGTTCGGCTCAGGCGCGTTCTCGGCTGCCACCTGGCTCCAGATCGCCGTAAGGTGCCCGGCAGGGACTCCCAGCAGCAGCGCGGGCTTCACCACGCTCACGCCCCGGCAGATGCTCACGGCCGTCCCATATGCCCAGGGCCTGATGCCGGGCACGATGGTGAACGGCACGGCATACCAGATGCTGAAGATCTGCAAGCAACGCGCCCACGGGCGGGATCCCCGCCGGCGTCACCGGGGAAATGTACAACGCGACGGATGGCGTCGGGATATACGGCGCGAACTACGTCAACAGCGCCGGCGCGACGGGCGCGGGTGTCTGGGGCAGGAGCTACTCGCCGGCGGGCGAGGGCGTGCTGGGCAACGGCTCCAATGGCGGGGACGGGGTCTACGCCACGAGCGATTCCGGGTACGGCGTGTATGGCACCAGCACGTCTAATGCCGGGGTCTACGGCGCGAGCACCTCTACGGACGGCGTATACGGCACGAGCACTTCAGGGAATGGTGTATCCGGCAAGAGCACCACCGGGCCCGGGCTGTTCGGCTTGAGCACCAGCGGGCCAGGGGTTACCGCTGAAAGCAGTGGGGTCGGGTCCAATGGGGCGGCGCTCCTCGCCGATGCGGGCAATGCGGGCACAACAACTCCGGCCGGGATCGCCGTCTTCGCCGAGAACGGTAGCGCCGACACCACGATTCTGGCGCAGAACACTGGCACCGGCGGCTATTTCCGCGCCATAAATGCCCAGTCGAAAACCGTGTACTACATCGACAATGGCGGCACCGTGCATGCAGGCACCATGAAGCTCGACGGTGGCGGCGACGTGGCCGAGCAGTTCGCCACGCCGGGGGCGCGGCGGTCGAGCCCGGCACGCTGATGGTCATCGACGACCAGCACCCGGGCCAGCTGGTGCCCAGCACCGTGGCCTACGATCCGAAGGTGGCCGGCATCGTCAGCGGTGCCGGCGGCGTCAGCCCGGGCGTGACGCTGCAAGGGCAAGGCGTTCTGGAAGGCAACACGCCCGTCGCCGTGGCAGGCCGCGTCTACGTGAAAGCGGAGGCTCTCTCCGCTCCTATCGCACCTGGGGACCTGCTGACCTCGTCGAACGTGCCCGGGTACGCCATGAAGGCCACCGATCACGCCAAGGCCGAGGGCGCGGTGATTGGCAAGGCTATGACGAAGCTGGAGACGGGGCGAGGCCTCGTGCTGGTGCTGGTCAGCCTGCAGTAGGAGCGGGGAGGAAGCCATGAACAGGAGACATTACCTCGACCTGGCCGGCCTGCTTGCAGCAGCCGCGGGGAGGAAGCCATGAACAGGAAACATTACCTCGACCTGGCTCGCCTGCTTGCAGCAGCCGCGGGGAGGAAGCCATGAACAGGAGACATTACCTCGACCTGGCCGGCCTGCTCGTGCTTGCGGCAGCGATCGCCTTGCCGGGCAGTCTGGCCCTCGCGGACGCCGGCCAGGCGGGCGCAGGAGCTGCGGGCCCCGCGAGCGCAAGCAGCTACAGCCTCAGCTGGAACACGGTGGGCGGCGGCGGGTACATGTTCGCCGCGGGCAACGGCTATAGCCTCGGGGGCACCGCCGGCCAGCCTGGAGCCGGAGCTGCCTCGGCCGGCAGCGGCTCGTACAGCCTGGCCGGCGGGTTCTGGGCGATCGGGAACCATGCGTCCGTTTACCTGCCGATGTTGGTCAAGTAGTGACCGTCGCAAGCAGCGGTCAGGGGCCCTCCTGCTCCCGACCGTGAGCCCGGCACGCGCCATCTGCGGCTCTGGCCGCGCTCTGCACGCGAGGCGTTGGGTGAGGTCCAGTACCCAACTAGACCCGCCGCGCCGCCGCGAGCTGCGCCGGGAAAGGCAGCAAACGCCTGGCAGCGCACGAAACCTTGGGGGGTTTTCAAGGGGCTGTGCCCCTTGAGCGGGGTTCCTGGGGCCCGCCGGGCCCCAGGAAAGAGAAACTCAAGAAGCCCGGGGCCCGCCACACCGGCCCGAAATTCGCGGGCGCCACCGCGCGCCCCCGTTGACTTCTCACGGCAGCCCGGCTATACTCAGGGGAGTTCTGGCTCGTCGAAATGGCGTGCTGCGAGCAAGACGGCTCCGCCTGGGCCCAGGGATTGCCCGGCTGGAGAAGTGCAAGCGCCGCCCACGGCAGAGGAGCGCCCCCGAGCCTGCGGAGCGCGGAGATATCTCTTCGAGCCTTTTGGGCGCGCCGCGGGCCTGCCGGCCCTGCTCGGCGCCGCGATCTCGCCGGCCCTCTCAGCGTCCGATCTTGAGGCCATATGAAAGCGAGGCCACGTGAACGCACCTGCATCCGTGCCCGTCAGGGAAACCGATCCGGAAGGGCTGCTCGTTTCCGGTCGCCGCTCGGACCTCGGCCGGCAACGTGAGCTCAACGAGGACAGCCTCGTCAGCCTCGAATGGCAGGCCGTCCGGCAATCGCGCGCCCGCGCGATCGCCTTGTATGCTGTAGCCGATGGCATGGGTGGGCACGCGGCCGGCGAGGTCGCCAGCGCCACGGCCATCGAGGCGCTCGCCGGCGCCTTCGTGCAGAATGTGCTGGTGCAGGATGGCGGGCCCCTCCCAGGCCCTGCCGCAAACAGCAAACCGGCCGCCGGTTCGCAGGGTGACCGCCCTGAAAGTCGTCGCGACTACGGCTCCCTGCTCAAGGAGGCCTGCCGGGCGGCCAATCGGGCCGTCTACGCTGAGGCGCGCCAGCGCCACAGCGACATGGGCACCACCCTGGTGGCGGCGCTCGTGGTGGACCACGAAGCCTGGGTCGCCAACATCGGCGACAGCCGGGCCTACCACATCGACGGCCAGGGCCTGCGCCAGGTGACCACCGACCACTCGCTGGTCATGCGGTTGGTCGCCGCCGGGCAGATCACGAAAGAAGAGGCGCGCACCCACCCGCAGCGCAATATGATCTATCGCACCGTGGGGGAACACGCCGAGGTCGAAGTGGACATCTTCCATCTCGAGTTGGCCCAGGGCGATGGGCTCCTCTTGTGCAGCGACGGCCTACATGGGCTGGTCGAAGAGGCCGAGATCCGGCGGGTGCTCGACGGCGCCGATCCTCAGGCCGCCTGCGAGACGCTCGTAGACATGGCCAACGCAGCCGGCGGCCACGATAACATCTCGGCCATCGTGGTGCGGATGAGGTGAGACTGGGAGGAAGATGGGATGGCGCTGGACGTAGGGCAGGTGCTGAACAACCGCTACCGCATCGATGCTTTGATCGGACAGGGCGGCTTTGGGGCAGTCTATCGGTCGTGGGATACCGTGCGCAACCGCGCCTGCGCCCTCAAGGAGAACCTGGATACCAGCGAGGCAGCGGTCGAGCAATTCGAAGAAGAGGCGGTGATCCTGGCCAGCCTCAAGCATCCGAGCCTGCCGCGCGTGACCGACCACTTCATCCTCCCGGGCCAGGGCCAATACCTCGTTATGGATTTCGTCGAGGGGCAGAGCCTGGCCGCCATGGTGCAAGATCATGGCGGCCACCTGGCCGAGGCCGAAGCCCTGACCTGGGTCGGGCAGGTTTGCGACGCTCTGATCTACCTGCACTCGCAGATCCGGCCGATCATCCACCGTGACATCAAGCCACAAAACATCATCGTGACCCCGGACGGGCGGGCGATGCTCGTGGACTTCGGCATCTCCAAGGTCTACGATCCGGCGATGAGCACGAAGACGGGCAGCCATGCTATCACCCAGGGGTTCTCGCCGCCTGAGCAGTACGGCATGGGCCGCACCGATGCCCGATCCGACGTGTACGCCCTGGGCGCCACGCTCTACTATCTGCTGACCGGCCAGGTCCCACCGGATGCCATCGACCGCCTGGCCGAATCGACGCCGCTGGTGCCACCGCGTAGGCTCAATGCGGCGGTGTCCCCGGCGACGCAGGCGGCCGTCCTCAAGGCCATGGACCCTCACACCACGCAGCGCTTCCAGACCGCCGAGCAGATGCGCCAGGCGCTGGGGGTGGGGGTGGGAGCCACGGTCGCCCCGGGGAAGACAACCGTGGCGCCCACGATGCGGGTGACCGAGGCGGCGCCGGGGCGGCGCCTGCCCGGGGCGAGCGACCTGCAGGGATCGCTGGAGCCCGTGCGCCAGGCGCTGGCCGGCGGGCGGCCGGCACGCTGGCTGGCCGTGGCGCTGGTAGCCGTCGTCGCGATCGGCGCCCTGGCCCTGGCAAAGCACTTCGCCGATCTCGGGCGGGGCGGCGCGGGCACGCCCACCCCGTCGCAGGTGTCGCTCGCCGGCCTGTCCACGGGTTCTCCGTCGCCCTTGACGCCGGAGGGCGCGTCTGGCACGCCCCCCACAGGGGCGCTCGCCCTCGCAAACGGGACCGCTGCAGCCGCCACGGCGGCGGCCCAGGGGGGAACGACCGGGGGCGCAGGGACTCCCTCTCTGCCGCCCGGCGTGAATGGGACGGCCTTGTTCTCCCCTGGCCTCGCGCTGACGGCGGAGGCCGTGGCCGAGGCCAGGCAGGCCGGCGCAGAGGGGAACCCGCCCGTCCCAGAGGTTGAGACGGCGGCTGCGGCCTCCGGGGCCGGCGGGCCAACGCCGGAGGCGACAGCCCAGGGCGGGGAGCCCTCGGGCGGGCAGGGCGCCTCCCAGGCGGGCGCCCTGGGCGCCGGCACTCCCGGTGGCCAGGCGGTGGACACCGCGACAGTCGGTGCGGCGGTCCTGCCCGGGGCCACTGACACGGCGGAGCCACCCACCGACACGCCCTTCCCGGCCACGGACACCGCCGCCCCGCCGACGGATACGCCGTTGCCGCCCACCGCAGTGCCGACCGACACGTCGTTGCCGGCGACTGACACGCCGCTGCCACCCGCTGACACGCCGATCCCTCCCACCGACACGGCAGTGCCCCCGCCGGCAGTCCCGACGGCCGTGATGCCGGCTTCGTTCTCGCAAACGCAAGGCGCGCCAGGGGTCCTCTTCTACGACACCTTCGCCTCGAATCAGAACGGCTGGGACACAGGCCGGGGCCAGGGGCAACATACCTCATGGGATGACGAATTTCAAAACGGCACCTATGTGGAGACGGTGCAGGCCTTGACCGACGGTGGCGGCGTCTACGGCGCGGTGCCCGGCGTGACGGCCCAGGATTTTCAGCTCAGCCTGGATGCCACCTTCCTCCAGGCAAGCCAGGACGCCGGGATCGATATTTACTTCCGCTGCCAGGACAATACGGATAACAACTGCTACTGGGCAGGCTTCAGGTCTTCCGGCGCCTTCAGTTTCGGGCGCTGGCAGAACGGGCAGTTCTCGGCGTTGCAAGATTGGACGCCTGGTACCGCGATCCTTACCGGCGCCGGGCAGACCAATACTCTCGCCGTCGTCGCGTCGGGGTCAACGTTCGCGCTTTATGCCAACGGGCAGCGGCTGTTGGTGCTGAGCGATGCCACCTTCAGTTCCGGCAGCATACAGCTGGGCGTCTCCCTGGCACGCCAGGGGGATCAGGCCAGGGTGGCTTTCCGCAACCTTTTCGTCACCCAACCGGCCGGAGGGACCACGGGGGCAGGCGGGACGTTGGGCAGGTTGCTGGTCATGGAGCGCTTCGACGACAACTCGCTGGGCTGGGCGCTTGGGCCGCTGACCGACCAGGTCGGCTACGGCGATTTCGAGATCAACGGCGGCAAGCTCACCGCGACGCTCGCGGCGTACCAGAATGGTGTCATAGCGCACCGGCCGGTGCCGAACGTTGACGTCGCCGATTTCGTGGCGAGCGTGAACGTGACCTTCGCTTCGGCCTCCAGCGGGGCAGGCGCCGTCATCGCTTTTCGATGCCAGGACAGCACCATCAACAACTGCTACACGGCGGCATTTCTGCCGAACGGCTACTTCGCAGTGGACCAGTCGTCCGGCGGGCAGGAGACGGCGCTGCAGAATTGGACCTACAACTCGGCGCTCCACACCGGCCTGGGCGCGGCAAGGTGAGAACAACCTCATCGCCAGGGCCGCGGGCAGCCAGCTCGAGGTCGACGCCAACGGCCAGCAGCTGTGGACGACGAACGCCGCGAATGTGACCACGACAGGCGGCCTCCAGCTGGGCCTGGGGGCTCTCTATGCCGGTGGGCAGGCCAGCGCCGGGTTCACTAACTTGATGGTGCTGGACCTGACTGGGGTCCAGTGATAGTAGGAGGGGCAATGAACAGGCCACAGGGCCCGTTGGGGCAGTCGGCCCCGAGTACGGTGCGGGTTGAGGACCCGGGGCCGCGCCTGATCGTGCAGGAACCGGGGCAGCCGAAGGAATCCTTTTCCCTCGTCGGCCCACCGCCCGGCAGCGGCGAGGGCGGCCAGTGGATCATCGGGCGGCAGCCCGAGAACCAGGTGGTGGTGGCCAACTCGGCCGTCTCGCGCCGGGCACGCTCAGTTGGAAGAGCGGGCCGACGGCTTCTGGCTGACCGACCTGGGCAGCACGAACGGCACCTCGGTCAGCGGCCGGCGCCTTCAGCCACAGGCCGCGCAGAAGCTCCAGGATGGCGACATCATCCGCATCGGAGACCAGCACGGGAACTCCGTGAGCCTGACCTTCGTGAGCGGCGTTGACCAGCGCGCGAAGAAAGGTCTGATCCGGCTGGACCACCTGAAAGATGTCTCCGGCCTGGCCTCTTACACCATCGGGCGTGACCCTTCCAATCAGGTGCGCCTGGCGCATCCCGCCGTCTCGCGCCAACACGCGCGGCATGGAGCTGACACCCGATGGGCACGTGCTGTCTGACCTGAACAGCACGAACGGCACGTTCGTCAACGGGCGCAAACTGGCAAAGCCCACGCTGGTGAAGGCAGGCGACGTGATCCAGATCGGGCCGTTCCGCCTGCTGTACAACCAGGAGGGGCTGACGCAAGCCTCGCCCGAGGGACTTTACCGGCTCGACGGTCTGCACCTCAACCGCGGGTGCCCGCCGGTGGCGCGCTGCGGCGCATCCTGGGCGGCCCGTCGGCGACCCGGCTGATCCTCAACGACGTGAGCCTCTCGATCTACCCGCGCGAGTTCGTCGGCTTGGTAGGCGGCAGCGGCGCGGGCAAGAGCACGCTGCTGAAGGCGCTCACGGGTTTTGCCCCGGCCCAGGGGCGCGTCTTGATCAATGGCGACGACCTTTACACCAATTACAGCGCCTATGAGAACATCTTCGGTTACGTGCCGCAGGACGACATCATCCACGGCCAGCTCTCCGTGCGCGGCGCCCTGACCTACGCGGCGGAGCTGCGCCTGCCCGACGCCACACCGGATGAAGTGACGCTGCCGGGTCAACGACGCGCTGGACCAGGTCGAGATGACCGCGCACGAGTCCAAGCAGGTGAGCCGGCTCAGCGGTGGCCAGCGCAAGCGCGTCAGTATTGCGGTCGAGCTGCTCGCCGGCCCGGGCCTGTTCTTCCTTGACGAGCCCACGTCGGGGCTGGATCCCGGGCTCGAGAAGAAGATGATGTATACCCTGCGCCAGCTCGCCGACGGCGGGCGCACGGTGATCCTCGTGACGCATGCCACCGCCAACATCACGCAGTGCACCTATGTCGCGTTCATGGCCGATGGCCGGCTCGTTTACTTCGGCCCGCCCCAGGATGCGTTGGGCTTCTTCGGCGCGGCGGACTTCGCCGATATCTACACGCGGCTGACGCAGCCACTGGACCCGGTGCACAACCCACCCCCACCGGGATGGGGCGGCCCGGACGGCAGGGCCGGAGATGCGCCGGCCACGGGGGAGGGTGAAGGGCGCACCGGACCGGCCTCGGCGGCTGCGGGCGGCAATGCTGCCGGCACGGGCGCCGGCCAGGGCCCCACAGGTGACGCGGGACGTTTGCCCGCGCCCGGCGCCGCCCCGGCCAACCGCGACGCCGCCCCTGGGGCTACAGGGAGCGCCACGCCCGGCGCGCAGCTGCCCTTCGCGACGGCCGCCGAGGCCTGGGAGGCCTGCTTCAGGAGCTCGCAGCTTTATCAGGAGCACGTGGCCGCCCGCCTGCGGGCGATCGACCCGGCCTCCGCGCCCGAAGTTGCGGCCGGCGCGTCCCGGCCCGCCGAACCCTCCGGCGCTTCCGCGGCCCCACGGGCTTACCGCCCGGAGCGCCCGACCGTGTTGACGATGCGACAGTTCGGCGTGCTGGCGCGGCGCAACCTCAACCTGGTGTTTCGCGACCCTCTGAGCCTGTTCATCCTGTTGGCCGCCATGCCGATCATCGGCATTTTCCTGCTGTTGATGGCCCACGCGGGCGACCTGACGGGCAGCTGGCCGCAGATAGCGGCCGGCACCCTCTCGCCGGACCTCGTGGGACAGGCCTACACGCAGGCAGCCCAGGCGCAGCGCATCGCGTTTATGCTGGCGCTGGCCGCCAACCTGCTTGGGATTCTTCGGGGCAGCCTACGAGCTCATCAAAGAGGACCCCATCTATCGGCGCGAGCGGATGGTGAACCTGAAGATCTTGCCTTACCTGGCCTCCAAGATCGCCGTGCTGGGCGCCTTCGCCTTGCTGCAATGCGCGTTGCTGCTGATCGTGTTGCGCTTCAAGGTGGCCTATCCGCACGACGGGATCATCGCCTCGCCCGTGATCGAGATTTACATCACGCTGGTGCTGACCACGGTTGCCAGCATCTGCCTTGGGCTGCTGATCTCATCCATCTCGCGGAGCTCCGACATGGTCGTCTACATGATCCTGCTGGTGCTTTTCGTGCAGATCATCTTTGCCGGCGCCATCTTCCCGCTGGAAGGGGCCGTGAAATACGTCTCCGATATCAGCGCCACGCACTGGGGGCTGCAGGCCATTGGCAGCATCGAGGCGCTGCCGGCGAGCGGGTTCTCCGTGGACTATGCCCACAACCTGCGCCACCTGCTGCTGCCCTGGGGCGTGCTGATCGCTATTGCGGCGGTGTGCACCGCCCTGACGGCGCTTTCCCAGAAAGGCAAGGACACGGTGTAGGGAATAGGGAGTAGGGAGTAAGGGGTTGGGCTTCTTGACAAATGGTGAAAAGGGGCATGCATGGCGTTGAGGCTGTCAGAACTGGACGTTGCCGTGATCCTGGTGCTCTCGATCCAGGCGACGGCCATCGCTTATGTCAAGTCGGCCAAGTGGAAAGCCCTCCTGTTATCGCTGCCGATCCCCTTCACAGGCATGACCTTGGTCACCGGCAGGGCCGTTGACGTCACCACCGTGCTCGGGCTGGACCTCTTCTTCCTCTTCATGCAGGCCGTCCGCTGGCTGCACCAGGGCAAGCGGACGCCGATCGTGCCCACTATCGTCATTTCGACCGCGGCCTACTGTGCCATCGGGGCCGGCCTGGCCGCGGTCGTGCCGCACACGGCGACGAACTACTGGGTGGCGACGATTGGCACGTTCGCTATAGGGCTCGCGGCGTTCCGTCTGCTGCCCTATCGGGCCGAGCCCGGGCACCGCAGCACGCTGCCGGTCTGGCTGAAATGGCCGATCATCGCAGCCATCGTGCTCTTCCTCGTCGGCGGCCGGGGCTATCTCCAGGGCTTCGCCACAGTCTTCCCGATCATGGGCACCATCAGCAGCTACGAGGCGCGTCACAGCCTGTGGACGGTGGCACGGCAGGCCGCGCTCGTGGCGCTGGTCATGTCCGTCATGTTCATCGTCCCCTATCTGACGATGCCGCTGGTGGGCATGGTCCCCTCCCTGGCGGCGGGCTGGGCGCTCTGGCTGATCCTTTTTCTGCCCATCTCACGGCGCCAGTGGGCGCAGGCGCAGGCGTGGGTAGCGCGGCCGGGGCCGGAGCTCGGGCCGACCGCGGATGACGCCGCGGTCGGGGCCGGAGCTTGGGCCGACCACGGATGACGCCGCAGATGCGCGGATGCGCGGATGCTCGCGCCGCGGCGAGGGCAGGTATCACGACCACGAGAGGCACGGTTCCACGCGTGGCCCGCGGTAGGGCGCTGGTCGGGGTCAGCAAATCCAGTTATTGGAGGCAAGCCTAAGTGGTTCATCCGGCAAGTTGGCTGCACACTGGCGCCTGGCACACGAAGTGCACCGAGGCGCACTGACGACCGGCATCTCAGCCTGTTTGAACAGGCTTGATGTTGCAGCCGACGGGTTTCGCCCTGCGGGGACTGCGCAACCCCCGGCGGCCCCGCGAGGAATTTAGCGGATGAACCACTAAGTCGCCGGCAGCTTCGGCCTCGAAGGCCGGCCACCAGGGCTCACCAGGCCGCACGGGCAGCCGCCTTCACGCTGGCATCCCCTTCGGTGTGCATTGTTGTGGCCCACGCACTCCCCGCCGCCCTTTTCCTGCACCCAGGCACCGTCTCGCGTGCCTTGTCCTGTTGAATCGATCTCGGCGAGCCCTTTCGTGCCTTTCGCTTCGTTTCGCGCCTTTCGTGATCCAAAGCCTCCGCGTTTCGCGTCCTTCATGCTTCGTGCGCTTCGCGCCGCTTCGTGCCTTCGTGTTCCAAACGTCGCTCGCGCGCCCGCCGCTCGCGTCCCTACCGCCCGGCGACCCTGCGCCTTCGGGCCTGGCGCTGCGCTTCGTGCCGGTGCGTGCCGTCGCAGAGCGGCTTGATGCCCGACAGGCCACAGTTGCACAGCGTCACCCGGTTGCGCGTCTCCATGGGTTGGCCGTCCGAACGCTCGATGGGGATGCCTCCCGTTACCCACAGCGGGCCGGCGATGGGGCCGTCCGCAGTGATCTCGGTGGTATCGGCGATCTGCTGCGGCAGGTCGGTTTCGATGTCGGCTTCGCCGGCCGCGATACGGTAGGTCAACGCGCCGGATGGGCAGCGCTCGACCATGGCCATCGCCACCAAACGCGCCCTCGGCGTTGCTCGAGGCTGCCACGTACTCGGCGATGCCCGCTTTGCGCAGGCCGCAGAAACCGGAGTCCATGCACAACGCCGGGTCCTTCTTAACGATCAACCTGGTGCCGCCCTCGAAGGTGAGCTGGCGTTCTGCCGTTGGCGCCGTGTCGGCCCTCTCGGTCCCGTCGAAGCCGGCCTTGCGGTGCGTGCCGTCGCAGAAAGGCTTGTTGCCGGAGTGGCCGCAGCGGCACAACGCGTACTCGCCGGTTGCCTCCAGGGCGCCCTCCTTCTTCCACGTCAGCGGCTCGCCGTGCTCCGAAACGACCTGCGTCTTGGCGACCAGCGGCACGTTCCCCTGCACGATGTACGGCCCATTTTTCTTGATCACGATGCGCATGCCTGCCGGCGCGCTCTTGTCAGACTCGTCCATGCTACCTCTCTCTTGCCGATAGGGCACCTTTCCGGCCGGCTACCGCTCGGCCCGGCTGCGCGGAGTGCCTCCTCAATAGGTTGGCAAATCATAACATATTTCGCCGGGCCCGGCCAGGTGGCTCACTAGCGGGCCGGCCAGCCCGTCAGCGAGCAGGCCCGACGCCTGCTGCGCCAGCAGAAAGATGACGGCCAGGCTGATGAGGGCACATGTGGTCCAGCCCAGGATGTCTTGCCGCCTGGAGTTCCTCAGGCCGCCCATCAGGCGCGGATCGCCAGCCAGCAGCAGCATGAACACCAGGATGATCGGCAGCAGGATCCCGTTGAGGACCTGGACCCAGATCAAGAAGCGGATGACGGGGATGCCCGGGATCATGGCCAGGCCGGCCCCGAGGGCCAGGGCAGCCGTGATCAGGCCGAAGAAGGCCGGCGCCCGGCGCGGGTCGAGCCCGACGCCCTTCGTCAGGCCCAGGGCCTCGGTGATGGCAAAAGAGGTCGTGATGGGCAGCACGGCGGCGGCCATCAACGAGGCCCCCAGCAGGCCGGCGCCGAACAGGGCGCCGGCTGCCGGGCCCGCCAGCGGCTGAAGCGCCCTGGCCGCATCGGCCGCGCCCTGGATGGCCGCA